>JAFEER010000022.1 GCA_018240985.1 Pseudomonadota bacterium
GCCTGCAGCGCGGCCAGCATCTGGTCGTTCTCGGCATGGCTGCCGACCGTCAGACGCAGGCAGTTCGCCAGCAATGGATGCATTGTAGAAACGTTCTTGATGAGCACGCCGCGCGCCTTCATGCCGGCAAAGGCCTTGGCGGCGTCGGGCACGCGCAGCAGCACCATGTTGGCCTGGCTGTCCCACACCCGGGCCACGCCCGGCATGGCGCGCAGCAGGGGCAGGATGCGCTCGCGCTCATGGCGCAGCTCGGCCGCCTGGGCTGCGAACAGCTCGGCATGCTCCAGCGCGAACAGCGCCGCCTCGCTATTGAGCACGCTCACGTTGTAAGGCGGGCGCACCTTGTCCACCTCGGCCACCAGCGCGGCCGGGCCGATCAGGTAGCCCAGGCGCGCGCCGGCCAGGCCAAACTTGCTCAGCGTGCGCATCAGCAGCACATGGCCGTTGCGCTCGGGCTCGGCGCGCATGCGCGTGATCCAGCTGCGGCTGGCAAAGGGCTGGTAGGCCTCGTCGATCGCCACGACGCCGCCCTGCGCCCCCGCGGCATCGATGATGCGCTGCACCGCGCCCTCGTCCCACAGCGTGGCCGTGGGGTTGTTCGGGTAGGCGATGAAGGTGATGGCCGGGCGATGTTCCTCTATTGCCGCCAGCATCGCCGGCTCGTCCAGCTCAAACTCCGCCGTCAGCGGCACGCCGACGAAGCGCAGGCCCTGCAGCTGCGCGCCCATGGCATACATGACGAAGCCCGGCACCGGCGCCAGCACCGTGGCGCCGGGCTGGGCGCAGGCCAGCTGCAGCAGCGAGATGAGCTCGTCCGAGCCGTTGCCCAGGATTAGCTCGCAGCCCTCCGGCATGCCGGCATGCGCCGCCAGCGCCGCGCGCAGATCGTTGCTGCGCGTGCCTGGGTAGCGGTTCAGCGCCAGCGCGCCCAGGCGCTGGCCCAGCGCCGCCTGCAGCTCGGGTGGCAGGCCGAAGGGGTTCTCCATGGCATCGAGCTTGAGCATGCCATCCGCGCCCTGCACCACATAGGCATGCATGGCGCGCACATCCGGGCGTATGCGGGCCAGGGCGGTTGCGGTCAGGGAGGGGTTTGCGTCGTTCATTGCGTATCTTTCTCGGGGACAGGCAGGGCCTGCTGCAAGGGGTGCCAGACGGCCACGCCGCCAAACAGGCTGCCATGCGGCAGATGCAGGGTCAGCAGCGCCGCGCAGCCGCTGTGCTGCGCGCAGGCCAGCTGCAGGCAGTCGCCAAAGGCGAGTTCATGGCGCGCCTCCACGGCCCAGGCGGTTTCCAGCGTGGCGGCGTCGGTCTTCCACGGCGTCCAGGCCTGGTAGCGGCGGATCGCGGCGCGCGCATCGCCGCGCGGCAGGGGCGCGGGGGCGGTGATGACCTGGTCGTAGAACTCCACCAGCGCCTGGCAGCTGGTGCGCCCGCTGCGCGTGCGCCAGAGCAGATCCAGCCAATCCAGGCAGGCCAGGTGCAACGCGCCGCCGGCCGTGTCTTCGGCGGCGATCAGCACCGAGGTATCGACGAAGACCGGGTTCATGCACCCGCCCCTGTTTTTGGCTGTTTTCCGGCCTTAGCCCTTGCCGGGCTTGCGCTGCGCACTATCGTTTTCGATGCTGGCAAAGCCTGCCAGCTGCGTTCGTCGGTGCGCCAGGCGAGGTAGGCACGCTCGTAGGCGTCCTCGCGCCGCATCATCTCGGCCATGAAGTCGCCCACCATGCGCGAAACGCTGGTGCCGCGCCGGGCGGCCTCGATGCGCGCCCATTCGAGCACGTCGTCGTCCACGGTGATGGTGAGGTTCTTCACGGGAGGCATTTTACACGAAATTCGTGCAACACGAATTTCGTGTACCTCTAGGCAGCGATCACCATCCCCGCCTCCAGGGCGTCGGCGTCAGCCTCCATGTCCTCCCCCTCTTCAGCGGCAAGGCCGGTGAGCGCGGCACGGCCCATGGCGCGCTCGATCAAGGCCAGCAGCCGACGCTGGCGGTCGGCCCAGAAGGCCTCCACCGCATCGGCACGCAGCAGGGCGGGATCGATGGCGTGCGAGCGCAGGTAGAGGTTCAGGCGTTCGGCCTCGACACCCGGAGCCTGGGCATGGCCCGCCTGCAGCTGCGCCAGGTACTGCGACGGCGCCACGCCGCCGATGATGCGGTTGGTGCGAAACGACAACGGGGCCTTGTTGATGATGGAGTCGTACACCGCCGGCGCAATGCCCTGCGCCTTGCACCAGGCCTGGGGAAAGATGTGGTGGATATCCACGTTCTCATCAAAAAACACGGTGTGGCTGAATTGCTGGCCCGAGCGCCAGTCCTGCGCGCCTTCGTTCATCAGCAGGGCATTGACTCCCTTGTAGGCAGCCGACAGTCGCATCCGCATGGTCTTGAGGCGGTCGGCACGGAAGATGACCTCGCTCACCGTGGCGAGCTCGGATCCGCCGTGCAGCAGCCAGGCGGGTACCTGCATGAAGTCCTTGGCGCTGCGCGACTCGACGGCCGAGCCGTAGAGCTCGCCAAACACGCCGCACCAGTACCAGCGCCGCAGCTTGGCACGGTGGCTGTCGTGCTCCCAGGCATCGCCCAGGTCGGCCAGGATGGCCGCCAGCGGCACGATCTGGGTCTGGTAGGGCAGGTCGTAGATACGGTAAATGTGCAGCAGGTGCAGGAATTTGGCGGCACGCACCAGGCCCTCTTCGGCCTGTTTTTCATACTGCCGATAGGCCGACAGCGGCAGGTTCAGCAGGGCCTGGCGATTGCCGGTGACGGCGGGCAGATCCTTGCCCTGCTTGCCTTCCTGTTCTGCCTGGCGGCGGCGCTCGCGGGTGTAGAACAGCGAAACGATGTGCAGAAAGTCGGTGTTGCTGACACCCGCCAGGATGCCTGCCTCCTGCCCCGGCGGGCACAGCGTCTGCACCAGGCGGCGGTGGCGGCCCTTGTCTTGCTCGCTGCC
>JAFEER010000230.1 GCA_018240985.1 Pseudomonadota bacterium
ACCGTGGTCAGCGTGTTGCATGAAATTTCGCTGGCGCTGCAGGCCGACGACGTGGCCATCATCGCCCAGGGGCGCCTGGCGCACCATGGCGCGGCGCAGGATGCGGCCACGCACCGCGCGCTGGAACAGGTGTTCGACCAGCGCATCGCCATCCATCAGGTGGCGGGGCAATGGCTGGCGTTGCCACGCCTCTGATTTTTGAAGAACCCACCCATGCAGATCGAAACCCCACCCACAGAAAAACGCCACGACAAACCCGAGGGCGAGCGCCGCGGCCTGGTCATCGTCAACACCGGCGACGGCAAGGGCAAGAGCACGGCGGCCTTCGGCCTGGCGCTGCGCGCCTATGGCCGCGGCAAGGCGGTGAAGGTCTTCCAGTTCATGAAGGTGCCTTCGGCACGCTTTGGCGAGCACCGCCTGTTCGAGCAGATCGGCCTGCCCATCGAGGGCCTGGGCGACGGCTTCAGCTGGAAGAGCAAAGACCTGGAGCATTCGGCCCAGCTGGCGCGCGACGGCTGGGCCAGGGCGCGCGAGGCCATGCTGTCGGGCGCATACTTCCTCATCGTGCTCGACGAGATCACCTACCCGCTGATCTACGGCTGGCTGCCGCTGCAAGAGGTGCTGGACGCCCTGGCCGCACGCCCCAGGGATGTGCATGTGTGCCTGACCGGCAGGCGCTGCCCCGAGGAGATCATTGCAGTCGCGGATACAGTGACCGAGATGAAGCTCGTCAAGCACGCCTTCCAGGCCGGCGTGCCGGCCCAGCGCGGCATAGAGGATTAGAAAGTTAGAAAGCCATGGCTCTGCTCTCCTGCACCATTCCCACCCCCCAGGGCGACATGCTGGCCGTGGCCTCAGACCGCGGTCTGTGCCTGCTTGAATTCATAGGCCAGAGCGGCGTGTCGCGTGAATTGGCACAGGTTCAGGCCGCGCGCGGCGGCCCGGTGCAGGTGGGCATGAACCCCATCCTGGAGCAGACCCGCGCCCAGCTGGCCGAGTACTTTGCCGGCCAGCGGCGCGATTTCTCGGTGCCGCTGGATCTGGTGGGCACTGCGTTCCAGCAGCGCGTGTGGCAGGCCTTGCTCGCCATTCCCTACGGCCAGACCTGGAGCTATGCGCGGGAGGCCACGCACATCGGCCAGCCCACGGCCACACGCGCCGTGGCCGCGGCCAATGGCGCCAACAAGGTCAGCATCATCGTGCCCTGCCACCGCGTCATCGGCAGCAACGGGCGCCTTACCGGCTATGGCGGCGGCCTGCCGCGCAAGCAGGCCTTGCTGGCGCTGGAGGCTGCGCCAGCCTTTTAGCTCTTGCGCTGCAGCAGCCGCACATGCATGGGGCGCACAAAGCGCGCGCCCTGCGCCGTGCAGTGCGGCGCAAAGGCCGCCGCCACGCGTGCCTGCAGGGCGTCGTCGATATGGTGGTCGGCAAAGGTGGGGCGCATCATGCGCTGGTCGAAATCTGCAAAGTCCTTGAACTCGACCGGCATGTCGAAACGCTGCTCGGCCACCTGCTGCCAGGGGCTGGCGGGCGCGGCCAGGGTGCGATCCACGGCCGCCTGGGCCGCAGCGCGCACCGCGCCCTCATCGTTGTACAGGCGCGTGATCTCGTTGAGCGGCCCGGCGTAGACGGGCTCGGACAGATACAGGTAGCCGCCCGGGCGCAGCACCCGCGCCACCTCGGCCAGGGCCTTGTCCATGGCGGCAAGCGGCACATGGTGCAGGGACTTGAGCATCATCGCCAGGCCGAACTGCGCGTCGGCGCTGGGAATGTCCTGCGCGCCCGCCGCCACAAAGCGCATGCCCGCGGGCGGATCCTGCAGATTGCGTGCGTGCTGAATCGCATCCACCTCCAGGCCCATGTAGCTCAGGCCAGGCCAGCGCGCCAGCATCTGCCGCGCCACGCGCGCTGCGCCGCAGCCCAGCTCGATGACCTGCGGGCCGGGGGCGGGTACCAGCTCGGCAAGGATGTCCAGTTCGTCGGTGATCAGGCGGGTCATGGTGGGGTACGTGCAGGAGGGGTGGCAGGGACGGGGAGCTTGCCATGGTACCGGGAGTGCCATTTCTCCATTCACTCCCTTCACTCCCTTCGCTGGGGTTTTGAAGACATGGCCGTCAGGCTCGAAACATCTCTTCCGCCATGTTGTCCAGCCTCTCCTTCACCGCCCGCCAGTTAGGCATGTGCCGATCCAGGGCCCGGTAGAACTTCGGGCTGTGGTTGTGGTGCAGCAGATGGCACAGCTCATGGAGCAGCACGTAGTCGATGCACTCGCGTGGTGCCTTGACCAGCAAGGGGTTCAGCGTGATGCGGCCGGCGGGCGAGCAACTGCCCCATTGCACGGTCATGAACTGAAGCCGTATGGGCGGAAGCTGCCGAACCCACCGCAGCGGTTGCGCCACTGCGGCCAGGCGGTCTGCCAGCAGTTCGCGCGCACGGTGGCGATACCAGGCATCCAGGGCCGCTCTGATCGTGGCAGCTTCGTGCTGCGCAACGGTCACGGTAATGAATGCACCGCGCATGCGTGCCTCCACCGAGGCTGCCGGGTTGACGACGACCTTCAGGCGATAGCGCCGGCCCAGGTAGTGCAGCGATTCACCGCTCACGTACTCACGCGGGAGCACATGCGCCAAGCGTGCCTTGGCGGCACTGACGTGCTGACTGATCCAGCGAGCCCGCTGCTTCACGGCGGCCAAGACATCGGCCAAAGGGGCCGTGCTCGGCGCATCCACCAGCACGCTGCCATCCGGCTCTACGTGAATGGCGATTCGCGGCACGGTGCGGGACGGTTGGCGACGCAGGCTGAAGGCAATCACCTCGTCACCATAGGCGACGCGATGTTGGGCGGTGCCTTCCGGTGCGTACATGGTCAAGATTTGCTGAGACCGATACGCGTGATCTGGACGATTTGCTCCACCACCAGCTTGGCATTGTCGAGGCCCAGCGTGCCGAACAACAGCGGCAGCAGGCCCTTACGGATGGCGGCCTCGATGTTCTGCGGGTTGAGCGAGTTCTCGGCCACGGCGTCACGCACCACCGTGTCCATCGCCATCGCCTGTTGCACCAGCTGGTTCACCGCATCGCCGCTCAGTGCGGCAAAAGCCACATCCCCCAGCACCAGGCGCATCGCGCCAAAGTAGGCCTTGGCGTGTGGCTTGTCGGCCAGTGCATCCGGCATGTCCGGGGTGGCGCGGGCGTCCAGCTTTTCCTCAAAGTTCTTGAACAGCGCGTACTGTTTCAGAGGGTGGTCGAACATGGCCTCCGCTTCGGCGATGGCCTGGCGCAGCAGTTCGCCAAACACCTTCTGCGCATACGGATCGTCCGCCAGGTTCTGCTCAATCGTCTTGCGCAGGCGGGTGCGGATCATGTCCGTCTCGTTGCGCGTCTTCTCTTCCGACCAATCCTTCGGGTCTTCTGCCTGCCCCAACTGGTGCACCAGATAGACGCCTTCGGGTTCGCGCACCTCGGTGCCTATGACCTGCTTGTCCACCAGCTTGCGGATTTGCTCTTCGTAGACGCTGTAGTCCACCGTCTCCATGGCGTCGCGCCGGGCGGTCTGGCGCAGCTCGGTAAAGAAGCGCAGGTCGGCCTTGTACCGGGCTATCAAGCTTTCAGAAAAGCTCTTGTCCTCAAAGAAGCTGCGCGACGAGAGTGCCGTTTGCAGGCATAGGCCGAAGGCGGTCAGTGCCGCGTAAAAGTCGTCGCGCAGCTTCTGCCGCGCGTCATATTCCTCGCCGTCACTACCTTTCACAAACTTTGGCGCCAGCACCTGCCGGTACTGCTCGCGGTCGAGCTTGTT
The DNA here is from genome assembly GCA_018240985.1 of Pseudomonadota bacterium. Taxonomy (GTDB): domain Bacteria; phylum Pseudomonadota; class Gammaproteobacteria; order Burkholderiales; family Burkholderiaceae_C; genus Alicycliphilus. The sequence goes on from JAFEER010000230.1 coordinate 3,797, forward strand.
GGACACTGATTGGAAGAACGACCACAACGCATCGTGCAAGGCCGGCAGGCGCTTGTACTCGGTGCTGAACTGGTGATAGAGCCCCTCCAAGTCCTTGATGTCAAAGCCGCCTTGGGTGCGGGTTTCCAGGTCTTGATAGGCGCGGATGGCGGTGTCGAGCTCCTTCAGGATGCCGCGGTAGTCCACCAGTACGCCATAGCGCTTGGCGTCATGCAGGCGGTTGACGCGCGCCACGGCCTGAATCAGGTGGTGCCCCTTCAGGGGCTTGTCGATGTACAGCACCGTGTTGCGCGGCTCGTCGAAGCCGGTCAAGAGCTTGTCCACGACGATCAGCAAGTCCGGGGCGCCGTCCGCGCCAAAGTCATTCAGCACCTGCTTCTCGTAGGCCTCTGCATCGTTGCCGCAGGCGGCCATGGCTTGCTTCCACCACTTCTGCACCTCGGGCAGCGTATCTTCATGCACATCGGAATTGCCTTCGCGCGTGTCCGGGGCCGAGATCACCACCGCACTGCTCACCAGGCCGGTATCGTCCAAGGCCTTCTTGTAGCGGATGGCGTCCAGCTTGCTGTCCGTGGCCACCTGGCCTTTCAGGCCGAGCTCCAGCTTCTTGATGTTCTCGTTGAAGTGGGTGGCAATGTCCCAGGCGATCAGCTCAATGCGGTTGGCAGCACCGTAGATGGCTCCCTTCTTGGCGAACTTGCGCTTCAGGTCGCTGCGCTGGGCATCGCTCAAGTTGCTGGTGATCTTCTCGAACCAGCGGTTCACCGCCTCTTCGTTGATGTCCAGCTCCGGCACGCGCTCTTCGTACAGCAGCGGGGCCACGGTTTCGTCCTCCACCGCGCGTTGCATGGTGTAGGCGTGCACGATGGGGCCGAACTTGTTGGCCGTCTTTTCGTCCTTGAGTAGAGGCGTGCCGGTGAAGGCGATGTAGGCCGCCTTCGGGCAAGCCTTCTTCATGCGCTCATGCGTCTCACCGCCGTGGCTGCGGTGGCCCTCGTCCACCAACACGATCATGTCGGCCGAGTCGTTGCGGCACTCCGGCAGCTTGGATGCCGTGTTGAACTTGTGCACCAGCGTGAAGGTGATGCGCTCGCTGCCCTTGCCGATGCGCTGCGCCAGGTCGCGGCCCGACAGGCTGCGGCTCTTCTCGCCGTCTTTCTGCGTGGCGATGCTGGAGCCAAAGGCGCCGCCGGTCATGAAGTTGCGGGCGAGCTGCGTTTCCAGGTCAATGCGGTCGGTCACCACCACCACGCGGCATTCCTGCAAGGCATCTACCAGCAGCAGCGCCTTGGTCAGGAACACCATGGTGAAGCTCTTGCCCGAGCCCGTGGTGTGCCACACCACGCCGCCCTCGCGGCCGCCGCCTTGCGCTTCGGGCTTCTTCTGGCGGATGTGCGCCAGCAGCGCGCGGATGCCAAAGAACTGCTGGTAGCGGGCCACGATCTTGCCCACCTTGCGGTCAAACAGCACATAGCCGCGCAGGAATTCAAGCAACCGCGCCGGGGTGAGCAGGCTCACCAGCAGGCGATCCTGCTCGGTGGCCTGCATGGGGGCGCTCCACAGCGTGTCGAAATACGCTGCCAGTGCGGTAGGCTTGCCGTCGAACAGCGCGGCACGCACCTCCGGCTTGGGGGGCTTGTTCTTGAACACCTGCATCTGCGCCTCGTCAAATTCCTCTTCCCGCCACTTGGCCCAGAACTTGGTTGCCGTGTGCGTGGTGCCGTAGCGCGCATCAAGCTGGCTGATGGACAGCAGCAGCTGGGCGTAGGCAAACAGGTTGGGAATCTCGTCCGGCCGCTGGTTGCGCAGGTGCTGGCTGATGCCCTCGGTCACCATGGCCTTGGCGGGGTGGCTGCCACCGGCGCTTTCAGGCCGCTTGGCTTCGATGACGACCAAGGGGATGCCGTTCACATAGGCCACCACATCCGGCGTGCGGTGGTGCGCGCCCTGCGCGGCCAGCACCTCCAGCTCTTCGGTCACATCCCAACGGTTGGCGGCGGCGTCCGTCCAGTCGATCACGGCAATCGTGGGTTGGTGCTTTTTGCCATCGGGCATGAACTCCGTCACCGTGATACCCAGCGCCAGCTTGCCGTACAGCCGCTCGTTGGCGGGCATCAGCCCCTCGGCCAGGCTGAGCGCCGACAACTCGCGCACGATCTGGTCGATGCCGCTGGGCGACAGCGGATACCACTCGCCCTTGTATTCGTAGCGCCGCGTTTGCAGCACCTCGATCAGCCGGGCCTTCAGCAGCACCTCGCGCGTGCTGCCGCGCAAGGCCAGCGCCTGCGCCGTGGTCAAAAAGCGCCAGCCCAGGTTGCACAGCAGATGCAGTGCGGGCAGGTGGGCGCTGTACTGCTCGCGGGGGTTGGGCGTCGTCGGGGTTATTTCCATAGTGGGTGTTCCTCCCAATTCGGCGGTAGCCCCATGGCGGCGCGCCAGCGTGGAGATGTCGCTAGGCGCCTTAGCAGCCCTGTGCATTGACCTCGCCACGCCAGACTTCCGCCAGATCGATTGAGAAGCACGGTCAGCATCAGCAACACACAAAACAGTCGGCTGTTGCTGGGCAGAAGCGGGGTGTTCCATTCTGGCTCTGGCATAGCGCGCGGCTTGATCGCCAACTCGCGGTTCCAAAGACGGCTGTGGTGCGCACAGACATTGCGCACGTAAGAGAGCACATGAAGCCAGTCCTGCAAGCGTTTGGGATGTACCCCAAACGTTGCAGCGACTGCCGCCTTGTCGCTGTTCTGCATTCCCTTGTAAAGCAGAGAAAGCGCACCAATGCTCACTACTTCGGTACACATCCAGATGGGCATAGCGGGATAGTCCGAGTAGCAACTTTGAAAGTGCTCTACAAAAGCATCCGTTGATCGCTTGGTTTCGGCCCTAAGCTTGGCCACCCATTCAGCGTGGTTGAACTGAGGGTGAAAGTTGCCAGCCATCTCATGGCCGAACGCGCCATGCGCCATGCCAAGCTGGTGGGTCACCGCCGTGCGAACAGAGACCTCAATGCGCTCCAGCGCGTCCAGCACCAGCAGACGTAGCTCGCGGTCGAACTCGTACAACTGAACGACTTGATCGAATGCGGTCCCGGGCTCGAATACATCCAGAACGGCGCCAGCCGTGCCCCTGACACGGAACGGAAACCAGTACGCACTCAGGCGGTAGTAGCTGGTCTTGGAAAGAAAGGCCTCGGCGGCCACAGGCTCCGCGACAGACATGCCGCGCGCCACCAACTGTGCGACCTGCTGCGCGTAGCTCAGCGCAGGTTTGCCGTAGGGCACAAGGGCGGCGGTCACCATGTGCAACCTCGCCCGGCAAAAGAAAAGCCGCCAAGGTTGCGCATGCAAAAGCAGAGGCGTGGCGGCTGTGTTGAGTGCATTGTAGCACCGCAGGCGCAGCGCCTATGAGCCTGCGCCGTGGTCGAAAAGCGCCCGCCCAGGTTGCACAGCAGGTGCAGCGCGGGCAGGTGGGCGCTGTACTGCTCGCGGGGGTTGGGCGTGGGGTTCATGCGGCGTCCTCCCCACGCAGCCGCGCGGCCTCGTTCAAAGCCTCGCGTTCACGCTGGATTTCTGCGCGCAGCTCTTCCTCGCTGGGCAGGATGAGGCGGTACTTGCTGGCGAACAATTGCTCGCTGCCATGGAGCACCGAGTAGCGCACCACGGCTTGATCCTTGTCCTCGCACAGAAGAATGCCCACCGTGGGGTTGTCGCCGTCGCCGCGCCGCAGGTCGTCGTACATGCGCACATACATATCCATCTGGCCAATGTCCTGGTGCGTCAGCTCGGTGGTCTTCAGGTCAATCAGCACGAAGCACTTGAGCAGGTAGTTGTAGAAAACCAGGTCGATGTAAAAGTCCTTGTTGTCCGTGCTGATGCGCTGCTGGCGCGCCACGAAAGCAAAGCCCTTGCCCAGCTCCAGCAAAAAGCCCTGCAGCTTGTCCATCAGGGCCTGCTCCAGGCTGGATTCCAGCAGCTTGCCCGTGCCCGCCAGCCCCAAGAATTCGAGCATCACCGGCTCGCGCACGAACGCGCGCGGGTTGGGCGGCAGCGCCGCCACGTTGGCCAGTGCCTCGGCGCTCACCGCCGCCTTGTCGGTGCTGAGCGCCAGGCGCTCAAAGTACAGCGTGCCGATCTGGCGCTCCAGCGCGCGCGAACTCCAGTTCTGCGCCGCCGACTCGCCCATGTACCACTGCCGAGCGCGGGCGTCGGACACGCGCAGCAACGCGCGGTAGTGCGTCCAGCTCAATTCGCGACGCAGTGCGTCGCGAATTGGAAATGCCAGGTAGAACGCCCGCATGTGGCGCAGGTTGGTGGCGTCAAAGCCCTTGCCGAATTCCTGGGTCAGTGCCTCGGCCAGGCCGGGCAGCAGTCTTTTGCCGTAAACGGCTCGCGCATCGCCGCCTTGCTCAAACTCCACAATGTGGCGGCCCACCTCCCAGCAGGTTTGCACCTGCACCATGTCCACCGCGCGCAAGGCGCGCTGGCGGCCTTGCTGAATGAGTTCACGCAAAGCGGCCAGCAAGCCGGGCGGTGTCGCGGCCAGGGGTGAAGCGGGTGCTGCGGAAGGCTGATGGCGCTTCATGCCGCAACCTCTTCGGCGGGCAGCTCGACGCGGCGCTTGCCGGTCAGGAGCTGGGACATGAGCGCAGCCTTCTCTCGGCGCAGAAGTTGTAGGTATGCCTCGTGGCGCTTAACTGCCTGCTCCGCCGCATTCAGAACATCTGCGATGGTTTGCTGCTCTGAAATCGGGGGGTATGGCAACCTCAGGAATTCAAAGTCGTCATAGCTGATCTGCTTTCCGTCACGAATCCCGATGACAGCAACGGCCAGCCGACCAATGAATTCCTGTGACTTGAAATAGTGGCGGTAGAAGTCCTCCACGATTGGCTTTGCCGACTTCAACACGGTGTAGGCCGGGCTAACCAATCCCCTGAATCGTGAGTACTCCAGGCCACCTTCAAAGGAGCGGAGACTGATGACAAAGTCCCCTGGTTCCACAAGCTTGTAGCCGTCTGTTGAACCCTCTGGCATGACGACCTTTCGATCCAATGAGCTGCGTGGAACAACGCCAATGTCTTGCATGACCGATAGCAGTTCCAGCCCATCGTTTCGGCGAACCGAGCGTGGCGAGAAGATCAACGATGCATGCTCCCGGTGAAGGGACGCCTTGCCACGCGACTTCCTGGAGCTATCGCTGATGAGCGCCTGCGTCAGCCCTTGTTTTTGTCGCTGACCATTGGCAACCAACCGCTCCGCAGCGGCGATGGCTTGATCCCAGGTGGAGAGGATTTGGGCGATGCGGCGCTGTTCACGATGCGGTGGTACCGGAACAGGCACTCCCTTGAGAATTCCTCCGCTCAGATTTTTCTGGGTGCCAGCGTTGCCCAGCTCCCGAATTTCTTCATATTGGGACGACAGGTACTGAAAGTAGAAGTCGGGGTCGTAGTGATCCTGGAGTTGAATTGCAGCACACGCTTGGTTGGTCGCAGCCTCAATGCCCAGCTTCGCAACCTGGCCGCGCGTCTTCCCCTGCCCGTACATCGCCATCAACAAAGTGCCTGGCGGGAAACGCTTGGCAGATGAGTTCTGCAAACCGGCTTGCGTAATGCGCTCGGCAGATTCCGTAATCGTGTTGAATTGAATCTCGCCCGTCGTGACCCAGGGAATATCGCCACCCCAGTATTCAGGCTTGCTGCGGTCAGGCGTTCCGCCCGAGGTGATACGGGCAATTTCGCCCAGCGTGGAGCGGTGCCAATCCTTAGGCAGCATCACTGCCTCCCTTCTTCTTTGTCAGCCGCTTGGCTCGTCTGCCGTCGGTGGCAGTTATCCGGAATTTCCGGATAACTGCGTCTTCTTGCAGCTCGCTATCGACAAAGATTTTTTTGAGGTGCTCGTTGACCGTGCGGACGTTGACGTCATAGAGCTGCCCCATCATCTTCTGGGCCAGCCAGACGTTTTCGTCGGCGTAGAGGGCCTCCACGCCGCCCAGGCCTGCGGCGGCCACAAAGGTCAGGTATTCAGCCGCCGATGAGCGCGTGATGCTGTGCTCAGCTTTCTTGTAAGTCCGCTTCGTAGCGCTCATTTTTTCTTCCCGGCTGGGCGCTTCAGGTCGGCCACTGTTTGGGCCACCTTGCTCACCACTTTTTTGCACGCAGTCGTTTTGCCTTGGCCCTTTTGCACCAGAGCCTCTGTTTGTGTTTCCACAAAAGTCGTGATGGCTACTGCAGCCGCAGGGGTTGTTTGCAGCGCCAGGTGATTGTTGGCGCTCACCACGGGCTGGCCGGTTTTCTCCTCAAGCGCCTTGCGGGCATCACCGGCAATGGTGCCGCCCTGCCGGGCGCTAGCCAACTCGGGGGCTTCGATTTCCTGGATGCGCTCGTAGCCGACCTGGGCCAGCCAGCGCTTGAAGGGTTCTGCCTTGGGCGAGGGAATGGACTGGATCACGCGCAGCAACCCTTCGGTGTTGGCGCAATCCGTCTCGCGCTGCCGGCCGTCCGCCGCCGGCATCTTCAACCCGTGACAAAACGTCACGGGTTGCCCAGCCTCTGCCACCAGCCGCTGTTTGAGTTTGCGCCAGTAGGCGCCCGCATCGGCGCTGCCCGTGAGTGCGCCGCACACGTCCACCACGGAGAACCACCAGGCATCCTGGTGCCACATGCGCCGAATGTCCGTGCTCTCAAAGACGATCAGGCCTCTTTGCGCCTGCGGCGGATTCACGTCCTTATTCATAACCCAACTCCTTCAAATACACCTCCATTTGCGCCTCCAGCCCTGCCAGCTCGGCCTTGAGCTGCTCGCGCTCGCGGCGCACGGCCATCAGGTCGATTTCGGCTTCTTCCTCGAAGGTGTCCACGTAGCGCGGGATGTTGAGGTTGAAGTCGTTCTCGGCGATCTCGGCAGGGGTGGCGAGGTAGGCGTATTTGTCCACGCTTTGCCTTGCGGCGGCGGTGCTCAGGATGCGCTGCAGGTCGGCCTCGCGAAGCAGGTTCTGGTTCTTGCCGGCCTCGAAGTCGCGGCTGGCGTCGATGAACAGCACCTTGTCATCCCTCTTGTGCTTGCGGAACACCAGCACGGCGGCGGGGATGCCGGTGCCGTAGAACAGCTTTTCGGGCAGGCCGAT
>JAFEER010000231.1 GCA_018240985.1 Pseudomonadota bacterium
CGGTCTGCGCTGGCCCTCGAATCGCATCGCTGCGTTGCATCGCTTGCCAATACGCTCGGTATTGGCTGCGCAATGCGCCTTGCGCTGCGATCCGATGGCGATGCGCAGCCTTCGACATCTGACCGGTGACGCGACACTAGCCCTCACCCCCACCCTCTCCCAGGGGGAGAGGGAGTAAAACCGGCGCAGCGTCTCGCTGTCGCCCCCGGGAGGGGTGAGGGGCTGCAGCTGTATGTACATAGTCACGCAAAAGGCCTCTAACGCTTTGCTAGCAAGCGCAAGCAGCTATGCAAAAAATAGTTCCTATGCGGCCGCGCAGCACTGGTCTATGACCTCGCGCACCAGCGCATCGGGCGCCGCGCGCATGACGGCCTGGCCCGGGCCGTCGATCAGCACAAAGCGGATCTCGCCAGCCTCGGCCTTCTTGTCCACGCGCATCAACTCCAGGTAGCGGCCGGCGTTATCGGCAGCATCGAGCACCGGGCTGCGCGTGGGCAGGCCGGCGCGCTCGATCAGGCGCGTCAGGCGTTCCACAAACGCCGCATCCACCAGCCCCAGGCGCCGCGACAGCTCGGCCGCCATCACCATGCCCGCCGCCACGCCTTCGCCATGCAGCCAGACGCCGTAGCCCATGCCGGCCTCGATGGCGTGGCCGAAGGTGTGGCCGAAATTGAGGATGGCGCGCAGGCCGGCCTCGCGCTCGTCCGCGCCCACCACCGCCGCCTTGATCTCGCAGCTGCGTTTCACGGCATGCGCCAACGCCGCCCGGTCACGCGCCAGCAGCGCATCCATGTTCTGCTCCAGCCAGGCGAACAGCGCCATGTCGGCAATCGGCCCGTACTTGATGACCTCGGCCAGCCCCGCAGCCAGTTCGCGTGCGGGCAGGGTATCGAGCGTCGCCAGGTCGCACACCACCAGCCGCGGCTGGTAGAAGGCGCCGATCATGTTCTTGCCCAGCGGATGGTTGATGGCGGTCTTGCCGCCCACGCTGGAATCCACCTGCGCCAGCAGCGTGGTGGGCACCTGCACGAAGGGTACGCCGCGCATGTAGCAGGCCGCAGCAAAACCGGTCATGTCGCCGATCACGCCGCCGCCCAGGGCGTAGAGCACGGTCTTGCGGTCGCAGCCGTGGGTGAGCAGGGCGTCGAAGATCAGGTTCAGGGTTTGCCAGGTTTTGTGCTCCTCGCCGTCGGGCAGGTGCACTTCGTGTATCTGCGCATAACGCCCGGCCAATGCGACGCGCAGGCGCTTGGCATACAGCGGAGCCACGGTGGTGTTGGTAACGATGAGTGCGGCGCTGGCATGGGGCAGCGCTGCATAGCTAGCGCTATCGTCCAGGAGCGCGGCGCCGATGGCGATGCCGTAGCTGCGTTCGCCCAGGTCAATGTGCACAGTGGTAGCGTGGGAAAGCATGGTGGAGTTCAGTCGGCTCAGTCAGGGGGCTGCATCCAAGAAAGCCATGCCGGCCCTGCGAGTGAGTCGTGCGTCAATGATGGACTCGCCGCAGCCCGGCATGCTTACCCGGAAGATCATAAAAAAATCCCCGGACAAAGCCGGGGATGCTTCTCGCAAGAACGAAGTTTACCCACCACGGGGCCCAGGGAGAACCCTGGGCCCTGCGAGGTCAGGGGCAGTCTCTAGTATCGAGCGTGCCACTAACGGCAATCGACACATAGCGTTTGACCGACAGGGCCCCGCTGGTGGCAGTCACCAGGAAGGTGGCCTTCTTGCCGCTGTCGCCGCAAGTGACGTTCAGCGTGCCAGAACCCAGCGTTGCCTTCGGCGTACCAGTGATGACGCCGCTCGCTCCTGCAGTGCTGCCGGTCAGCCAGCTGGGCAGGCCCGAGAACGTCCAGGTGACGCCCGCCACCGAAGACGAGAACGCATATGTATAGACACTGCCCGGATCGGCACTGGGCAATGCGCAGGGCTTGGACACGCTCGAACCATCCCCGCTGGTGCAGTAGCTGATGGTGAAGTCGTCAGCCGTCAGCGGCTGGCCGGTGAGATTCAACACGGTGTCAACCGGCGTGGCATCCGCGCCGTTTGCGTCCGTTGCATTGAGCCGCAACGTATATTTGCCCGCGGGAGCCAACGGCGTACCGCTGACGACGCCGGAGCCATTGGCCGTCAGGCCTTTGGGCAGACCAGTCACCGTCCAGGCGAACGGCGGCACACCCCCCGTGGCCTGCAGTGCATAGGTAAAGGGCACGCCATTCGGCACATCACCCAGGGCAGGTGCCGTGATGGTCAGCGGCGAGGATGCCACCGTGCTCACTGCATACACCTGGTACAGGGTCACGATAGGGTCTTGAATACCGTTGGCCACGTTGTTGTCCGCACGGTCGGCCGTGAGCTCCAGCACGATGGGTCCGGTTTGCGAACCGCTCATCAGACTGAAAGTGCCCACGCCATTGTTGGTGCCGACCTGGATCGCACCACCCGTGACACCCCCCGATCCCAAGCGTGCTCCTTCCGCCGCACCGCCGAGATTCTGGCGAATGGCGATTTGCAGGTTAGGCGAAGATGGATTGGTGATGAGCTGGTTTGCATCGTCGCGCACCGTGGCCTGGATCGCCACACTGGGGGGGATATTCTTCACGTTCCCCACCACGCCCAGATAACCGAGGGCCCCATTCGCCTTGGCTGTGGGCTGAATGCTGGCGACCTTGCCGGTGGCACCGCCCACGTTGATGCTCACGCTGGCCGACTTCATCTGCTTGTCACGCGGATCCTGCACCGAACAGGTAATGGTCGTCGTGCCGGACTGGTTGCCGGCGTTGAAATGGAAGCTGTTGCCGCCCGAATTGGAGTCCAGCGTGATGCTGCGATAGGCGCTTGGGATGCCGTCTTTCTCATGCGCCGTGTCGCCGTCCAGGTAAAACAGTGCGCCAGAGGACAGGCCCGCGGAGCTGTTGCACCCGAAGATCTCCTTGCCTCCCGGAATGGGCGCGCCGTTCACCGTGGCCTGCACGTACAGCGTGGTGCTGTAGGGCGCATAAACACCAATGCCGGGGCCCTGATTGCTCACGTTCAACGGCAACTGCGTGTTGTCTGCGCGCAGCGTGATCCGGTATTCAGCGGCGACCGTTCCCGAACTGCCGCCACCGCCACCGCAAGCCGCAAGCGTCGCCGCCAGCGCCGCCGAAGTCAAAATTGTTTTGGAAAATTTCATGACTATTTCACCTTCAAACACTCAACGCACAGGCCCACGATCGGTAATGACCTTGGGCGTAATAAACACCAGCATTTCACGCTTGGTGGATTCCTTGGTTCGGCTCTTGAACAAGTTGCCCATCACCGGCACATCGCCCAACAGCGGAATCTTGTTTTCCTGATTGGTTTCTTCCATCTCGAAGATGCCGCCGATCACCACGGTGCCGCCGTTTTCCACCAGCACCTGGGTCTTGATGTGCTTGGTGTCGATGGCCACGCCCTGGGTGGTGCTCTCGCCGCGGCTGTCCTTGTTGACGTCCAAGTCCAGGATGATGTTGCCCTCGGGCGTGATCTGCGGCACGACTTCCAGCTTCAGCACGGCCTTCTTGAAGGCGATGGTGGTGGCGCCGTTGGGTGCGGTGACGGTGTAGGGGTACTCTGTACCCTGCTCGATCAGGGCCTTGGTCTGGTCGGCGGTGATCAGGCGCGGGCTGGAGACCACCTTGCCCTGGCCGTCGGCCTCCATGGCGGACAGCTCCAGCGTCAGGAAGCGGTTGGCGGCCGAGTTGAAGATGGACAGGGCGAACGAGCCCACGCCCGCGACGTTGGACAGCGAAGCCGGCAGGTTGACAAAACGGCCGCCGACATCCACCGGGCCGCCAAAACCCGTGGAGTTGGTGGCGTTGCTGTAGTTGGTACCCCAGGCTGCGCGGTTGTTGCCGCCTATGCCATAGCCACCGTCGCCGCCTTTGTTGGCGCGCAGGTCGCCGCCGCCCAGGCGCACGCCCAGGGATCGGCCAAAGGTGTCGCGCGCCTCGACGATGCGCGCCTCGATCATGACCTGGCGCACCGGCACGTCCAGCGTCAGCAGCAGCTGGCGCACCTCTTCGAGCTTGGCGGGCGTGTCGGTGACGAACAGCTGGTTGGTGCGCGGCTCGGCAATGGCGCTGCCGCGCTGGGTCAGGAAGCGCGTGTTCACGCTGCTGCCGCCGCCACCGCTGCCCCCGGAGGTATTGGTGGTCAGCTGCACCACCATGTCGGCCGCCTTGGCGTAATTGAGCTGGTAGGCCTGCGTGCGCAGCGGCTCCAGCTTGGCGATGGCCTGGGCGGCTTCAAAGTCCTTGCGCGTGCGTTCGTCGATCTCGTCCTTGGGCGCAATCCACAGCACGGTGCCGGACTTGCGCATGCCCAGGCCCTTGGCATCCATGATGATCTGCAGAGCCTGATCCCAGGGCACGTCCTTCAGGCGCAGCGTCAGGGCACCGGTGACGGTGTCGGAGGTGACGATGTTGAAGTTGGTGAAGTCGGCAATCACCTGCAACAGCGAGCGCACCTCGATGTTCTGGAAGTTCAGCGACAGCTTTTCGCCGGAGTAGTTGGGGCCCTGCGTCAGCTTGGACAGGTCTACCTTCTTGGGCCGCACCTCGACGACGAACTGGCTGTCGCTCTGGTAGGCGCTGTGCTCCCAGTCGCCGACAGGGTCAATGCTCAGGCGCACGCGCTCACCCTGCTGGCTGGCCGTGATGGTTTGCACGGGGGTGCCAAAGTCCGACACATCCAGGCGCCGGCGCAGTCCTTCGGGCAGGGATGAACGCTGGAATTCCACCACCAGCCCCTTGCCCTGTGTCTTCAGATCGACGCCCACCTGGTTGTTCGCCAGGCCGACGACGATGCGGCCGGCGCCATCCGTGCCGCGGCGGAAATCCAGATCCTTGAGCGGCAGGACGTCGGCGTTGTGGCTTTCGGCAAACACCGGCGATGGGCCGCTGGGAACACGCGCGCCGCCGGTGACGGCGTCGAGCAGCACCAGCACCGTCTTGCCCTGCAACTCGGCGCGGTAAGAGGTGGGCTGTTTCAGGTTCAGGACGATGCGCGAGCGCTCGCCCGCCTCGACGATGTTGGCCGACTTGACGTTGCCCTGGTTGATCTCGACCACGGAGCGGCCGGATGCGTTGGTGGTGCCCGGAAAGTCCAGCGC
>JAFEER010000232.1 GCA_018240985.1 Pseudomonadota bacterium
GCCCGGGCCGGTGCAGTGCACGCTGGCCAGCACGGCCGAAAACGCCGTCAGCGGGTCGAGGTCGGTCAGCAGGAGCACCATGCTCAGCACGATCACCGTGGCGCCGTAGACCAGCATGAAGGCCATGACCGAGAAGATCATGCGGCTGTCCACCACGCGGCCGCCGAGCAGCACCGGCTGCACGGCGCGCGGGTGCACCAGGCGCGTCAGTTCACGTCGCGCCTGCTGCACCAGGATCAGCATGCGCACCATCTTGATGCCGCCGCCGGTCGATCCGGCGCTGGTCGCCACGCCCGACAAGAGCAGCATGAACACCGGCGCGAACACCGGCCAGGCCAGGTAATCCTGCGTGGCGTAGCCCGTGGTGGTGGCCACCGACACGACGTGGAACATGCCGTGGCGCAGCGCATCCAGCGGCCCGTACACGCCCTTGACCCACAGCAGCAGCGCCACCACCAGGCCGCCGCCAATGAGCGCCAGCATGGTGGCGCGCACCTCGGGGTCGCGCCAGAAGCCCTGCCAGTGCCCCTTGCGCAGCGCCACGAAGTAGAGCGTGAAGTTGCAGCTCGCCACCAGCATGAAGAACACCGCCACCGCCTCCAGAAGCGGCGAATTGAAGAAGGCAAAGCTGCTGTCGTGCGAGGACAGCCCGCCCAGGCTGACGGTGGTGAACATGTGCATCACCGCGTCCATGGGCGTCATGCCGACGGCCCAAAAGCACAGCGCGCACAGCACCGAGATGGCCACATAGACGCCCCACAGGCCCTTGGCCGTCTCGGTCATGCGCGGGGTCAGCTTGGTGTCCTTGATGGGGCCGGCGGCCTCGGCCTTGAACAGCTGGCTGCCGCCCACGCCCAGGAGCGGCAGCACGGCCACGGCCAGGATCAGGATGCCCATGCCGCCCACCCACTGCAAAAAGGTGCGCCAGAAGTTCACCGACATGGGCAGCTCGTCCAGCCCCGACAGCACCGTGGAGCCCGTGGTGGTCAGGCCCGAGACGGCCTCGAAATAGGCGTGCGTGAAGGTGATGGGCTGCCCTATCTGCGCCAGGGCCAGCCACAGCGGCAGACTGGCGCACAGCGGCAGCAGCACCCACACCAGGGTCACCAGGATCACGCCGTGGCGCGGCTGCAGCTCCTGGCGGTAACTGCGCATCAGCCACCACAGCAGCAGGCCCGCGCCCAGCGCCGCAGCCACCGACCAGGGGTAGACCTGCCAAATCGGCTCCTGCCGCCACCACGACACCAGCCCAGGCAGCGCCATGGACAGGGCAAACATGCACATCAGCACGCCCAGCACACGCAGAACGGGAAACAGATCGCGCATGGCCTGGTGGTCTAGAAGAAGGTGGCGCTGACGCGGAACAGCTTTTCCACCTCGCGCACCAGGCGCTTGTGCGGCAGGAAGAACACCACATGGTCATTGCTCGCTATCACCGTGTGGCTGCGCGGGATGATGACCTGGGGCTCCTGCTGCGGCTTGGCGGGCGCGGCTGCGCCAGCGCCGCCTTCATCGGCCGGCGGCGCCTCGGCATCGTGCAGGCCGCGCACGATCAGGCCCATGTGCACCTGGGGCGGCAGGCTCAGCTCCTCCACGCGCCGGCCGACCACGCGCGAGCTCTTGCTGTCGCCGCGCGCCACGATCTCCAGCGCCTCGGCCACGCCGCGGCGCAGGCTGTGCACGGCCTGCACGTCGCCGCGGCGCGTATAGGCCAGCAGCTCGCCGAGCATGGCCTGCGCCGGCGACAGGGCAATGTCGATCTGCGTGCCGTGCATCAGCTCGGCATAGGACTGGCGGTGGATCAGCGCCAACACGCGGCGCGCGCCCATGCGCTTGGCGAGCAGGCAGGACATGATGTTGTTCTCGTCGTCGTCCGCCAGCGCCAGGAAGAAGTCCACCTCCTCCACGCCCTCCTCGGCCAGCAGCTCCTCGTCCGAGGTCTCGCCCTGCAGCACCAGCACCTGCTCGGGCAGGCTGGACGCCAGCGCCACGCAGCGCTCGCTGCCCGGCTCCACGATCTTGATGTGAAAGCGCTCCTGCTGCTCGGCCAGGCGACGCGCCAGGCGCTCGCTGACCACGCCGCCGCCGGCCATCATGATGCGCCGCACCTGGCGCGGCGGCTGGCCCGGGCGCAGGCGCAACGCCGCCAGCACTTGAGGCACACGCTCCACGCCCGCCAGCGCAAACACCTCGTCGCCCGGCTCGATGCGCGTGGCGCCGTCGCAAGGCAGGAAGCGGTCGGGTTCGTCGGCAAAACGCCGGTAGATGGCCACGATGCGCATCGCCACCTCGGGCATCTGCTCGCGCAGGTGCTTGATGTCCAGCCCCACGGCCGGGGCGCCGGCGCGCGCGCGCGTGGAGATCAAACAGGCGCGCCCGCCGGCAAACTCGCGCACCTGCAGCGCGCCGGGGTATTCCACCAGCTTGGCGATGTAGCGCACCAGCGAGTCTTCCGGGCACAGGATGTGATCGACGGCAAAACCCTCGCGCGAGAGCAACGCGCTGCCGTCCTCAAAGCCGCTGGTGCGCACGCGCGCCACGCATTGCGGCACGTTGAACTGCATCTGCGCCACCTTGGCGCAGACCAGGTTCGTCTCGTCCTGCGCGGCGCAGGCAATCAAGAGATCGGTATCACGCGCCCCCGCCTCGGCCAGCACCGCTGGGTCGATGCCATTGCCCACCACGCCGCGCAGATCCAGGCGCGACTCCAGCTCGCGCAGGCGCGCGGCGTCGGTGTCGATGACGGTGATGTCGTTGTGCTCCGACACCAGGCTGGCCGCCGCGCTCTGGCCGACGCGGCCGGCGCCGAGGATGATGATTTTCATGACTGAAGCTCACCCTTCTCGCTGCGGCGCCGCTTGACTCCCTCTCCCGCTGGCGGGAGAGGGCGGGGGTGAGGGTGGTATGCACACGGAGCTTGCACCTGCAATACCCCCTCACCCCTGCCCTCTCCCCCAAGGGGGAGAGGGAGATTTAGCAAAAAATCAGTGTGGGTACGGCGCAGTGCGCTATCAAAGTTGAATTGCATGAAGCATCTGCCGCTGGCACGCAACCTACACCCGCACCTCGCCCTCGCCCAGCACCACCCATTTCAGCGACGTCAGCCCCTCTATGCCCACCGGCCCGCGGGCGTGGAACTTGTCGGTGCTGATGCCGATCTCCGCACCCAGGCCGTACTCGAAGCCGTCGGCAAAGCGCGTGCTGGCGTTGACCATCACGCTGGCCGAATCCACCTCGCGCAGGAAGCGCTGGGCGTGCATGTGGTTGGTGGTGAGGATGGCGTCGGTGTGGTGGCTGCTGTAGCGGTTGATGTGCGCAATGGCTTCATCCAGCCCCGCCACCAGCTTGATGCTGATGATGGGCGCCAGGTACTCCTCGCTCCAGTCGGCCTCCGTCGCATCCACCAGTTTTGCTCCTTTAACGGTAGCTAGCAGCGCTTTGCTTTCGGGGCAAACCCGCATTTCCACCCCTTTTTCGGC
>JAFEER010000233.1 GCA_018240985.1 Pseudomonadota bacterium
CGCCGAGAAGGCCGAGATGCCCGAGGAGGTGGCCTTTTTCGTCGCCAAGAACGTGCGCTCCAACGTGCGCGAACTGGAAGGCGCGCTGCGCAAGATCCTGGCCTATTCGCGCTTCAATCAGAAAGAGGTCTCGATCCAGTTGGCGCGCGAGGCCCTGCGCGACCTGCTCTCCATCCAGAACCGGCAGATTGGCGTGGAGAACATCCAGAAGACGGTGGCCGACTATTACAAGATCAAGGTCGCCGACATGTATAGCAAGAAGCGCCCGGCCAGCATTGCGCGGCCGCGCCAGATTGCCATGTACCTGGCGAAGGAACTGACGCAGAAAAGCCTGCCCGAGATCGGCGAGCTGTTCGGCGGCAGAGACCACACCACGGTGCTGCACGCAGTGCGCAAGATCGGCGCCGAACGCCAGACCAATACCGAGCTCAATCAGCAGCTGCATGTGCTGGAGCAGACCCTCAAGGGATGATGAAAGCCTGTTCCCCCGCTAAAGCATGCCCGTTCACGGGCAAAATGGCAGGTTTGACGGCCCGGGAGGGGCATGGCCCATGCCGCCGTCTGCGCACCCACCTCAAAACCACCAAAAGGTTGACGACATGATTGTCCTGAAGGCAACACAAGACAAGGTTCTCGCCGTCCTGCAATCCGTGTCCGGCATCGTCGAGCGCCGGCACACCCTGCCCATCCTGGCCAATGTGCTGATCCGCAAGACGGGCAATGCCATCCAGCTGACCACCAGCGACCTGGAGATCCAGATCCGCACCACGGCCGAGCTCGGTGGCGACACGGGGGACTTCACGACCACGGTGGGGGCGCGCAAGCTGATCGACATCCTGAAGACCATGCCCGCAGACCAGACGGTTAGCCTGGAGTCGAGCCAATCCAAACTGATCCTCAAGGGCGGCAAGAGCCGTTTCACGCTGCAATCCCTGCCGGCCGAGGACTTCCCGCTGGTGCAGGAGGCGGCCAACTTCGGCCCCGCCTTCAGCGTGCCGCAAAAGGTGCTCAAGGCGCTGCTGTCCCAGGTGTCGTTCGCCATGGCGGTGCAGGACATCCGCTATTACCTGAACGGCATCCTGTTCGTGGCCGAGGGCAAGCAGCTCTCGCTCGTGGCCACCGACGGCCACCGCCTGGCCTTCACCAGCGCCACCCTGGACGTGGAGGTGCCCAAACAGGAGGTGATACTGCCGCGCAAGACGGTGCTGGAGCTGCAGCGCCTGCTGTCCGACGCCGATGGCGCGATCGAGATGCAGTTCGCCGGCAACCAGGCCAAGTTCAGCTTCGGCGGCATGGAGTTCGTGACCAAGCTGGTCGAGGGCAAGTTCCCCGACTACAACCGCGTCATCCCGCGCAACCACCACAACATCATCACCCTGGGCCGCGCGCCGCTGCTGGCCAGCCTGCAGCGCACGGCCATCATGACCAGCGACAAGTTCAAGGGCGTGCGCCTGAACATCGAGCCCGGATCCTTGCGCGTGGCCTCCAACAACGCCGAGCAGGAAGAGGCCCAGGACGAGCTGGACATCGACTACGGCGGCGACAACATCGAGATCGGCTTCAACGTCACCTACCTCATCGACGTGCTGGCCAATATGGGCCAGGACATGGTGAAGATGGAAATGGCCGACGGCAACAGCTCGGTCGTGTTCGGCCTGCCCGACAACCCGCAGTTCAAGTATGTCGTGATGCCGATGCGCATCTGACATACCTGTTTTGATAGCTGCCAGCGCCCGATGGACGGGCGCTGGCGCTGTTTTTGATTTAGATTTTGGCCCCCGCGCCAGGGGCCGCCCGGCCCCAAGGCATTGCATGACCGACGAGAACCAGCCCGCTCCCCAGACCACGCCCCCCGCAGCCGTTGACGGCGGCGGCTACGGCGAAGGCGCCATCCAGATCCTGGAGGGCCTGGAGGCCGTGCGCAAGCGCCCGGGCATGTACATCGGCGACACGTCGGACGGCACCGGCCTGCACCACCTGGTGTTCGAGGTGGTGGACAACTCCATCGACGAGGCCCTGGCCGGCCATTGCGACGACATCGTCGTCACCATCCACAGCGACAACTCGATCAGCGTCATCGACAACGGCCGCGGCATTCCCACCGGCGTGAAGATGGACGACAAGCACGAGCCCAAGCGCTCGGCCGCAGAGATCGCCCTGACCGAGCTGCACGCCGGCGGCAAGTTCAACCAGAACAGCTACAAGGTCTCGGGCGGCCTGCACGGCGTGGGCGTGTCCTGCGTGAACGCGCTGTCCAAGAAACTGCGCCTGACGGTGCGCCGCGAGGGGCAAACCTACCAGCTCGAATTCTCCAAGGGCGTGGTGCAGAACCGCCTGATCGAGCTGGTGAACGGCTTCGAGGTCTCGCCCATGCGGGTCACCGGCCCCTCGGACAAGCGCGGCACCGAGGTGCGCTTTCTGCCCGACACCGAGATCTTCAAGGAAAACTACGACTTCCACTACGAGATCCTGGCCAAGCGCCTGCGCGAGCTGTCCTTCCTGAACAACGGCGTGCGCATCCGCCTGATCGACGAGCGCTCGGGCAAGGAGGACGACTTCTCCGGTGCCGGCGGCGTCAAGGGCTTCGTGGAGTTCATCAACGGCAACAAGAAGGTGCTGCACCCCACCACCTTCCACGCCACCGGGTCGCGCCCGGCCGAAAGCTACGGCGGCATCCCCGGCACCGAGATCGGCGTCGAGGTGGCGATGCAGTGGAACGACGGCTACAACGAGCAGGTGCTGTGCTTCACCAACAACATCCCGCAGCGTGACGGCGGCACCCACCTGACGGGCCTGCGCGCCGCCATGACGCGCGTCATCGGCAAGTACATCGAGCAGAACGAGCTCGCCAAAAAGGCCAAGGTCGAAGTGTCAGGCGACGACATGCGCGAGGGCCTGTGCTGCGTCTTGAGCGTGAAGGTGCCGGAGCCGAAGTTCAGCAGCCAGACCAAGGACAAGCTGGTCAGCAGCGAGGTGCGCGCCCCGGTGGAGGACATCATCGCCAAGGCGATGACCGAGTTCCTGGAGGAAAAGCCCCAGGACGCCAAGATCCTGTGCGGCAAGATCGTCGAGGCCGCACGCGCCCGCGAGGCCGCGCGCAAGGCGCGTGAAATGACGCGCCGCAAGGGCGTGCTGGACGGCATGGGCCTGCCCGGCAAGCTGGCCGACTGCCAGGAGAAAGACCCCGCGCTGTGCGAGATCTACATCGTCGAGGGCGACTCCGCCGGCGGCAGCGCCAAGCAGGGGCGCGACCGCAAGTTCCAGGCCATCCTGCCGCTGCGCGGCAAGATTTTGAACGTAGAGAAGGCGCGCTACGAGAAGCTGCTGTCCAGCCAGGAAATCATCACCCTGATCACCGCCCTGGGCACCGGCATCGGCAAGGCCAGCGAGGACGACTTCAGCGGCAAGGGCAAGAGCGGCGCCGACGACTTCGACGCCGCCAAGCTGCGCTACCACCGCATCATCATCATGACCGACGCCGACGTGGACG
>JAFEER010000234.1 GCA_018240985.1 Pseudomonadota bacterium
ACCCTCAGGGGTACCATAGAGCAATGGCAGTGCGTGCGCAGACAGCTGGCCGAGCCGCCCCGAAAGAGAACGCAGCAAAGGGTGCGAGCGCGAGTTATTTTAAGTTAGCGCTTATGGGCCTTCGCTGGAATGACGGGCGTCTGAGGTATGTGCCAAATCAGATTTTTTTATGAGGAAGAGAAATCATGGAGATGACTGGTGAGGTGTTGGCCGAGGTGCGCGGCCAGGTGGGTCTGATCACGTTGAACCGCCCCAAGGCGCTTAACGCCCTGTCGCTGGGCATGGTGCGCGACCTGATGACGGTGCTGCTGGCCTGGCAGCAAGACCCGGCCGTGCTGGCCGTGGCAATCCGCGGCAGCAACAAGGAGGGGCCGTTTGGCGCCTTCTGCGCCGGTGGCGATATCCGCTTCGTGCATCAGGCCGGCACCGTGGGCAACCCAGAGCTGGAAGACTTCTTCACCGAGGAATACGTCCTCAACCACCTGATCCACAACTTCGGCAAGCCCTACATCGCCTTCATGGACGGCATCGTCATGGGCGGCGGCATGGGCATCAGCCAGGGGGCCAGCCTGCGCATCGTCACCGAGCGCACCAAGATGGCCATGCCCGAGACGGCCATCGGCCTGTTCCCCGACGTGGGCGGCGGCTACTTCCTCTCGCGCTGCCCCGGCCGCGTGGGCGAGTGGCTGGCGCTTTCGGGCGAGACCATAGTCGCGGCCGATGCCATTGCCTTCCATCTGGCCGACGGCTTTCTGCCCGCCGATCAACAGGCCGCGGTGTGGGACGGCCTGGGCGCACAGCGCTTTGCCGATGGCGCCGCCGTGCAGCAGTGGGTCAATACAAAATTGCTAGCTGCCGGTGCTTGCCAGGTAAGCGCTAGAGAACAAATAGACCAATATTTTGCGCTGGCCGATGTGCCCGCCATCGTGGCGGCGCTGGAGGCCGCGGCCGACGACTGGGCGCGCGCCACGGCCGCCACCCTGCGCAAGCGCTCGCCACTCATGCTGCATGTGGTGCTGGAGCAGATCCGCCGTGCGCGCACCATGAGCCTGGCCGACGACCTGCGCATGGAGCGCGACCTGGTGCGCCACTGCTTCTACCTGCGCCCGGGCCAGAGCGAGACGCTGGAAGGCATACGCGCGCTGGCCGTGGACAAGGATCAAAAGCCGGCCTGGAACCCCGCGCGCATCGAAGACGTGCCCCGCGAGCTGGTGCAGGACTTCTTCAAGAGCCCCTGGCCGGTGCACGCGCACCCGCTGGCTGCGCTGCGCTGAGCTGCCGGTATACGGCCGTGGCCAGGGCCTGCAGGGCGGGCCGCGGCAGCTCGCCGCTGAGCGCATAGCCAAAGCCCTGATCCACCCAGTAGAAGCTGGAGACCGCCCCCTCGCTGTGGAAATGGAAGGCCGTGGCCTGCGCGTCCTGCAGCGCACCCAGGTACAGGGTGATGCGCGTGCCCGCGGCGTTCTGGTACATGAACTGCGCGCGCGCCCCGCCGCCGCCGGGCAGCAGGCGGCCACCCACCAGATCGAAGCCCTGCTCGTGCAGGTGCGGCACCGTGAGCGGGCGCGCCAGGCGCTTGGACAGCCACTGCACCAGGTGATCCTGCTGGGCGGCAGTCACCTCCACGGGGTGGCGCTGTTCCGGCTGGTAGACCGCATGGGCCACGGCGGCCTGCTGCACGAACAGCAGCGGCGACGATGGGCTCGCGCTGGCCAGCGCGGCGCCGCCTGTCCGAACCCCATGCAGCCCCCATCCCAGGCCGAAGGCCAGCAGCCAGCCGGCCGCCACGCCGCCCCAGGCGGCCCAGTGCCGGCGCTCGTCCCGGGTCTGCTGCAGGCGGTTCGCGGCTCGCAGCAGGGCGTCGGGCACGGGGCGATCCAGCCAGTCGCCGTGCAGCGTCCGCAACTGTGTGCGCTGTTGCTGCCAGGCCGTGGCCTGCTGGAGCGCCGCGTCATCCAGGGTGGCGCGCAGGTGCTCGGCCTCGGTGGGGGGCAGGCGGCCATCCACCAGGGCATGCAGGCCGGTGTCGTCCTGTGGGTGCGGGTGGGCGGGGTTCATGGTGGACTCTGGCGGGCGGTTCATTTCATGCGGCGCAGCTGGGCGGATGACGCGGCATGGGGCTGCGGCGCGGAAGCTGGCGCCTGCTCCAGCAGCTCGCGCATGCGGGTGCGGGCGCGGGACAGGCGCGACATCACCGTGCCCAGGGGAATGCCCAGCATGCGCGCCACGTCGGCATAGGCCATGTCCTCCAGCGTCACCAGCAGCAGCACCGCGCGCTGCTCGGCCGGCAGGCGCTGCAGGCAGCGATCCAGGTCGATCGTCGTGTCGCACGCCAGGCCATCCGCGCCTGGCAGCGTCGCCAGCATCTCGCTGTCCAGCGGCTGCACCGCGACCAGGCCGCGGCGCTGGTTCAGGTAGAGGTTGTGCATCAGCGTGAACAGCCAGGCGCGCAGGTCGCTGCCGCTGCGCCACAGCAGCCACTTGCGGCAGGCGCGCTCCAGCGTGTCCTGCACCAGATCGTCGGCGGCCCAGGCGTCGCCCGTGAGCGCGCGCGCATAGCGGCGCAGCCCGGGCAGTTGCAGGGCGATCTGGGCACGGTTCATGCGCGCATTGTCGTGCTCATGGCGTGGCCGTGTGCCACATGTTGAGCTTGCCGTCGCCGCCCTTGTCGCCGGGCTTGGTGTCCTGACTCCAGTAGTACAGCGGCTTGCCCTTGTAGGCCACCTGCTGGGTGCCGTCGTCACGCGTGACCAGGCTGTAGCCGTCGCCGCTGGGCGCCATGGTGGCGGTCATGGGCGGCCAGTTGGTGGCGCAGCCGCCGTTGCAGACGGATTTGCCGCTGCCGGCCATGTCCTTGTCGAAGGTGTAGAGCGTCATGCCATTGGGGCCGACGAGAGCGCCGCCCTGGGCACTCACCTGCGCATACGACATGGAATAGCAGCCGGCCAGGGCCAGCGCGGCGAGCAGGGAACTGAGTTTGGTCATGGTGTTCTCCGTTGAGGTGCCGGCCAGGCAAGATTGCGGCCAGACGCTGGGATAAACACCGGTGCGTGGGCCTTTATTCCACGACCCCGACAAAAATTTTCAGCGATGGCGGCTCTTCATCACGCGCTCCACCTCGCGCTTGCCCTCGCGCTCCTTGATGGTGTCGCGCTTGTCATGCTCGGCCTTGCCCTTGGCCAGGGCGATGTCGCACTTGGCGCGGCCGTCCTTCCAGTGCAGGTTCAGCGGCACCAGGGTGTAGCCCTTCTGCTCCACTTTGCCAATCAAGCGGCGGATCTCTTCCTTGTGCAGCAGCAGCTTCTTGATGCGCGTGGCATCGGGGCTTACATGGGTGGAGGCAGTCTTGAGCGGGTTGATCTGGCAGCCGATCAGGAACAGCTCGCCATCCTTGATGACCACGTAGCCATCGGTCAGCTGCACCTTGCCCTCGCGCAGCGCCTTGACCTCCCAGCCGTGCAGCACCATGCCGGCCTCGTGGCGCTCCTCGAAGAAGTAGTTGTATGCCGCCTTCTTGTTGTCGGCGATGCGTGACGATGTGTCGGGTTTCTTGGCCATGGTGATTCAAATGCGGCGCAAACCGGGAGTTCCAAGGCCTCCCTACAATCGTTGTCGTCTCGCGCCTTCCATTCTAGGCGCCCAGTCCTCATGAAAACAGTCAACAAGTCAGTCCTCATCTGGTATAGCCCCGAGGAAATGTTCGCCCTGGTGACGGACGTCCCCAAATACCCGGAATTCCTTCCCTGGTGTGATCACGCCAGGGTGCTGGAGCGCGATGAACACGGCATGAAGGCCGAGGTCGGCATCGCCCTGCACGGCCTGCACAAGACTTTCGTCACGCGCAATACGCATGAGCCGGGGCGGCGCGTGAAGATGGAATTGGTGGAGGGGCCGTTTTCCAAGCTCGATGGCGACTGGCACTTTCACCCCGTGGGCGACGGCACGCAGCGCGCCTGCAAGGTCGAATTGCAGCTGCACTATGGCTTTGACAGCCGAACCCTGGCGGCACTGATCGGCCCGGTCTTCGACCGCATTGCCGCCACCTTTGTCGATGCCTTCATCAAACGCGCCGAAGAGGTCTATGGCTGAGAGCAGGGCGCAGACATTGCATGTCACCGTAACCGTGTCGCAGCAGCCTGGCGAGGTGCAGGAGTGGCTGCTGCAACTGAACCGGGGCGCCACGGTGGCCGATGCGCTGCGCGCCTGCGGCCTCCAGCTGCAGCGCGGTCAACTGGCCTGTGGCATTTGGGGCAGGGCGGCCGCGCCGAACGAGGCGCTGTGCGACGGCGACCGGGTGGAATGCTGCCGCCCGTTGGTGGTGGATCCGAAATTGGCGCGGCGTGCGCGCTTCAAGGCGCAGGGGGCACGCGCCGCGGGCCTGTTTGCTGCGCGCCGGCCCGGCTCCAAGGCCGGCTACTGAGCCGGTTTGAATTACTGGCAGTCGGCGGCAATGATGTCGTCGGCCCGGCGCAGCTCGGCCTCACGCGTGGCGTCGTCCATGAAGCCGCGCTCACCCTTGGCGTTGGTGCTGGCGACCAGGCGCCCTGGCGCCAGCTGCACCTTGGACAACCTGGCGCGAGCGCAGTTGTCGGCGCGCACCTTGGCCACGCGCTCTTCCTCGGCCTTCTTCTTGGCGGCTTCTGCTGCCTCGGCCTTGGCCTTGTTGTCTTCGAGCTGCTTGTCCTTGCCCGGGCTGGCGCTGGCTTGCGTGGTAACCGGTGTTTCAGTGCCTGTAGGGGCGTCTGCGGCCACCGGGGCGCGTGGTTTGTTGCCCATATGGGGCTGCTTGAGGATGTTCTTCTCGGGCACGTCAGCTGGCGGCGGCCGGTCGCTGAACACCTTGCGCCCGTCCTTGTCCACCCATTGCCATTGGGCCAAGGCGCCGGTGGCCCAGACGCAGGCCAGTGTCACTAGAAGAAGCTTGTGCAGTTTCATGCAAGTTAGTGTAACGGGGTGCTATGTCTGTTGGCCACCTGGCCATCCATGCGTCGTTTTTTTGACAAGTGTGGTCGCGGGTACAATCGATTTTTTGGAGCTTTCACATGCGCCTTCTAGGAAAAGCGCTCACCTTCGACGATGTGTTGCTGGTGCCAGCGTACTCCCAGGTCCTGCCCAAGGACACTTCCCTCGCAACGCGCTTCACGCGCAACATCTCCCTCAACCTGCCCCTCGTGTCCGCCGCCATGGACACCGTGACCGAAGCGCGCCTGGCGATTGCCATCGCGCAGGAGGGCGGCATTGGCGTCATCCACAAGAACATGACGGCCGAGCAGCAAGCGGCCGAGGTGGCCAAGGTCAAGCGCCACGAATCGGGCGTGGTGCATGACCCGGTGGTCATCACCCCTGAGCACACCGTGCTGCAGGTGCTGGAGCTGTCCGAGAACCTCGGCATCTCGGGCTTTCCGGTGTGCGACGGCGGCAAGGTGATCGGCATCGTCACCAGCCGCGACGTGCGCTTCGAGACGCGCTACGACGTCAAGGTCAGCCAGATCATGACGCCGCGCGAAAAGCTCATCACCGTCAATGAAAAAGACCACACCAGCCCGGCCCAGGCCAAGGCGCTGCTCAACAAGCACAAGCTCGAGCGCCTGCTGGTGGTGAACGACGCCTTCGAATTGAAGGGCCTGATCACCGTCAAGGACATCAACAAGCAGACCACCTTCCCCAACGCCGCGCGCGACAGCGAGGGCCGCCTGCGCGTGGCCGCTGCCGTGGGCGTGGGCGCGGGCACCGAGGAGCGCGTCGCGGCCCTGGTCAAGGCAGGCGTGGACGCCATCGTCGTCGATACCGCCCACGGCCACAGCAAGGGCGTGATCGAGCGCGTGCGCTGGGTCAAGCAGAACTATCCCGCTGTGGATGTGATCGGCGGCAACATCGCCACCGGCGCCGCCGCGCTGGCGCTGGTCGAGGCCGGCGCCGATGCGGTCAAGGTCGGCATCGGCCCGGGCTCCATCTGCACCACGCGCATCGTCGCCGGTGTGGGCGTGCCTCAGATCATGGCCATCGACAGTGTCGCCACCGCCCTCAAGGGCACGGGCGTGCCGCTGATTGCCGACGGCGGTATCCGCTATTCGGGCGACATCGCCAAGGCCATCGCCGCTGGTGCCTCCACCATCATGATGGGCGGCATGTTCGCCGGTACCGAAGAAGCGCCCGGCGAGGTCATCCTGTACCAGGGCCGCAGCTACAAGAGCTACCGCGGCATGGGCTCCATCGGCGCCATGCAGCAGGGCAGCGCCGACCGCTACTTTCAGGAAGCCACCACCGGCAACCCCAACGCCGACAAGCTCGTGCCCGAGGGCATCGAAGGCCGCGTGCCCTACAAGGGCAGCATGGTCAGTATCGTGTTCCAGATGGCCGGCGGCGTGCGCGCGGCCATGGGCTATTGCGGCTGCGCCACCATCGCCGAGATGAACGACAAGGCCGAGTTCGTCGAGATCACAGCCGCCGGCATCCGCGAAAGCCATGTCCACGACGTGCAGATCACCAAGGAAGCACCGAACTACCGCGCCGACTAAAACATTGCTGTAGTTTTGATAGCGTATAGCGCTTGATGGACGGGCGCTAGAGGCCTATTTCTATTGATTGGGAACATTCCTCAGATCACCGTCATTCCGGCGAAAGCCGGAATCTACCGTTGTGACCTGGGCGGGCGTCTGGATTCCGGCTTTCGCCGGAATGACCTGGGGATTTATGCCACGCCCTCTGAGACATGTCGCTAATCAGGCTATTTCTTTATAAACCGCCATGCAACACGACAAGATCCTCATCCTCGACTTCGGCTCGCAGGTCACCCAGCTCATCGCTCGGCGCGTGCGCGAGGCCCATGTGTACTGCGAGGTGCATCCCTGCGACGTGAGCAGTGACTGGGTGCGTCAGTTTGCCGCCGACGGGCGCCTCAAGGGCGTGATCCTCTCGGGCAGCCACGCCAGCGTTTATGAGGTCGATGACAAGGCCCCCGACGCACTATTCGAGCTGGGCATCCCCGTGCTGGGCATCTGCTACGGCATGCAGACCATGGCCAACCAGCTGGGCGGCAAGGTCGAGGGTAGCCACACGCGCGAATTCGGTTACGCCGAGGTACGCGCCCACGGCCACACCGAATTGCTCAAGGGTATCGAGGACTTCGCCACGCCCGAAGGCCACGGCATGCTCAAGGTCTGGATGAGCCACGGCGACAAGGTCACGCAGCTGCCGCCGGGCTTCAAGCTCATGGCGTCCACACCCAGTTGCCCCATCGCCGGCATGGCCGACGAGGTGCGCCATTTCTACGCCGTGCAGTTCCACCCCGAGGTCACGCACACGGTGCAGGGCGCAGCGCTGCTCAATCGCTTTGTGCTTGGCATCTGCGGCGCGAATGCCGACTGGATCATGCGCGACCACATCGAAGAAGCAGTGCAGAAAATCCGCGAGCAGGTGGGCGACGAGGAGGTCATCCTGGGCCTGTCCGGCGGTGTCGATTCCAGCGTGGCGGCGGCGCTGATCCACCGCGCGATTGGCGATCAGCTCACCTGCGTGTTCGTCGATCACGGACTGCTGCGCCTGAACGAGGGCGATATGGTCATGGACATGTTCGAGGGCAAGCTGCACGCCAAGGTGATCCGCGTCGATGCGTCGGATCTGTTCCTCGGCAAGCTCGCCGGCGTGTCCGAGCCCGAGCAAAAACGCAAAATCATCGGCGGTCTGTTCGTGGACGTGTTCAAGGCCGAGGCCGCCAAGCTCAAGGCCGCAGGCGGTGGACACAAGGGCGCAACCTTTCTGGCCCAAGGCACCA
The DNA here is from genome assembly GCA_018240985.1 of Pseudomonadota bacterium. Lineage (GTDB taxonomy): Bacteria > Pseudomonadota > Gammaproteobacteria > Burkholderiales > Burkholderiaceae_C > Alicycliphilus. The sequence continues at coordinate 7,775 of JAFEER010000234.1, forward strand.
TCTACCCCGACGTGATCGAATCTGGCGGCGCCAAGAGCAAGAAGGCCGTCACCATCAAGAGCCACCACAATGTCGGCGGCCTGCCCGAGCAGCTGGGCCTGAAACTGCTGGAGCCGCTGCGCGACCTGTTCAAGGACGAGGTGCGCGAGCTCGGCGTAGCGCTCGGCCTGCCGCACGACATGGTTTATCGCCACCCCTTCCCCGGCCCCGGCCTGGGCGTGCGCATCCTGGGCGAGGTGAAGAAGGACTATGCCGATCTATTGCGCCGCGCCGATGCCATCTTCATCGAAGAACTGCGCGCCTGCATCGACCCGGCCACCGGCAAGAGCTGGTACGACCTCACCAGCCAGGCCTTCACCGTCTTCCTGCCCGTGAAAAGCGTGGGCGTGATGGGCGACGGCCGCACCTACGACTACGTGGTCGCCCTGCGCGCCGTGCAGACCAGCGACTTCATGACCGCCGACTGGGCCGAGCTGCCCTACAGCCTGCTGAAAAAGGTGTCGGGGCGCATCATCAACGAGGTGCGCGGCATCAACCGCGTGACCTACGACGTCAGCAGCAAGCCACCGGCGACGATTGAGTGGGAGT
>JAFEER010000235.1 GCA_018240985.1 Pseudomonadota bacterium
CACCGTCAAGCTCGGCAATTCGCGCGACCTGAAGGTGGGCGACTGGGTGCTGGCCATCGGCTCGCCGTTCGGCTTTGAAAACTCCGTCACCGCCGGCGTGGTCAGCGCCAAGGGCCGCTCGCTGCCCGACGACAGCTACGTGCCCTTCATCCAGACCGACGCCGCCGTGAACCCCGGCAACTCGGGTGGCCCGCTGTTCAACGCCGCCAGCGAGGTGGTGGGCATCAACTCGCAGATCTACAGCCGCTCGGGCGGCTTCCAGGGCCTGTCGTTCGCCATCCCCATCGAGGTGGCAACGCGCGTCGAGCAGCAGATCGTGGCTACTGGCCATGTCGAGCATGCGCGCCTGGGCGTGGCCGTGCAGGAGGTCAACCAGACCTTTGCCGACTCCTTCAAGCTGCCGAGCCCCGCCGGTGCGCTGGTGGCCAATGTGGACAGCGGCGGCCCTGCCGACAAGGCCGGGCTGAAGGTGGGCGACGTGATCCTCAAGATCAATGGCCAGTCCATCGTCTCCTCGGGCGACCTGCCGGCCTTCATCGGCCAGCAGATGCCGGGCGAGAAGGTGCAGATGGAGGTCTGGCGCCAGGGCCACAGCGAAAACCTGGCCGCCACCCTGGGCAATGCCAACGACAAGGCCACCAAGGTCGCCAGCAGCGACGAGGCCGTCGGCAAGGGCCAGCTGGGCCTGAGCCTGCGCCCGCTGCAGCCCGACGAGGCCCGCGCCGCCGGCGTGGAAAAGGGCCAGGGCCTGTTGATCGAGGACGTGCGCGGCCCCGCCGCCATGGCCGGCGTGCAAAGCGGCGACGTGCTGCTGGCCATCAACGGCACGCCCGTCAAGGGCGTGGAGCAGGTGCGCGCAGCCATGGCCCATGCGGGTAAGTCGGTGGCCCTGCTGATCGAACGCGACGGCGACAAGATTTTTGTGCCCGTGCGCCTTGGCTAAGCCCAAAGTTTGGCGCCGCTTCCCGCTCCCTCTCCCCTTGCGGGAGAGGGTTGGGGAGAGGGGTGAATAGGCGCTGCGCCAATACCTGAGTAGATGCCCATGCCGCCCGGGATGGGCATATTCATCTTCGGCTGTCTTATGCTCCACCCATGCGGCTGCTGCTTGTTGAGGACGACATCATGATCGGCGAAACCGTGCGCGACCTGTTGCGCGCCGAGCATTACGCCGTGGACTGGGCCACCGATGGTGACATGGCCGACAACGCCCTGGCCACCCAGCCCTACGACCTGGTGCTGCTGGATTTGGGCCTGCCGCGGCGCGACGGCCTGGCCGTGCTGCGCTTCCTGCGCGCCCGCAAGGATCGCACGCCGGTATTGATTGCCACCGCGCGCGACGGCGTGGCCCAGCGCGTGGAGGGGCTGGACGCGGGTGCCGACGATTACGTGCTCAAGCCCTATGACCTCGATGAGCTGCTGGCACGCATACGCGCGCTGCTGCGTCGCGCCAGCGGCCGCGCCGAGCCGGTGTACGAGCACCAGGGCGTGACGCTCAACCCCGGCACGCGCGAGGCCACGGTGCAGGGCCAGCCGGTGGTGCTGTCGGCGCGCGAATGGGCGGTGCTGGAGCCCCTGCTGGCGCGCCCCGGCATGGTGCTGTCGCGCCAGCAGCTCGAAGACAAGCTCTACGGCTGGGGCGACGAGGTCAGCAGCAACGCTGTCGAGGTCTATGTGCATGGCCTGCGCAAGAAGCTGGGCGCCGCCTTGATTCTCAATGTGCGCGGCCTGGGCTATATGGTGCCCAAATGAGCGCGCTGCCCCGTCCCGCATCGCTGCGCCTGCGCCTGCTGGCGTTCCTGCTCACGGCCATTGCCCTGACGGCGGCCGTGCAGGGCGTGCTGGCCTACCGCAGCGCGCTGGTCGAGGCCGACACGCTGTTTGATTACCAGATGCAGCAGACCGCCTACGCGCTGCGCGCCGGCCTGCCGCCCGATGCCCAGGCCAGCGGCGGCGGCAAGGGGCTGCCCGAATACCAGAACGACGAGCTCATCGTCCAGGTCTGGACTAACGAGGGGCTGCGCATCTTCGAATCCGCCGTGGGCGCGGCGCTGCCGCAGAAGGCCGTGCTGGGCTTTACCGAGGTGCAGGCGCGCGGCATCAGCTACCGCGTGTTCTCGCTGCAAACGCGCTCGCAGGTGATACAGGTGGCGCAGGACATGGCCGTGCGCAGCGCCATGGCGCGGGCGCTGGCGTGGCGCTCGCTGCTGCCGCTGGCCGTCATGGCGCCCTTGCTGGCCCTGGCCGTGTGGTGGGCCGTTGGCCGCCTGCTCGCACCCGTGGAGCGCGTGCGCGGCCAGCTCGCGCAGCGCCGGCCCGACGACCTGCTGCCCGTCAGCGATGCGGGCCTGCCCAGCGAGCTGCAGCCGCTGGTGCATGAATTCAACGCCCTGCTGGCGCGCGTGCAGCTGGCCTTCGAGGCGCAGCAGCATTTCGTGGCCGACGCCGCACACGAGCTGCGCTCGCCGCTGGCGGCACTCAAACTTCAGGTGCAGGGCCTGCAGCGCGCGCCCGATGCGGCTGCGCGCAAGCTGGCGGTGGAGCGCCTGGCCAGCGGCATAGACCGCGCCACGCGCCTGGTCGAGCAGCTGCTGGCCCTGGCGCGCCAGGAGGCCCAGATCGCATCGGGCGCGCCACCCGAACCGGTGCCGCTGGCCAATCTGGCGCGCCAGGCCGTGCTGGACGCCGCACCCGCCGCCCAGCAGCGCGGCATCGACCTGGGTCTGGCGCCGCTGGGTGCCGAGGTGCAGGGCGCCAGCGTGCCCGGCCATGCCCAGGCGCTGGCGATACTGCTGCGCAACCTGCTCGACAACGCCATCAAGTACACGCCCCAGGGGGGCAGGGTGGACGTGGCGCTGCTGGCCACTCCGGGGTATCTGACACTGCAGGTCGACGACAGCGGCCCCGGCATTGCCCCCGAGGAGCGCGAGCGCGTGCTGCAGCGCTTTCACCGCGGCCCGCAGCCGCAGGCCGAAGGCGCGCCCGTGGCAGGCAGCGGCCTGGGCCTGGCGATTGCCGACAGCATTGCGCGCATGCATGGCAGTCGGCTGGAGCTGGGCAGCGCACCTGAGCTGGGCGGCCTGCGCGTGTGCTTGCGCCTGGTGTGCACCAAGGCCGTTGGATGATCCGCGTCACCCTGCTCTCAGGCCTGGGCCACACCTTGTTCGTGGCCGCCGGCCTGCTGGTGTATGTGCTGGGTACGCGCATGGGCCAGCAGCGGCGCCACCCCTCGGCGGCCATGGCCTGGGTGCTGGGCATGCTCACCTTTCCCTATCTGACGCTGCCGCTGTTCCTGTTCTTTGGCACGCGCAAGTTTGCGCGGCCCGCGCGCCGTGCGCGCGTGCAGGCATTGCAGGTGCCCGACGACGGCCCGCCATGGGCCACGCGGCTGCTCGCCGGCATGGAGCTGGCGCCGGCCGTGCGCAACGCCCAGGTGCGGCTGCATCGGGACGGCGCCGAGTCCCTGCAGTCGCTGCTGGCCACGATTGCCGCCGCGCGCCAGCGCCTGGATGTCTGCACCTACGTGTTTGCCAATGATGAGGTCGGCCAGCAGGTGGCCCAGGCCCTGCTGGCCTGCGTGCGCCGTGGCGTTGCCGTGCGCCTGCTGGTGGACGCCATGGGCAGCCTGGGCAAGGCGCCTGGAATGCTACGTAATTTGCAGCGGCAGGGCGTGCAGGTACGCCGCTTCATGCCGCTTTTGCACAACCCGCTGCATGGGCGCACGAATCTGCGCAATCACCGCAAGCTGGTCGTGGCCGATGGCCAGCGGCTGTGGAGCGGCGGGCGCAACCTGGCCAGCGAATACTTCATCGACCGGCCCGGCCAGCCGGCGTGGACAGACCTGAGCTACGAAGTCCACGGCCCCCTGGCCGCCCAGGCCCAGGCCCAGTTCAACACCGACTGGCGCGTGGCCCGGGGCCTGGCCCTGCGCAAGGCGCGCCGGCCGCACAGCACACCGGGCCTGCACCAGCAAGCCAACGACGGCCCGCTGGCGCAGTGGCTGCCCAGCGGCCCGGATCACGCCGACGACACCGTGCACGCCCTGCTGCTGGCC
>JAFEER010000236.1 GCA_018240985.1 Pseudomonadota bacterium
CCCCAGAATACCTGGTTTCTCTGGTTGAGCAGGATGATGCCGACGTTTGGGCGGAAGCCGTCCCTGTCAAGCATAATCTAACCCCAAATTTTTAAAACTGTGGTCATTATGCACGCTGCCCCGGCTGCGGCAAACCAAGAAGCCCCAGTTGGCAAGTGCGTTCGATGAAAGCTTCCCAATTCTTCATTTCCACCCTGAAAGAGGCTCCGGCCGATGCCGAGGTCGCCAGCCACAAACTCATGATGCGCGCCGGCCTGATCAAGAAGCTGGGCGCCGGCATCTACAACTACATGCCCATGGGGCTGCGCGTGATCCGCAAGGTGGAATCCATAGTGCGTGAGGAGATGAACCGCGCCGGCGCCGTGGAATGCACCATGCCCGTGGTGCAGCCTGGCGAGCTCTGGCAGGAGACCGGGCGCTTCGACAAGATGGGGCCCGAGCTGCTGCGCATCAAGGATCGCCACGGGCGCGACTTCGTGATCCAGCCGACCAGCGAGGAGGCGGTCACCGACATCGCGCGCCAGGAGCTGCGCAGCTACAAGCAGCTGCCCAAGAACCTGTACCAGATCCAGACCAAGTTTCGCGACGAGCGCCGCCCGCGCTTCGGCCTGATGCGTGGGCGCGAGTTCACCATGAAGGACGCCTACAGCTTCGACCGCGACCAGGCTGCGGCCAAGGCCAGCTACCAGGTGATGGCCCAGGCCTACCGGCGCATCTTTGACCGCTTTGGCCTGACCTACCGCGCCGTGGCTGCCGACTCGGGCGCCATCGGCGGCGACCTGAGCGAGGAATTCCAGGTGATTGCCGCCACCGGCGAAGACGCCATCGTCTACTGCCCGGCCAGCGACTACGCGGCGAACATGGAAAAGGCCGAGGCGCTGGCACCCGCCGGCCCGCGTCCGGCAGCGCAAGCGGCGATGACGAAGACGCCCACCCCGGGCAAGGCCACCTGCGCCGCGGTGGCAGAGCTATTGAGCGTGCCGCTCGCCACCACCGTCAAATCGCTGGTGCTGGCTACCGACGAAACCAACGACGCCGGCGAGATCGTGAACAGCCCGGTGTGGCTGCTGCTGCTGCGCGGCGACCACGACATGAACGAGATCAAGGTCTCCAAGGTGCCAGGCCTGGACAAGGGCTTCCGCTTTGCCACCGTGGCCGAGATCGAGGCGCATTTCGGCGCCAAGCCGGGTTACCTGGGCCCCATCGGCCTGAAGGAACCGGTGAAGATCATCGCCGACCGCGAGGTGGCCGTGATGGCCGACTGGATCTGCGGCGCCAATGAGGAAGACTTTCACATCACCGGCGTGAACTGGGGTCGCGACCTGCCCGAGCCCGATGCTGTGGCCGACCTGCGCAACGTGGTGGCGGGGGATCGTTCGCCCGACGGCAAGGGCGAACTGGCGATAGAGCGCGGCATCGAGGTGGGCCATGTGTTCTACCTGGGCACCAAGTATTCCAGGGCCATGAACGCCACTTTTCTGGGCGAGGACGGCAAGCCGGCCTTCTTCGAGATGGGCTGCTACGGCATCGGCATCACGCGCCTGCCGGCCGCCGCCATCGAGCAAAACCACGACGAGCGCGGCATCATCTGGCCCGATGCGATTGCGCCGTTCACGGTGGTGATCTGCCCCATCGGCATGGATCGCAGTCAAGAAGTTGCCGCAGTTGCCGAAAAGCTTTACGGGGAGCTTGTCGGCGCCGGGGTCGATCTGATCCTGGACGACCGCGGCGAACGCCCCGGCGCCATGTTTGCCGACTGGGAGCTGATCGGTGTGCCGCACCGCATCACCATTGGCGACAAGGGACTGAAGGAAGGCGTGGTGGAGTACCAGCACCGCTCGGGCGGCGCAGCCATCAAGGTGGCGATTGCAGATGTTTTTGCTTACGTTAGGGAACGCGTGAAGGTATGACGATGAGGGAGGAGGGCCAAGAGCGGGGGCTGCAACGGCGCGCCTGCCTGGCGTCGCTGGCATCACTGAGCGTCGGCCCGGCCGCCTGGCTGGGCCTGCCTTCGGCCGCGCACGCCGGTGGCCAAATGGAGGAGCCGCTCATCGACTCCGTGCGCACGGCGCTCAGTTCCGCTGTGGCCGACATGGCGCCGCCCGAGCCGCTGTTTATCTCCACCGAGTCGCGCCTCACCTATTTGCGCTGGCTCGGCACCATGAGTGAGCGCCTGCGCCGCAGCAAGCCGGAGTGGGAGGTGCGGCGCGACTTCCTGCAGACCGTCTGGTATGAGTCCAAGCGCGCCGGCCTGGATGTGACCTTGGTTCTGGGCCTGATCCAGGTGGAGAGCGCGTTTCGCAAGTTTGCCGTCTCCAGCGTGGGCGCGCGCGGCTACATGCAGGTCATGCCGTTCTGGACGCGTGCCATCGGCGATGGCGATGCCGGCAAGCTGTTTCACATGCAGACCAATCTGCGCTTTGGCTGCGTCATCCTGCGCCATTACCTCGATCGCGAGAAGGGCGACCTGTACCTGGCCCTGGGGCGCTACAACGGCAGCCGCGGCCAGCCCCAGTATCCCAACGCGGTATTTGCAGCCCAGCGGCGCTGGATCTATCAGGCCCCTGACGCGGCGGCCTGATCGGGCTGCGCCGTATCCAGGCGCGACACCATGACCTGGTCGATGCGGTAGCGATCCACGTCCAGCACCTCGAACTTGTAGCCGCCAAAGCACACGCTGTCGGTGCGCCGGGGCACGCGGCGCAGCATCACCATCAGAAAGCCCGCCAGGGTCTCGTAGTCCTCGGCGTGCGGCAGCTCATTCAGGGACAATGCATGCAGCACGTCCTCAATGGGCGCCGTGCCGTCGATGAGCCAGGAGTTCTCGTCGCGGCGCACGATCTGATCCTCGTCCGCCGGGCCGACCAGGTCGCCCATCACGGTGCTCATGACATCGTTGAGCGTGACCACGCCCACCACCAGGCTGTACTCGTTGACGATGACGGCAAAGTCCTCGTGCACCTGGCGGAAATGCGCCAGCACCTCGGCCAGCGACAGGCGGTCGGGCACGACGAGCACCTTGCGCACCAGCTGGTCATCGGCCAGCGAGATGGGCTGGTTGTTGAGCGCGCGCTGGAACATGTCCTTGGCATCCACATAGCCCACCACATGGTCGATGTCGCCATCGCACACCGGGTAGGTGGAGAACGGTTCGGCCGCGATGCGTGCGCGGATCAGCTCGTCCGGGTCGTCGCGCAGAAAGAAGGCGATGCGCTCGCGCAGCGTCATGGCCGAGGTGACGCTGCGCGAGTCCAGTTCGAAGACATTCGCAATCACCTGCTGCTCCGGCGCTGCCAGCACGCCGGCGCGGGTGCCGGCTTCGGTCATGGCCAGGATGTCCTCGGGCGTGATGCGCTCGTCACGCTGGCTGGGCAGGCCCGTCAGGCGCAAGAGTGCGTCGGCGCAGCGGCTGTAGAACCACACGATGGGCTTGAACAGCGCCATGCAGCCCTGCATGGGCCTGACCACGCGCAGCGCCACGGCCTCGGGGTGGGCCATGCCCAGGCGTTTGGGAAGCAGGTCGGCAAACAGGATGAACAAGGAGGTGACCGCGAGAAACGATGCCACAAAGCCCAGGGTTTGGGACGTGGCCTGCGGCAGCCACAGTTCCAGCCATGCGACGAAGTAGGGGCTGAACGCACCCTCGCCGATGATGCCGCCCAGGATGGCGACCGCGTTCAGCCCGATCTGCACTACCGTGAAATACTCCCCTGGTTGATCCTGCACGGCTATGACGCGTTCGGCGCGCGCGTCGCCCTCGTCGGCCAACTGGCGCAGGCGCAGGCGGCGCGAGGCTGCGAGGGAGATTTCGGCCACCGAGAAAAAGGCGCTGGCGGCGATCAGGAGGGCGATGAGGAGCAGGCTATGGGTCAGAGTCAAGGTCATGGGCGCACCATGGCGGCCAGTGTAGCCCG
>JAFEER010000237.1 GCA_018240985.1 Pseudomonadota bacterium
ATGGGGGCTGGAGCGCCGGCATCTTGCCGGCATCGACGCGCTAGCGTCGCTGGCCCCCACCCCGGCCCTCCCCCAGAGGGGGAGGGAGTAAGACAAGCCATCTGAGACTCGTTGCTATTCAAACTACTTTTATGATAGCTGCAAGCGCTTTAAGGATGGGCGATTAGGCCCATTTTGACCATAATTTTTGGGTTGGCCTTACAGCAACCACTCGATGGGCAGCCACATCAGCACGTGCACCAGCGTGCGGCTCCACCAGGTGGTGTGGGGCTCGGTGGTGTAGACGGGGGGCAGGTCGCCCAGCCCGCTGCGCCACTGCAGCGATCCGTCCTCGGTCAGCGTGACCTGGTAGGATTGGGCGGGCACCGTGGTATCGAACACCTGGGTAAGCTGGCCCGCCAGCGCCGGGCTGTCGATGAGAAAGCCCAGTTCGGTGTTCAGGTGCGCCGAACGCGGGTCGAAGTTGAGCGAGCCCACGAACACGCGCGCGCCGTCCACGGCAAAGGTCTTGGCATGCAGGCTGGAGCCCGAGCTGCCCAGGCGCTGGAACAGCCGGCGCTTGTGCTCGTCCGCGTAGTCGGGCACCAGGCGGCGCATTTCGTACAGCGTGACGCCCTGTTCCAGCAGCGGGCGGCGGTACTTGGCGTAGCCGGCGTGCACGGCGGGCACGTCTGTGGCCTCGAAGGCGTTGGTCAGGATGCGCACGCGCACGCCCGCTTGCCGCAGCCGTGCAAAGGCCGCCACGCCGCCGTCCGTGGGCACGAAGTAGGGCGACACCAGGTCTACGCTGCGCTGCGGCTTGCTCAGCGCGGCCTCCAGCTGGGGCAGCAGCAGGCCGTCGCGCCGCGCCCGGCCCAGGCCCTTGGCGGGGTCGTCGCTGAGCATCTGCACGCGCGCCCATTCCAGTGGCAGCTCGCGCTGCAGCAGCTGGCGGTGGAAGTCGCTGCGCTGGATGGACTGCGCGTAGTCGTGCGCCGCGGGCGACGCCAGCAGCGTGCGCGCCTGGTCTGCCAGCTCGGCCGCGGCGGCCGGCGCCACGGCCGGCAGGATGTCCTGCGCTGGGTAGGCGCTGGCGCTGGCCCAGTAGCGGTCGAAGTCGGCGGACACGTCGTGCACCACGGGGCCCAGGGCCAGCACGTCCAGGTCGGCGAACAGCACGCCGGTGGTGGCGCCGAAGTATTCGTCGCCCACATTGCGCCCGCCCACGATGCTGGCCTGGTTGTCGGCCGTGAACGACTTGTTGTGCATGCGCCGGTTCGCGCGCCGCAGGTCGGCCAGGTAGCCCAGCACCTTGGGGCTGCGCAGCATGAATGGGTTGAACAGGCGTACCTCGATCTGCGGATGCCCGTCCAGCGCTGCGAGCTGTGCGTCCAGCCCGGCCGTGCCCACGTCGTCCAGCAGCAGGCGCACGCGCACGCCGCGCTCGGCGGCGGTGAGCAGCTCGCCCAGCAGCAGCATACCCGTGGTGTCGCCGCGCCAGATGTAGTACTGCACGTCCAGCGTGCGGTCGGCCGCGCGCGCCAGATGCGCGCGGGCGGCGAACGCGTCGTGCGGGTGGTGCAGGGCGTGGATGCCGCTCAGCTCCGGGTGCGCCGCCACATCGGGCGCCAGCGCACGGCCCAGCCTTGTGTCTTGCGCGGTAGGCAGGTCGAGCGCGGTTGATGTGCTGCGCCCCGCCAGCGGCGGCAGGCTACAGCCGGTCAGCAGCAGGGCCGCGAGCAGCGGGAACAGGCGGCCTGCGCCTTGCGCCGCGGCGCTCATGAGGAATGCGTCCGGCGCGGCGCGGCCGCTGTGGCGACGGTGCTGCGCTGCTGGTGGAGTGGTAGGGCCCTGTGCACAGGAATTCATGTCCGTGGTGGTGGATGGCCGCATACGATAGCCCAAACCGGAACTGACGTGCTGCCGGGCGCAATCCACCAGCGCCACGCTCTTGGCCAGCGCGCGCAGGAGCCGAAGGGGATGTGTTGCGTTGAGTAAATTCTCAATTCGACAACAAAGTTATGGTAAAAATAACTTCTATGGTAAGAATAACTTAATAGAGTGTGCGAATAAACTCCGCAGCTAGCAAGCGTCAGGCGCCGCTGTTCATTTGCTGCCTGCGCCTATTTTGTGAGAATGAATAAATTCAGTAAATTAGTATAAGAAAATGCGATTTAAAAATGATATTGCCAGTAATGTGATAACTCCTGTGCGTGTGCGATTTAAATATATGCTTGGGGAGTGGATGATCGGACAATGGTGGGTGACGTTTTTGCCTTTGTCCCAAGAATCGCCAACTGACTCACAAGATTGGCCTGTACTTGATGAATTGCCGATCTCTGCCTTGCCTGAGAATGTGGTTGGATACCAACTGCGGCGTACGGCTGTGGATAGATTTCCCCGCGGGCTTTCAAGGCAAGGGGATTGGATTTGTTATAGCCCACACCAGGAATCTCTTTATTTTGTGCGCTTGTTTGGGTCGTTTGATGCGTATCTTCAACTTCGTTCCGCTAAGAGTCGTCAAAATCTAAAACGTGCCGTAAAGCGGTTTGTTGAACGTAATCCTGACGGATTCGAGATTTATACTCAACCTGAGTCGATGGCTGAATTTCATGGCGCGGCCGTGGCAATTTCTCGAAAAACATATCAATCGTTCATGTTCGATGCTGGATTGCCGGAGGGCTCAGATTATTTACGAGTGATGCAAGATAGAGCGCTATATGGAGAAGCGCGAGGGTATTTATTGCGTGAAAATAATAAACCCATTGCATTCGCATGGTGCACTGGAAAAGGTGATGCAATAACTTACCAAGTCATCGGGTATTTGTCGGATTATGCATCTTCATCTCCTGGAACTGTACTGCTATATTTAATTATTCAAGATTTATTTGGTTTGAATAAGTACAGGGTATTTGATTTTGGTTCTGGGAGTGCTTTTTACAAAGAATCGTTTGCCACGGATAAAATTGAATTTGCCGACGGTTACCTGTTGCGCCCGGGTCTTGGGAATTATGTGAAATTATGGATGCTTATATTGGTTGAATACGTTTCGTGTAGAATTGGAAAAATTTTGGATGAAATTGGATTAAAAAGGAATATTAAAAAATTGATGCGCTGGGCAAATGGGAGGAAATGAGCGCGCTTCGTTGGATACGATGTAAATTGGTTTGCATTGATGAATTTCAAAAAATTAAATTTTCAAGGCCTTTGATCTTATTGGCGAATTGCAATGGATGTTTTTTTTACTATTGATGTAGAGGTTTCATCGAATGGGTGGAAAAACCTTGATGAAAGATTCGTTAATATTTTTAATCAATCCATTCATGGCAAGACACCGCAAGGGCAGTTCGGCTTGCCATATCAATTAAAAGTCATGAATGATCATGGCTTGATGAGCGTTTGCTTTATTGAACCATTATTTTCGGCGCGATTTGGTCAGCAGCCTCTTGATGAGGTTGTTGGGATAGTGTGTGCCGCGGGCCACGAACCGCAGTTACATATGCATACTGAATGGGTGGATGAGGCACGCATCCCGTTGTTGGATGGCATGAACGGTAAGCGTCCAAATTTGCGAGATTATTCTGTGGCGGAGCAAATTTCCCTTATTGGAATTGGGAAAAGAATGTTGGCTCAGGCTGGTGTGCCCCATGTTGATGCATTCCGTGCCGGTAGCTTCGCCTTTAATCATGACACACTTAAGGCGGTGCATGCCAATGGTATTATGTATGACAGCAGTTACAATACAACCATGTTTGGGCCAGCCAGTGGTGTAAGGCCCGGTGAAACAATCTGGTGGCCCTTTAAGCACGCTGGTATTTGTGAGCATCCTATGACTGTTTTTGATGACGGCACTGGAAAATTGCGCCATGTTCAATTAACGGCTTGCTCTTTTAAAGAGATTGAAAAATTGCTATGGGCTGCGCTTGAGGCTGGTTATGCGTCTTTTCTTATTCTTTCGCATAGTTTTGAGTTATTAAGTGGTAGAGAAAGAAGTCGATCTGATCCTGTGGTTATCAGGCGATTTAGAAAGCTGTGCAAATTTCTTGAAAAAAACAGTGATTCTTTTCATTTGCGAGGATTTCATGGGCTAGAGCCAGAGGTTCCGATGGAAACTCCACCAATGCTACGTTCCCCTATCTGGAGAACAGGGTGGCGTGTTGCTGAGCAGGTTTATCGTAGGATATATTATTGAATACTCGTCAACGGCGGCTGCGCAGGGCCAGCACGCAGGGGCGATCGCGTGAGCAGGTGCCGGAGGGGTTTCCAATTGATTGGGCGCACATTGTTGTGCTCAGCAGACGCGGGGAGTGAGAATCGCTGGAGCGGTCACAGATTCATTGTGAAAAACACTACCGCGTTGCCGATTTGAAGAGCAGAGTCAACGCCCGCCTTGGCGCTCCGGTAAAGCCTGCAAGCCCAGGCGCTGCATGCCAAGTGTGCCAAGCAACGCGCCTGACGTCTTGCTGAACACTAGGGCATTGAAACGGTAGTCTAGGTTCTTGAATGCGGCGATGGAGGGCACATTGGTGGCGCGTACATGGGTCACCAGGCGCCTCAGCCCGCGCTCGCGCAGGTCTTGTTCGGTGGCAGCAATCAGCAGCTGCGCAGCGCGGCGGCGGCGGAACGTCGGCCAAGTGTGGAGATAGCCGAGAAAGCCGTCGCCTTCGGCCAGATGTAGGGCCAGCTTGGGGTCATCCACTTCGCAAATCGGGCGGCTCTCGATATTGAGCTGGGCCACCACCGATTCGCCGCACAGCAGGGCATGCAAGCTGGCGCCACGCTGCAACAGCAACTCGGGTCCAGCCCCCGACTGCTCCGCCAGCTGCGCCCGCACGCTCGGCACGAGTGCGGCCAGCTCGGCCGAGGTGCATAGCTGAACATAGCGCCAGTCGGGTGGCAAGGCGGGCGCCGCGCCCGGCTGCAAGGGCTTGGCGGCGAAGCGGAAGACCTCGGCCCCTGTCAAGGACTTGAAACCGAAGAATAAGGCGGCCGTGCCACCCCCCGGCCCTAGAAAAAATGACAGCTTCTGATTCATGTGCTCAAGGTGGGCCAAAGAATTCGTACTGGCACAAGTCGCTCAGCGCGGCGCGTCCAGGCGAGCGTCCCATCCGCGCAGAACCTTGCCGGCAACCCAGGCGAGCAGCCCACTGAGTAAGCCAGGCCGGAACATCATTACATCGTACAACAGTGACACCTCTTGTGCGCCCCAGCGTTGCTTGTAGCCGGAGTCGCCCTGTCCCCAGTCCAACAAGCGCTTGCGACGGGCGATCGCATCGCGCAACACCTCGTAGGTCAGGATGGAACCGGGGCTGTGATTCTTCCATTGTTCGTCATAGGAGTTGGCCAGGATATACAGCGTCGTGTCGGTTTCCAAATGGGCCGAGAACGCTACCGGCTGGTCGCCGCAGTGCAGCACCCAGCACACAGACTGGGTATGGGGATCGGGTTCCCGGCCCATCTGAGTCCAGAAACGCTGATTGGCCGGGCCCATGAACTTGAGATCGCCGCCTTTCTTGGCCAGCCAAGAACGCGACTCGATGCCCGCCAGGGTGTCGAGCAGCGGCTGGTCATCGCCGCTTAGCACGTGGCGTTCGCAGCGCACCTCGCCCATCGTCTTGCCCAGGCGTCGGCGTGAATATTCGATGTGCTTGAGCAGGGATCCGCTGAACCTCTGCTGCAGGGCGTCCAGTCCCAAAGACAGATCTAGCTCGAACACCGCGCCGGTGGCCTTGACCCGATGGCGCCAGCCGGCGGCGATCAGCTGGCGCAGCACGGCATGCATGACGTCGTCGCGGCTGGAAATGGGCCCAAAGCGCAGCACAGACCCCGGCGGTGTGCTGGCCAACGCCCGGCCCAGCGAGTCGGCCAGATCCATGTCCGCCCCTGGCGGCGCCGCCAGACGAAGGCTGCGAAAAGGCCAGTAATAGCCCGCCAGAGAATTGATGCTGAGACGGGCGACCTGCTGCCGTGCGAAGGGGATCAGGGCCAGTAACTGGCCGTTCTGCTGAATGCGAACATGGCGCAGGGGGCCGCTCCAGCCGCGCCCCGGCAGAAAGGCCTGGCCCCAAGCCCGCAGGGCATGGGGTGTGCAGAACGCCTGGTCGCTCCGCGTATGGCCGGGCAGCGAAATGTCCTGGGCCAGCACCTCGTCAGTGACAATGTCGTATACCCACGAGTTTTCTATCGACGGTTTCAATCCCGGCACAAGCGCGCTCCTGGTCTTCACCGGCCGAAACGCGGCCGTTGCCGGGTGCGTGCCTGCATATGGAGTCGTTCGAAAAATGCGTACGATTTCTTCATTGCAGTATTGAAATTCCGATGGTTCTGCGCCAGCCACCAATGGGCGAAGCTGCGACGAATGCAAAACACATCGGCGCATTGCCGATGACCCGTGGTAAACATTATTTTGTGCTCGGATTCACCTTGGGTGAAATCAACGAACTTGTGCTTGTTCTCGGCAAATGCCATTTCTAGTACTTCGTTTCATCAAAATGTTGACGAAATGAAATCGATGCATTTGTCTGCCAGGCAAGGCGCAAACCGCAGCGATAGCCGTAGCTATCGCGAGGATTTGCAACGCCGCATGGCAGACAAAGGCGCGATTTCATGGCAATGTTTTGGTGGAACGGAGTACTAGATCCAGCCATTGCAGCACCGTGCCGACCGACAGTCGCGTATGGCCGAGGTAGGAATAGACCAATACGCCTTCTTCGATCGGGGGGGCAATACACCGCACCTGAATCCGTGACGCCATCGTGCCAGTCTATCATTTGAAATCAACAACCTGGGTGATCTCACCGCGACTCGGGGCGTGATTGCCTGCTGCAAGATCAACGGCGCGCAGCCGTTTTATCCGAAAGCGTAAGGCTGGGCTCAATCCACCAGCGCCACGCCCTTGACCTGGGCGTACACCCTGTCGCCCACGGTCAGCGCCAGGCTGCGGCATGAGCGCGTGGTGATGCGCGCCAGCAGCGTGGCGCCGGCCATGTCCAGCGCCACCATGACCTGGCCCGGGCCCTCGTCGGCCAGCTGCGCGATGCGCGCGGGCAGCAGGTTCAGGATGCTGCTGTCGGCCGCGCGCGTTCGCGCCAGGCTCACGTCGCGCGCCAGCACGCGCAGGCGCACTTCCTCGCCCACGGCGTGCGGATGGCTGCTGATCAGTTGCACCGGCGCGCCCTGCACGTCCACGGTGAGCAGGTGATCCTGCGCGTCGTGCGCCAGTACCCGGCCCTGCAACAGCGTGGTCGCGGCGTCGCCCCGCGCCAGGGGCAGGTCGAGCCGCGCCATCAGCTCGGCCGTTGGCCCCTGGGCGACGACGCGGCCGGCCTCAAGCAGCACCAGCTGCGAGGCCAGGCGCGCCACCTCGTCGGGCGAGTGGCTCACGTAGAGCATGGGAATATCCAGGCTGCGTTGCAGGCGCTCCAGGTAGGGCAGTACTTCGGCCTTGCGCGCCGCATCCAGCGCGGCCAGTGGCTCGTCCATCAGCAGCAGGCGCGGGCTCGTGGCCAGGGCGCGCGCGATGGCCACGCGCTGGCGCTCGCCGCCCGACAGGGTGTCTGGCATGCGGGCGAGCAGCGCGCCCAGGCCGAGCAGTTCCACAGCCTGATCCAGCGATACGCGGCGGCGCCCGACTGGCTGGCGGCGCAGGCCGTACTCCATGTTCTGGCGCACGTTCAGGTGCGCAAACAGGCTCGCCTCCTGGAACACGTAGCCCAGGTGGCGCCGGTGCGTGGGCAGCCACAGGCGCGCCGCGTCGTCCTGCCATGGCTCGCCGTTGACCTCGACCCTACCGGTGGCGCGCGTGAGGCCGGCAATGGCGCGCAGGCAGGTGGTCTTGCCGCAGCCAGAGGGGCCGAACAGCGCGGTCACGCCCTGGCCCGGCAGCTGCACATCGATATCGAGGGAAAAATCCGGGCGCGTGACGCGCAGGCGTGCGTTGATGGTGCTCATTGCAGCCGCCCCCTGGGCTGCAGCCAGTGCAGCGCCATCAGCACGACGAAGGCGAACACCACCATGCCGCCGGCCAGCCAATGCGCCTGGGCGTATTCCATGGCTTCCACATGGTCGTAGATCTGCACCGACACCACGCGTGTCTTGCCCGGAATATTGCCGCCCAGCATCAGCACCACGCCAAACTCGCCCACGGTGTGCGCAAAGCTCAGCACGGCGGCGGTGACGAAGCCGGGCCGCGCCAGCGGCAGCGCGACGGTGAAAAAACGATCCATCGGCCCCGCGCCCAGGGCGGCCGCCACCTCCATGGGCCGCCGGCCTATGGCTTCGAATGCACGCTGCAGCGGCTGCACCGCAAACGGCAGCGAGTACACGACCGAGCCCACCACCAGGCCCCAGAAGGTGAACGGCAGGCGCCCCCAGCCGAGCGATTCGGTCAGCCGGCCCAGCGGGCCGTTGGGGCCCATCAGCACCAGCAGGTAGAAACCGATCACCGTGGGCGGCAGCACCAGCGGCAGCGCCACCACGGCGCCCACCGGGCCGCGCCAGCGCGAGGGCGTGTGCGCCAGCCACCAGGCGATGGGCGTGCACAGCACCAGCAGCAGGACGGTGGTGATGCCGGCCAGCTCCAGCGTCAGCCGGATGGCAGACCAGTCGTCGGGGGAAAACATGGGGGGAGCGTTATGCGTTATGCGTGATGCGTGATGCGTTGAGCGTTGGGCGTTGGGCGCTAAACGCTCATCGCCCAACGCTGAACCTCTTAAAACGAATAACCGTAAGACTTGATGATGGCGCGCGCTTTCTCACCCTTGAGGTAGTCCATCAGGGCGGCAGCAGCCGCATTGCCCTGGCCGGGCTTGAGCACGATGGCGTCCTGGCGGATGCTCTCGTGCATGTTCGCCGGCACCACCCAGGCCGAGCCCTCGCGCAGCTTGCCGCCTTCCATCACCTGCGACAGCGCCACGAAGCCCAGCTGCGCGTTGCCCGATGCCGCAAACTGGTAGGTCTGGCCGATGTTCTCGCCGGTAACCACGCGCGGCTGCACCTGGGCGGTCAGGCCCAGCTTGTCCAGCGTCTGCATGGCCGCCAGGCCGTAGGGCGCGAGCTTGGGGTTGGCGATGGCGATATGCTGCCAGTCGGTCTTCTGCAGCACCTTGCCGTCCGCGTCCACGTAGCCGGCCTGCTTGCTCCACAGCACCAGCTGGCCGATGGCGTAGGTGAAGCGCGTGGCGCCATCGCCCAGGCCTTCCTTGCCGATTTTTTCGGGCGTGGTGTCGTCGGCAGCCAGCAGCACGCCAAATGGTGCGCCGTTGGCAATCTGCGCATAGAACTTGCCGGTGGCTCCGAACGACAGCTGCGCCTTGTGGCCGGTGTCCTGCTCGAACTGGGCGGCGATCTTCTGCATGGGCGCCGTGAAGTTGGCCGCCACGGCGACGGCGACTTCGCCGGCATGGGCGGTGGGCAGCAGGACGGCTGCCAGAGCCAGGGAGTGCAAAGGGCGCATGAGCATGAATACCTCGCTATTCTAAAAATGAATAGCGAGAAGTATAGCCAGCGCCCGCTGCGACGGCGGCATGATGCGGCCCATGCAGCAATCCGACTCCTTGGTGAACGCCCTGGGCCATGGCATGGCCGACAAGCGCATCGACATC
>JAFEER010000238.1 GCA_018240985.1 Pseudomonadota bacterium
CTGGGCCTGCACGCGGGCGCGCTCGGCGTTTGCGGCGAGCAGTTCCAGCGCCGCGGCGTCGCCCGTCTCCACGCGCCGCTGCGTCACTTTCAGTTGCCGCTGCATCAGCGCGTCCTGCGCCTGCAACAGCTGGGCGCCGCGCAGCTCGCGCAGCACCTCGAACCAGTCGGCCAGCAGGGCGCGTCCCGCCTCATGCCAGGCATCGGCGTAGCCGACCTGGCCCAGGCGCTCCTCCGCGTTGCCCAGCTGCCGGTCGGCCGCGACCTTGGCGGGCCAGCGCAGGCCCGTCTCCAGGCCGACGTCGCCCTCGCGGTAGCGCGGCCCGTTGCGCTCGCTGCGCCGGTCTGCTCCGACCTTGGCCACCCAGTCGTGCGGGCCGGCCTGCAGGCGCTGGCTGCGCGCCTGCGCCAGTGCGATGGCGGCCTGTGCCGCGCGCACCTGGGGCAGTTGCTCCAGCACCTGCTCAACCACAGTGCTGGGCGGCAGCAGCGGCAGGCGCGCCTCGTCCGGCGCCTGTGCTTGCACCAGCGTGGCGGCGCTGCAGGCCAGGGCGGCGATCCAGCAATGCGCCGGCTTCATGCCAGTTCTCCCAGCCGGCCAAAGGCCAGCAGTGGTGTCGCCCAATAGGCGATCTGCGGTGTTGGAAAGGCCTGGCGCAGCAGGGCGATCAAGGGCTCGATTTGCACCTGCCTCAGCACCAGTTGCACCAGCACGCGGCGCGCGCGGCCCTGCACCTGTTCCATGCTGGCGGCCAGCTGGATGTGCGCGCCCATGCCCTGCGCGGGCACCAGGGTGAAGCCCGGCGTCAGGCGCGGCTGGCTGCGCAGCAGATCCAGCAGGTCTTCTTCCAGCGCGCTGGGTACGACCAGCGTCAGCAGGCAGTCGGGTTGGGGGGTGTCGGTCATGTGGATTGCCTGGGTTGGCCAAAGCGGCGGTACAAGATGGGCAGCAGCACCAGGGTCAGCAGGGTGCAGCTGACCAGCCCGCCGATCACCACGATGGCCAGCGGGCGCTGAATCTCCGAGCCCGGCCCGGTGGCCAGCAGCAGCGGGATCAGCCCCAGCGCCGTGATGCTGGCCGTCATCAGCACCGGGCGCAGGCGTCGCAGGGCGCCCTGGCGCACCACCTCGGTCAGCGGCAGGCCGCGCGCGGCGAACTGGTTGAAGCAGGTGACGAGCACCAGGCCGTTGAGCACGGCAATGCCCATGAGCGCGATGAACCCCACCGAGGCCGGCACCGACAGGTATTCGCCGCTGATGGCCAGCGCCGCCACGCCGCCCACCAGGGCCAGCGGGATGTTGGCGAACACCAGCAGCGCCTGGCGCAGGCTGCCCAGGGTGGCAAACAGCAGGCCCACGATCAGCGCCAGCGCCACCGGCACGACCAGAGCCAGGCGCGCCGCGGCGCGCTGCTGGTTCTCGAACTGCCCGCCCCAAGCCAGGCGGTAGCCGGCCGGCACCTGCACCTTTTGCGCCACGGCGGCCTGCGCCTCGGCCACGAAGCCGACCAGGTCGCGCCCGCGCACGTTGGCGCGCACCACCGCCATGCGCGAGGACTGCTCGCGCTCGATCTTCACCGGCCCGTCGATGACCTCCAGCCGCGCCAGCTGCGCCAGGGCAATGGGCTGGCCGCCCGGTGTGGGCAGGCGCAGCTGGGCAAACAGCTCGGGCGACAGGTGCAGCGCGTCGCTGCCGCGCACCACCAGCGGTACGCGCCTGATGTCCTGCACCACCACGCCGGCGCGCTGGCCTTCGATCAGGGCGCGCA
This sequence comes from Pseudomonadota bacterium, assembly GCA_018240985.1. GTDB lineage: Bacteria > Pseudomonadota > Gammaproteobacteria > Burkholderiales > Burkholderiaceae_C > Alicycliphilus. The sequence continues at coordinate 1,768 of JAFEER010000238.1, forward strand.
AATCGGCCTGCACCTGATCCACGGACAGGCCCAGGCGGCCGATGGCCTGGCGGTCTAGCGCCACGCGCAGGTATTGCACGCCGTCGTTCTTGGTGGTCAGCACGTCCTCGCTGCCGGGGACGGCCTGCAGCACCTGCACGATCTCGCCGGCCAGGCGCGACAGCTCCGCGGCGTTGGCGCCGAATACCTTCACCGCCAGGTCGCCGCGCACGCCTGAGAGCATTTCCGAGGTGCGCATATCGATCGGCTGGGTAAAGCTCAGGTTCACGCCGGGAATGCCCTCGGCCGCCTGGCGGATGGCGTCCACCAGCGCCTCCTTGGTCTTGAAGCGCCAGTCGGCGCGCGGCTTGAGCACCAGGAAGCTGTCGGTCTCGTTCAGGCCCATCGGGTCGAGCCCGAGCTCGTCCGAGCCCACGCGTGCGACGATGCGCTCGACCTCGGGCACCGCCGCCAGAATGCGCTGCTGCAGCGCCAGATCCGTGGCGGTGGACTGCACCAGGCTGATGGAGGGCAGCTTTTCCACCTGCATGATGATGTCGCCCTCGTCCAGCTGCGGCATGAAGGACTTGCCGATGAAGGGAAACAGCGCCAGCGCCCCGGCCAGGGCCAGCAGCGCTCCCAGGCCCACGGCACGCGGGTGCGCCAGGGCCTTGTCCAGCAGCGGTGCGTAGCCGGCTTCCAGCTTGCGCACCAGCCAGGGGCTAGTGTGATGGCCCGGGCGCAGCAGCAGCGAGGCCAGCACCGGAATCACCGTGAGCGAGAGCAGCAGCGACGCGCCCAGCGCGAACACGATGGTCAGCGCCACCGGGCCGAACAGTTTGCCCTCCAGCCCCTGCAGCGTCAGCAGCGGCAGGAACACGATCATGATGATGGCCATGCCCGCGCCCACCGGCGTGGCGACCTCGCTGGTGGCGCGGTAGAGCTGGTGCAGGCGCGGCGTGGCCGGGTCGGCGGGCCGGGCCTCGATGTTCTCCACCACCACCACGGCGGCGTCCACCAGCATGCCGATGGCAATGGCCAGTCCGCCCAGCGACATCAGGTTGGCTGACAGCCCCCACTGGCGCATCAGCACAAAGGTGGCCAGCGCCGACAGCGGCAGGATCAACGCCACCACCAGGGCGGCGCGCAGGTTGCCCAGGAACAGCAGCAGCAGCACCAGCACCAGCGCAATCGCCTCGGCCAGGGCCTTGGAGACCGTGCCCACGGCGCGCTCGACCAGGGCGCCCCGGTCGTAGAAGGGCCGCAGCCGGGTGCCCGCGGGCAGGCTGGCCTCGATCTCCTGCAGCCGCGCGCGCACGTCCTGCACCAGCTGGCGCGCATTGGCGCCGCGCAGGCCCAGCACCAGGCCCTGCACGGCCTCCTGCTGCCCGTTCTGCGTCACGCTGCCGTAGCGCGTGAGCGCGCCCAGGCGCACCTGGGCCACGTCGCCCACCCGAACCGGTGCCGGTACCGCCATGCCGTCCTGCTGCGTGATGGCGATGGCGCGCACGTCGTCCAGGCTGGCGATGCTGCCGTCGCTGCGCACCAGCAGGGCCTCCTCGCCGCTGATCAATCGCCCGGCGCCGTCGTTCTTGTTGTTCGCGGCCAGCGCCTCCTGCAGCTGCTGCAGCGACACGCGGCGTGCCGCCAGGGCGGCCAGGTCGGGCACGACCTCGAAGGTCTCCACCATGCCGCCCAGCGTGTTCACATCGGCCACGCCGGGAATGCCGCGCAGGCGCGGGCGCACCACGTAGTCCAGCAGGCGGCGCTTTTCAAACAGGCTGGCCTCGCCCTCCACCGTGAACATGAACATCTCGCCCAGCGGCGTGGTGATGGGCGCCAGGCCGCCGTTGGTGCCGGGCGGCAGGTCGCCCATCACGCCCGACAGGCGCTCGTTCACCTGCTGGCGCGCCCAGTAGATGTCGGTGCCGTCGGCAAAGTCCAGCGTGATGTCGGCAATCGCGTACTTGGCCTGCGAGCGCAGCATGACCTGGTGCGGTATGCCCAGCAGCTCCTGCTCGATGGGCGCGACGATGCGCGTCTCCACCTCGGCGGGCGTCATGCCCGGCGCCTTGAGGATGATCTTCACCTGGGTGGTGGAGACGTCGGGAAAGGCGTCGATGGGCAGCTGGCGCAGCGCCAGCCAGCCCGCGCCCACCAGGCCCAGGGTCAGCACGGCCATCAGCAGGCGCTGCGCCAGCGCGAAGGCAATCAGGCGGCGCAGCATTTACTGGCCCTCGCCGCCCAGGCCCAGCCAGGCGCCCTTGAGCGCGGCAATGCCGGAGACGGCCACCTCATCGCCCGCCTTCAGGCCGCCGGCCACCGGCCAGGCGCCGCCCGCCTGCGGCCCCAGCTGCACGGCGGTGGGCATAAAGCCCTGGCTGCTGCGCACGAACACATAGGCCTTTCCGCCCTGGCGCACCACCGCCTGCACCGGCACGCTCAGGGCGCTGGCGCCGGCCTTGGCGGGCCTGGGCTGCACCGTCACCTCGACGAACTGCTGCAGCCGCAGGCAGTCCTCCTGGCTCGTGAAATCGGCGCGCAGCTGCACCGACTGGTTGGCGCTGTTCATCTGCGGCGTGATGGCCGCGAGCCGCGCCGGGCTCTTGCAGCCGGCGACGCTCAGGGTGTCGCCCACGCGCAGCCGGCCGGCCTGCTCGGGCGTGGCCTGCAGCGCCAGGGCCAGCTGGCCGCTGCGCGCGATACGGGCCACCGGCATGCCGGCGTCCAGCCGCTGGCCGGGCAGGGCCGTCAGCTCCAGCACCGTGCCCGTCGCCGCGGCGCGCAGCGGCAGCTGGGCCTGCAGCGCGCCGCCCGAGAGGCCCAGCGCCTGCAGCGCCTGGCGCCGCTCCCGCACGGCGAGCTGCGCCTGCTCATGGGCGGCGCGGCTGTCCTGCAGGCGCAGGCCGGGGATGATGCCCTCGGCATGGAGCTGCTCGTCGCGCGCCAGTTTGCTGGCCGCCAAGCGTGCCTGCGTCTGGGCCTGCAGCAGCTCGCGCTGCCAGGTGAGCAGTTCCGGGCTCGTCAGGCGCGCCACCACCTCGCCCGCCTTGACGCGCTGGCCCGGCGCCACCAGTACCTGCTGCACCACGCCCGCCAGCGGGCTGCTGAGCAACTCGGTCGCCTGGGGCGGCAGCTCCACCTGGCCTTGCAGCACCAGGCCGGCGCCGCCCTGGGCGGCAGCGGCGCCGGGCTGCTGCGTGCGCACGCCCGCGGCCTCGATCTGGGCCGCCGTCCAGGCAATGGGCGCGGGCGCGTCGGCGGCGTGGCTAGCAGCCGAGGGCAGCAAGGTGGCAAGCAGGCAGGCCAGGTATAGAGTCCCGATATGGCGGGGAGAGCAAGTCAGTTGCATGGTGTTGTCTGCGGGTAAACCATTAAATAGTCATTGTTGGCGAGCTTAGGTGACGCGGTGTGAATGGCGCATGAATAGCGACCAGGGGATGGCTCCTGTGCCTGCGCCTGGAGCAGCTTCTCGCGCTTTCATACGCGTTGTGCGGAGCAGCCGACAGGAAGAACTTGTGCTCGAAATGTGGTGCCAGCAGCCGAATGGCCTGGGTACCCTGGGAATCGGTGGCGTATTTACCAATACCGGGCGTAGGCATGAACGCCGGTCAACTTGCCCGGCGCATGACGCAGCCCATCGTGAAGTCGTGAGCAATTGCACTTACCATGCACTTGCCATGCAGTAACGGGCCAGAAACAACGAAGCCACCGCAGTGGGTGGCTTCATGTAAATTGTTGATTTTTACTGTGTTTATCTGGTCGGGGTGAGAGGATTCGAACCTCCGGCCTCTACGTCCCGAACGTAGCGCTCTACCAGGCTAAGCTACACCCCGATGTACTGACACCGGCTAGATGCGGCGTTCAAGCAGCTGAGCCGCTAATTGTAGCAAACCTTCGGTGTAAGAATTGGCAGGAAGCGTGGCTGCTGCTGCCATTGCCAGTCTGGCTTGTGCGGCGGCGGCGTCGCGTGTGGCGGCAAGGGCGCCGGTTTCGCGGATGATGCTCGCTACGCGTTGCAGCTCGTTGGTGGAGCCGGTTTCGATGACTGTGCGCAGCAGCTCGCGTTGCTCCGGTGTGCCGCGCTGCATGGCGATGATGACGGGAAGCGTCACCTTGCCCTCGCGCAGGTCGTCGCCCAGGTTCTTGCCCATTTCCTGCGTGTCACCGTCGTAGTCGAGTACGTCGTCGATGACCTGAAAGGCGGTTCCCAGGGCCTGGCCGTAGTCGGCGCAGGCCTGTTCGATCTCGGGCGGGCTGCCGGCGAGGATGGCGGCCAGTCTGGCGCTGGCCTCGAACAGCTTGGCGGTCTTTGAGCGTATGACGTTGAGGTAGCCCGCTTCGTCCAGCGACGCATCATGCGTGTTCATGAGCTGCTGGACTTCGCCCTCGGCGATGATGTTGGTGGCATCCGCGAGCACCTGCATCACCCGCAGGTTGTCCGTTGATACCATCATCTGGAACGCACGCGAGTAGAGAAAATCACCCACCAGCACGCTCGCGGGGTTGCCAAAGGTCTCGTTGGCGGTGGCGCGGCCGCGGCGCAGAGTGGACTCATCGACCACGTCGTCGTGCAGCAAGGTGGCGGTGTGGATGAATTCAACCACGGCCGCCAGGTTGAAACGTTGCGCCCCCTGGTAGCCCAGGGCGCCGCTGACCAGCAGCAGCAGGGCAGGGCGCAGGCGCTTGCCACCTGCCGAGATGATGTATTGGGCCACGTCACCTACCAGGGAGACGGAAGATTGCAGGCGCGATGCGATGACCTCGTCCACCTCTCGCATGTCGTCGGCAATCAGGGCGAGGGTGGCAGCAGTGCTGGGGGAGTTGGCGGCCAAGGTGGGTGTTGTGGAGAAGGAAAAACGGCGATTATAGGAAGCGCCCAGCGGTCTTCGGGCTCTCGAGTTGGGATACGCGCGGGGCAGGTGCAGCGGTTTTGCTTGATTTGAAAAGACGCAGTACAATCGCAGGTTCTGTGGAAATCCGTTTCGCAGAACTCCAACTCAGATGAGGTTTACATGTACGCGGTCATAAAAACCGGCGGCAAGCAGTATCGCGTTGCTGTCGGCGAAAAAATTAAAGTAGAACAGATTGCTGCGGACGTTGGCCAGGAGATCGTGATCGACCAGGTTCTGGCAGTCGGCAACGGCGCAGAGCTGAAGGTGGGCACGCCTCTGGTGTCCGGCGCGGCAGTGAAGGCCACGGTGGTGGCGCACGGCAAGCACGACAAGGTGCGCATTTTCAAGATGCGCCGTCGCAAGCACTATCAGAAGCGCCAAGGCCACCGCCAGCAGTTCACCGAGCTGCAAATCGGTGCAATCACTGCCTAAGGAAGGACAAGAGTCATGGCACAGAAAAAAGGCGGCGGCTCTACGCGAAACGGGTGCGATTCCAAGCCCAAGATGCTCGGCGTGAAGGCTTACGGTGGTGAGCTGATCAGCGCTGGCTCGATCATCGTGCGTCAGCGCGGTACGCGCATCCACCCCGGCGTCAACGTCGGCGTTGGCAAGGATCACACGCTGTTCGCCCTGGTGGACGGCCATGTGTCCTTCAGCACGAAGGGTGCATTGTCCAAGCACACCGTCAGCGTGACACAGGCCTAAGGCCTGCTCAAACACTGACGCGATTGCAAAGCCCCGACTTGTCGGGGCTTTGTTGTTTTCAGCGCGGGTGCGGTTTCAACAAGGCACCCAGCGATGTGCCCATGGCCCAACGGGGGGCGTGGGTGCGGTTTTGTAAACTGGATACCCATGAAGTTCGTCGACGAAGCCTTTATCGACATTGCTGCCGGCGATGGCGGCAACGGTTGTGTGTCGTTCCGGCACGAGAAATACAAGGAATTCGGCGGGCCCGACGGCGGCGATGGCGGGCGTGGCGGGCATGTGTATGCGGTGGCCGACCCGAACCTGAACACCCTGGTGGACTTTCGTTTCTCGCGCCGCCACGAGGCCAAGCGTGGCGAGCATGGCAAGGGCTCGGACATGTTTGGCGCGGCCGGCAGCGACATCACGCTGAAGATGCCGGTGGGCACCATCCTCAGCGACGCCGATACCGGCGAGCAGCTGTACGAGCTGCTCACGCCCGGCGAGGTGATCACCATCGCCAAGGGCGGCGATGGCGGCTATGGCAACCTGCGCTTCAAGAGCGCCATCAACCGGGCGCCGCGCCAGAAGACGCCGGGCTGGCCCGGCGAGCGCAAGAACCTGAAGCTGGAGCTGAAGGTGCTGGCCGACGTGGGCCTGCTGGGCATGCCCAATGCCGGCAAGTCCACCTTCATTGCGGCCGTGTCCAATGCGCGGCCCAAGATTGCCGACTACCCCTTCACCACGCTGCACCCGAACCTGGGCGTGGTGCGCGTGGGGCCCGAGCAGAGCTTTGTGGTGGCCGATATTCCGGGGCTTATCGAGGGTGCCTCCGAGGGCGCGGGCCTGGGGCACCAGTTCCTGCGCCATTTGCAGCGCACGCGCCTGCTGCTGCATGTGGTGGACATGGCGCCCTTTGACGACAGCATCGATCCCGTCGCGCAGGCCAAGGCCATCGTCGCCGAGCTGAAGAAATACGACGAGGCGCTGTACGGCAAGCCGCGCTGGCTGGTGCTCAACAAGCTGGACATGGTGCCCGCCGAAGAGCGCGCGGCGCTGGTGAAGGACTTCGTCAAGCGCTTCAAGTGGAAGGGCCCGGTGTTCGAGATTTCGGCTCTCACGCGTGAGGGCTGCGACCCGCTGGTGAAGGCCATCTTCCAGCATGTGCATGCCCAGCAGCTGGCGCAGAATGCGCCGGCCGAGGTCGATCCGCGCTTCGCTGAAGGCGAATCAGAAGCCTGATGAATGGCTCAGAGATACTATATTTTCAATAGCTTGATGCGCTTGCCAGTAAAGCGTTAAGGCCATATTTCAGTATAAAAATGGCTTCCAGTGTCTTGCGCGACGCGCGTCGCATCGTGGTCAAAGTGGGTTCCAGTCTCGTCACCAATGAGGGGCGCGGCCTGGACGAGGTCGCCATCGGCGAGTGGAGCCGGCAGCTGGCCGCGCTGGTGCGCGGTGAGGGTAGTGAGCGGCGCGAGGTCATCATGGTCTCCAGCGGCGCCATTGCCGAGGGTATGAAGCGCCTGGGCTGGACCAGTCGGCCCAGTGAAGTCCGTGAACTGCAGGCGGCCGCCGCGGTGGGGCAGATGGGCCTGGCGCAGATGTACGAGACCAAGCTGCGCGAGCAGTCCATGGGCAGCGCCCAGGTGCTGCTGACCCATGCCGACCTGGCGGATCGCGAGCGCTACCTCAATGCCCGCTCCACCCTGCTCACGCTGCTGCAGCTGGGCGTGGTGCCGGTGATCAATGAGAATGACACCGTGGTCACGGACGAGATCAAGGTCGGCGACAACGACACCCTGGGCGCGCTGGTGGCGAACCTGGTGGAGGCCGATGCGCTGGTCATACTGACGGATCAAAGGGGCCTGTACACCGCCGACCCGCGCCGCGACCCGCAGGCACAGTTCGTGCACGAGGCCAAGGCCGGCGATCCGGCGCTCGAGGTCATGGCCGGCGGGGCCGGCTCCAGCATTGGCAAGGGCGGCATGATCACGAAGATCGTCGCGGCCAAGCGCGCGGCGGGTTCAGGGGCATCCACCGTCATTGCCTGGGGGCGCGAGCCCGATGTGCTGCTGCGCCTGGCGCGCGGCGAGGCCATAGGCACGCTGCTGGTGGCGCAGACGCAGAAAATGCAGGCGCGCAAGCAATGGATGATGGATCACCTGCAGCTGCGCGGCTCGGTCACCGTGGATGCGGGCGCAGCCGCCAAGCTGCGCGGCGAGGGCAAGAGCCTGCTGCCCATTGGCATGGTGGCGGTGGAGGGCGACTTTGCGCGCGGCGACGTGATCGCGGTGCGCGACGTGGGCGGCACGGAGATCGCCCGCGGCCTGGCCAACTACGCCAGCGCCGAGGCGCGCCGGCTGTGCCGCAAGCCGTCGTCGGAATTTGAAAACCTGTTGGGTTATGTCGCCGAGCCCGAGATGGTGCACCGCGACAACATGGTGGTGTTCAGCGCCTGAGCCAGCGGCGCGCCACTACGACGCGGCTTGACGCGGCTTACTTGCCGCCCGATTTCTGATGCGGATGATCCGGTGCCTGCTCGGTCAGCGGCGCGGGCATGCTGCTTTGCGGATCCGGGTCGAAGCTGGCACCGGGCGGCAGCTCCATGCCCGGCTTGACGAGCAGTGTCCCGGAACGATGCACGGGCGGTAGGCCAGGTTCTTGCTCGCGCGCGCGCATGCCGCTGCGCAGGTAACGGTTGCGTGTTTCATGGCGCGGCAGAAAGCGCGCCAGTTCGGTCAGCGCCATCTCGTAGACGCCGCGCTTGAACTCCACCACCACGTCCAGCGGCACCCAGTAATCGTTCCAGCGCCAGGCATCGAACTCGGGGTGGTCGGTGGCGCGCAGGTTCAAGTCCCAGTCGAAACCCACCAGTTGCAGCAGGTACCAGATCTGTTTCTGTCCACGGTAGTGGCCGCGCGCGTCGCGGCGGATGTACCGGTCAGGCACCTCGTAGCGCAACCAGTCCCGGGTGCGGGCAATCACACGTACCTGGCTGGGCTGCAGACCGACCTCTTCGTGCAGTTCTCGGAACATGGCCTGTTCCGGGTTTTCTCCGCGGTCTATGCCGCCCTGAGGGAACTGCCAGCTGTGGGTGCGTATGCGCTTGCCCCAGAATACCTGGTTTCTCTGGTTGAGCAGGATGATGCCGACGTTTGGGCGGAAGC
>JAFEER010000239.1 GCA_018240985.1 Pseudomonadota bacterium
CACTGATCAAATGCGCTACATCAATGTGGGCCGCTACGGCCTTGCGTGTCCTTGCCATCGTTCCAATGTTTGGGGTTGCGATGGCTTCGCATTATCAATGATGAGATGCTATCTGAACAGTATTGCACTTAGGCGCCTGGAGGCTGAGCTCCGCTCGTTGGATATGCAGATCACCTATCTCAAGCCGCACATGTCAGTTGGGGTGGTCGCCCTTCGTCACGTGGCGGGAGAGGTTCGCCGTGCCGGCCTGCTGGCTGACCACGACCTGCCGCTTTTCCTGGAGAAACTGAATGCGCCGCTTCCGCCGCACCCGCTGCAGCAGGCGCAGGTTCGTCCGCAAACAATTCCTAGACCGCTGGTCGCCCGTGATGCCAGCTGGGGCGAGGCTGGCCGCGCCTGGACCCCTCGGGTCAACGAGGATGTTGCACCGTGGTCGCTACAAACTGAAGACTTGGTGATTGCGGAGGTATCTCGATTCACGATCTTCAAGCCCAGACAAGCCGAGTTCCTCCAACACCGCTTCCGCGCTCCGAAAGCGCAGATCGACAGCGACGATTTCGATGACGGCTACGAAAAGCTGCCCGCCGTCGTCTGGCGGGGCGCCTACGTGACGCACGATGTGACCCCAGCGACTACGCTGGTTAGGCGTGTCGCGAGTTCAGCTGGGACCGACTTGTATGGGCCAAGGTATTTGCTGGCCATCTGCCCAAATTGGCTACGTCAGCTGCGCTGGCGGCAGCACGCTGCGAATCCCTGCGTTTACACGGACTCTGATGGCACTGCTGTGGCCAAGCTCGTCTGGTGGCGCGATGCCGGTCCTGTGGACATTGATGACGAGTCCATCTGGGGCGAGGGCTGCTATTTGGCCCTTGCACCGCATGGCCTCAGCCAATACAAAGCGGCGGGAGGACAGCCGACCATCAACAGCTTCGCGAGCAGAGAGGTAGTTGCTCACAGTGGGCATGGCGAGGCAAGCTGCCGCAGGACGGCCAGGCACAGCTACACCATCTAGCCGAGCCACCTCTTCGGCAGACGCTCGCGGTTCCTACGGACTTTATTTATCGTAAGCCGTCAAATAACCACGCTCTTCATTTCGGCGTGCTGACCTGAGAGGCTACGTTCCCACGTACATGTGGATGAGAATGTCTACGACTCGGACACTGAGCGCAAGTTTGCCGAGGCCATGGAGACAAACGACGGCGTGGTGCTGTATGCCAAGCTGCCGAGCTGGTTCAAAGTACCCACGCCGCTTGGACCTTACAACCCCGACTGGGCCATCCTGTCCGATCAGGACGGCGCGCAGCGCCTGTACTTCGTCGTGGAGACCAGAGTAGCCTGTCCACCGATGACCTCCGTAGCGAGGAAGACGCCAAGATGCTGTGCGGCGAGGCGTACTTTGCCGCGCTGCAGACCGGCGAGAACCCCGCGCGTTATGTGTGGGCGACCGCGTGGGCCGATGTGCTGAAGACAATGGAATAGGATGTGGCGATGACGGAAATGGGGTAAAAGAGTCGATGATTGCCCCGATTTCCGAGCGACTACCTCATTCGTGTGCCTGGTCTCGGTCAGTGATGGCCAGGGGCAATGTTGGGGGCGCCGCAGGGGCAATGAGGGGTAAGTGCGGGGCATCTCCCTGGTGTGCACAGCCGAGGAAAGCCCCGGAATACCCCTTGATACCCCCCGTTTCCGGTTCGAGCCCCATCAGCCACCCCAAAAAATACCAGCAAAAACAAGGATCTTCGGATCCTTGTTTCGTTTTTGAGGGCGCAGGGAACTCCGTCCATGTGATGTGCACGATTTTCTGGCCGTTCGTCGCCTTGAGCCTTATCGTCAACCGGGCGAACTTTGTGCCAGAAATGCTGGCTGTGCCTGGCGCTGATCCCTCGGCTTTTTGAGTGCTGCGATGCGTGGCAGCTGTCCAGACGACTCGTGTGTCTCATGACCCTGCGCATCCGCAGGTGCCAACTCGGCTTCCAGTCGTGCTGCCCGATGACGGTACATCTTGGCCAGAGCCATGTGGTGTTCCGCGGCATTTTCATGCTCCAGGGCCGCCATTCGTGCTTCGTCCAGACAGCGTTGGGCGCGGCGCATATACACGGATGCTGGATTAAAGAATCGGATGAGCATGAACTTCCTCCTGGTGGGCTGCGGTGGTGCGGCCTCGCGATCCGGGGCTTGGTGCCATGCGTGGACAAACCCCATTCGTCTGACCGACACAGTCAGTATCAATTCTTCGCTGATTCGAGGCAATCTACGCAGCTTGCATGGCCGCAGAGTCGCGGATTTGTCCTACAGGCGTGTGATGCCAGCAGGTGACCCAGCAAACCGTGCTGCCTCGAAGGTATGTCGGTTCTGGGATGGTATGGCGTTGTATGAAACGCTAATTTGGCCTGCCCGGAGGGACTCGAACCCCCGACCTATTGCTTAGAAGGCAATTGCTCTATCCGGTTGAGCTACGGGCAGTTGCTGTGCTAGCCAAGGGGGTGAATCATAACTGCGTGGGCGTCTGCTTTCGACGATTTGGCATGCGCCAGGTGCGGTGCTGCATGGCATGCGTTTGGCAGCGATTCGGTGTGTAAAAAATCACCGATGGCGCTTGCAGGCAAAGCCCAACCAGCTACAGATATGTGAGTAATGCAGCAATGCCTACGAGCGCTTTTCAGTCGGTTTCTTCAAACACCACTGAGGGTGGCGTCATCACGCGTGCGGTGTCCCCCAGGTTGGTGATGAGGCGGTTGGCAAAGTAGCTGTTCTGCGTGTCGGGTTCCAGGGCCGCCACGGCCAGGTTGGCCAGGGGTTGGTTCAGGGGTACGTAGTAGCTGCCCGCCGGGACGTCGATGGCGCTGCGGGTGGGGGTGACCTGCACGCGGACGATGGGGCCGCCACCGGCGACGGTGCCGCGCACGTCCTGGCGCTCGGAGCTTTCGCGGCTGGTTTCGTGGTAAGTGTCGGCCAGGGTGGAGCCGCCCTCGGCCACGCGCATCACCTGCAGGCCTAGCAGCTTCAGGCGTTCGACGGCGTCGGTCGCTGCGTCGGCCAGCCAGTAGCCGCAGGGGCGCGGGCGTTTCCTCAGGGTCTTGAGCTGCAGCGATGAGTTCCAGTCCACGCGCACGGGCCGGTCGGCGCCGGTTTCGGGGTCGAGCATGATCAGCTCGCGCTGGGTGAGCGTGGGGCCGGCCTCGACCACGATCTCGCCGCGGCAGGCCTGGGCGGCGATGTCGCGCGCCTCATAGGAGCGCACCTGCTCCAGGTTGCTCGCGCGGTCGATGGTGCTGCGCAGAGCGCTGGTGACGGCCGTGACATGCGAGTGCACGCGGCGCTGGACATGGGCCCGGCCTATGCCGATACCGCGTGTTTCCAGCAGCATGCTGACGGTGTTCTTCAGGCCGTTGACGTTGCGCCCGGTGTCGGGCTGGGTGCCGCCCATGGACAAGCGCAGGTCATCGGGCTTGGTAGAGGTGGTGTAGTACCACTCGTGCGTCAGTCCTTGGGTCTCCAGCGCCTTCAGCATGGGCTGGCGGTACCACTCCAGCGCGGCCTTGGTCATGAATTCGGGCAGATTGGCCGTGGTGGCGTGCTGCAGCAGCACATCGTAGCGCTGCAGGGCGTGGAACTTCTCCAGGTAGCGCCCTGCCACCGTGTATTCATGCGCGTCGATGATGGCGATGGGGCGGTAGTCGCGCACCAGCTTGGCCAGGGACTGCGCCTCGGGCGTCTGCAGCAGCAGGTGGTCGCGGTTCATGTCGATGCCGTTGGCGGTGACGCGCGTGCCGGCGTCGGCGCCGTCGGGGTTGGCGCGCGGCACGACGATGACGTTGATGCGATCGAGCATGGGCTCGAGCAGGCCCTGCGCCAGTTCGCGCGCCACGACCAGCAAAGCCTCGGCTCCGGCGGGCTCGTCGCCATGCTGCTGGCCGATCAGCAGCACGGTGGGGCGGCGGCTGGCCTCCAGGCTGGCGATGTCGGAACCAGCGGCGCGCGTGAGCACCAGCGCCTGGATGGGTGTGCCGCGCTGCGACAGGCCCAGGTCGAGCAGCTGCATGCGTGTGGCACCGTGCTGCGTTAGCGCCAGGTCGCGCAGCCACTGCGTCAGTTCGGCGTTGGTGGTGAAGGCGCGTCGGCCATCGGCCAGGCCCGGCGTTTCGTAGCGTACCGATGGATCGGGAAAGCGCGCCGCTACGGCGGGGCCGTAGGGCTGCTCGGGCGTGGCAAGCTCGGCTGTGCCTGGAGCGGTGGGGGAAATGGGAGAGACGCTGACCGGGCTGGCGATGACTTCCGCGCGCGTTGCGGTACCCGGGCCGGTGCCTAAGGGCGGTGGCACCTGCGGCTTGGCCTGTGGCGTGCTCGCAGCGGTTGCCGACTTCTGAGCCGGCCAGGGCGGAAGTGGGGTGCTGGAGCATGCGGCCAGCATGGCCGCCGCCACCAGTGCCCCCCCTTGACGAAATACAAGCGCGTTCAAACGGCCGAGGTTGGTGGCTGGTTGCCCGGTGGTGCGGCGGTGCGTTGTGGGTGGCGTCATCGTGGCTCGCGGTATTGCGGGGTAGATTTTCTGGCGCATGTTACCCGGCGCAGCGGCCGATGACGTGACTGTGGCGTGCATGCCGCGCGCTGGCAGGGAGCCGGGCGCGCCTCACCAGCAGTGGCGCAGTCTGGCTGGCTGGTCTCAAGCGTTCGTGATTAGAAAGCTGTCTCAGACTCCTTCCCCCTTTGGGAGAAGGCTGGGATGGGGGCTGGAGCGCCGGCATCTTGCCGGCATCGACGCGCGAGCGTCGCTGGCCCCCACCCCGGCCCTCCCCCAGAGGGGGAGGGAGTAAGACGGGCCATCTGAGACTCGTTGCTAGTCAAGCAAGCGTTTGAAATCAGCTCCATGGCGTTTCGGGCAGAGTCCGCTTCGGTGACCACCGCGCCGGCAGCGACCTCCGCCAGAATCGCGCGCAGAGCCTTCCGTATCGGTGCGTGATCGTCGGCCAGCAGGATGTTCATGGGCGCCGCGGTGGCGGTGCGCAGAGGTGATGAGCCGTCAGTCTGATGCGCCGGCGCGTGCGGCCGGCGCCGGGTTGTCAGCGGCCGAAGCCGCCGCCGCGCGGGCCGCGGCTACCACCGCCGCCGCCGCCACCACCACCACCACCACTGCGATAGCCGCCGCCGCGACGGCCGCGGTCGCTCATCATGTCCACGCTGGTGCGCATCGGGTCGGGCTGGCTGGTGCGGCCGCTTGCGCGCGGGCCCAGGTTCACATGCTTGAGCTGCGTGCCCAGGTGCGCGTTTTCGCCACGCGGCTGGCTGTCGTCAAAGCGCTGTGGGTTGCGGTTGCCGCCATTGGCATTGCTGCCGCCGCGACCACGGCCGCCGCCGCCGTTGCCGCCCTCATAGCCGGGCCGCTGGCCGCGCGGGCCTGCGCTGCGGCCAGCCGGGTTCGCATTGCCGGTACGGCCGGCGTTGCCCTGGCCGCCCTGGCCACCCTGGCCGTTGCCGGCGCGCTCGCCCTGGCCGCCCTGGCGGCCGCCGCGCGGCTGGCCCTGCGCCGCCTTGTTGGTGCGGATGCGATCCATCATCTCCTGGCGCGCGGCCTTGGCTGCGGCCTGCATGACCTCGCGGCCGGGCGGCTTGCCGGCGCCGCCCCAGATGGTCTGGCGGCCCATGGCGATGGGCTCGGCGGTCTCGCCCTCGTCGGGGCCGAAGCCGTCGATGACCTGCACCGGGATCTCCTGCTTGGTGAAGCGCTCGATCTCCATCATGAAACCCTCTTCGTCCATGCACACCAGGCTCACGGCCTGGCCTTCGCGGCCGGCGCGGCCGGTGCGGCCGATGCGGTGCACGTAGTCTTCGGGGACGTTCGGGATTTCGTAGTTCACGACATGCGGCAGGTCGTCGATGTCGATCCCGCGTGCTGCAATATCTGTAGCTACCAACGCACGTATCTGTCCGGTTTTAAAGCCTTCCAATGCCTGGGTGCGGGCGCTCTGGCTCTTGTTGCCGTGCAGCGCCATGGCGTTGACGCCGTTCTTCGTCAGGTAGTCCGCGACGTTGTTGGCACCGAATTTGGTGCGCGTGAACACCAGCACCTGGCTCCAGTCATGCTGCTGGATGATGTGCAGCAGCACCTGCTTTTTCTTGCCGCGGCCGACCGGGTGGATGACCTGGCTGATGCGCTGCACCGTGGTGTTGCGCGGTGTGACCTGGATGCTTTGCGGGTTCTTCAACAGGCCGCCGGCCAGCTCGCGGATCTCGTCGCTGAAGGTGGCGGAGAACAGCAGGCTTTGCTTCGATGCGGGCAGCAGCGCCAGCACCTTCTTCACGTCGTGGATGAAGCCCATGTCCAGCATGCGGTCGGCCTCGTCCAGCACCAATATTTCGACCTGGGACAAGTCCATGAAGCCCTGCTGCTGCAGATCCAGCAGGCGTCCGGGCGTGGCCACCAGCACGTCCACGCCGCGCTTGATGCGGTCGATCTGCGGGTTCATGCCCACGCCGCCGAAGATCACCGTGGACTTGAGCGCCAGGTGCTTGCCGTAGGCTCGCACCGATTCCTCGACCTGCGCGGCGAGCTCGCGCGTGGGGGTGAGCACCAGGGCGCGCACGCCGCGGTTGCCAAATTTGCTCGTCGCGGCCGGGCCTTGGGCCAGGCGGTGCAGCATGGGCAGGGTGAAGGCCGCCGTCTTGCCGGTGCCGGTCTGGGCGCCGGCGAGCAGGTCGTGGCCGGCGAGCACCAGTGGAATGGCCTGGGCCTGGATGGGGGTGGGGGTGTCGTAACCCTGTTCTTGCACGGCCTGCAAAATGGCCGGCGCCAGCTTCAGTTCTTCGAAAGTCATTGTCAAGTTGGATGCGCCCATCCTGGGCGCTGGGTATCGGCCTGCCGCCGGCAGCCTGTTGGGCTGCCCGACCAGTTCATGAGGCTGATGATTTCATGGGTGGGAGCCAGGAAAAATCTTTCCGTCGTCCCCAGCTTGTCTAGGCTGATGCGGGGGCAACTGGAGCCCGCCGCGCCCGCTATTGTCGCATGCGCCGATAATCCACGTTTCGGCGCCCAAAAAATGGGTGCCTTCTTTTTGTCAAATTTTGAAAGATCCATGGCTCAGTACGTTTTCTCGATGAACCGTGTCACCAAGACCGTGCCCCCAAAGCGGCAGATCTTGAAAGACATTTCGCTGTCCTTCTTCCCCGGCGCCAAGATTGGCGTGCTGGGCCTGAACGGCTCGGGCAAATCGTCGCTCTTGAAGATCATGGCCGGCATCGACAAGGAGATCGAGGGCGAGGCCATTCCCATGCCGGGCCTGTCGATCGGCTACCTGCCGCAGGAGCCGCAGCTGAACCCAGAGCACACCGTGCGCCAGGAGGTCGAGGAGGCCATGGCCGAGGTGAACAACGCCCGCGCCCGCCTGGAGGAGGTCTACGCCGCCTACGCCGAAGAAGACGCCGACTTCGACGCCCTGGCGGCCGAGCAGGGCAAGCTCGAAGCCATCATCGCCGCCGCCGGCACCGACAGCGAGCATCAGCTTGAAATCGCCGCCGATGCGCTGCGCCTGCCGCCCTGGGATGCCGTGATCGGCCAGCTCTCGGGCGGCGAGAAGCGCCGCGTGGCGCTGTGCAAGCTGCTCTTGTCCAAGCCCGATATGCTGCTGCTGGACGAGCCCACCAACCACCTGGACGCCGAATCCGTGGAATGGCTGGAGCAGTTCCTGCACCGTTTCACCGGCACCGTGGTGGCCATCACCCACGACCGCTACTTCCTCGACAACGCGGCCGAGTGGATTCTGGAACTGGATCGAGGCCACGGCATTCCCTACAAGGGCAATTATTCCGATTGGCTGCTGCAAAAGCAGAACCGCCTGGAGGCCGAAAACAAGGGAGAGGAAGCGCGCGCCAAGGCCCTGAAGAAGGAACTGGAATGGGTGCGCCAGAACGCCAAGGGGCGCCAGGCCAAGTCCAAGGCGCGTATCGCGCGCTTCGAGGAACTGAGTGACTACGAATACCAGCGCCGCAACGAGACGCAGGAAATCTTCATTCCCGTCGCCGATCGCCTGGGCAGCAAGGTCATCGAGTTCAAGAATGTCTCCAAGGCCTTTGGCGACCGCCTGCTGATCGACAACCTCACCATGAACGTTCCCGCCGGCGCCATCGTCGGCATCATCGGCCCCAACGGCGCGGGCAAGTCCACGTTGTTCAAGCTGATTGCGGGCAAGGAGCTGCCCGATTCAGGCCAGGTGGAAATCGGCCAGACGGTGAAGATGGCCTTCGTGGATCAGCACCGCGACGCGCTGGCCAACGACAAGACGGTGTGGGAAGACGTCTCGGGCGGCCTGGACATGATCAATGTCGGCAAGTTCCAGATGGCCAGCCGCGCCTACTGCGGGCGCTTCAACTTCAACGGCCAGGATCAGCAGAAGAAGGTCGGCAACCTGTCGGGCGGCGAGCGCGGCCGCCTGCACCTGGCCAAGACGCTGATCCAGGGCGGCAACGTGCTGCTGCTGGACGAGCCCTCCAACGACCTGGACGTGGAAACCCTGCGCGCGCTGGAAGACGCGCTGCTCGAATACGCCGGCACCGTCATGGTGATCAGCCACGACCGCTGGTTCCTCGACCGTATCGCCACCCACATCCTGGCCGCCGAGGGCGACAGCCAGTGGGTGTTCTTCGACGGCAACTACCAGGAGTACGAGGCCGACAAGAAGCGGCGCCTGGGCGAGGAGGGCGCCAAGCCCAAGCGCTTCCGTTACAAGGCGCTCAAGTAGGCGCAGGCCCCGGTACGCGCCTGCGCACCAGCTGGATGTGGTTGCGCAGCGCGTACAGCTCGTCGGCATACGACAGCGGCACGCTCACCTTTTCCACCCGGCGCTCCAGGCGCGCGAGGCGCTCGCGCAGCTCGTCGGGCGTGGCGCGGCCGGCCTCCATGTCGTCCTCGATCTGGCGCAGGTGTCCGTACCAGCGGAACACGCGCGAGCGCACGCGCAGCTGGTACAGCGGCGGCACCACGCGCGACAGCGGCAGCATCACCGCCAGCAGGATGCCCAGCACCAGCCACATGCGCTCGATCAGGTTGGCAATCCAGAACGGCAGGTAGCGCTGCATCAGCGGCGTGGGCTCGTTGATGGCGCGCTCGCCCTCCTTGGCGATCGGCAGCTCGGCGTGGCGCGTGTTCGGGAAGTCGCGCGCGCGGTTGAACCAGCCGGCGCCGCCATGTATGCCCTGCGCGGCCTGGGCGAACAGCTGCAGCAGGGCCGGGTGCGTGCCGTCGCGCGCCAGCAGCGAGGTGGTGGAGGCCACCAGCCGCATGTCGCGCTGCGGCACGTTGGCGGCCAGATCCACCACGCCGCGCGGCAGCGTGACGGGCGTGAGGAAGGGAAAGCGCCGCGCATAGGCCTCGTTCTGCGCAAAGCCCATCAGTTGTATGCCGGGCGTCTGCAGCAGCATCTGCACCAGGGGCGATTCGGGCGCCGACACGAACACCAGCGCATCCAGCCTGGCGTCCAGCAGTTCCACCGTGGCCGGCGTCGGGCCCAGCCGGGTCAGCGTCAGTGCGTCGGCGGGCACGCGGTTGGCGTCCAGCAGCCGCTCCATCAGTGTAGGCACGCCGCTGCCGGGCGAGCCCAGGTTCAGGCGCAGGCCGCGCAGCTGGTGCAGGCCGTCGAGCCGCGCCGCGCCATGCACGCGCCGCGCGGCATCGCTGCGGTAAAAAATCCAGATCGGCTCCACGAACAGGCTGCCCAGCGACACTAGGTCGTCGCCGTCCTCGGGGCGCAGCTCGCCCGTGCCGCCCTGCACGAAGGCCAGGTCGGCGCGCCCCTCGCGCAGCAGCTGCAGGTTGGCCGAGGAGCCGTCGCTGGGCAGCAGCACCACCTCGAAGCCGTTGGCCGCCAGTGCCTCCTGGTAGCGCTTGCCAAAGGCCTCGTAGGCGCTTTGCGCGGGGCCCGTGGCCAGCGTCACCTGGTGCGGCGGCGTGGGTTTGAGCCAGTGGAAGGCCAGCGCGACCAGGCCCACGCCCAGCAGGGCCAGCGGCCCGGCGGACAGCAGCAGGTCGCGCAGCGACAGCAGCAGGTTGTGCAGGCGGCGCGGCATCTGTCCCATGGCCTATGCTCCCGCATGCAGGTCGGCGTGGCAGGGCAGCAGCAGGCCATCGGCTGTGCTCAGCGTGCGCGCGGCCAGCGCGGCGCGCACGGTGGCGCGGGCCACGGCCTCGGCCGCCATGGTGGCCAGCACCAGCATGCCGGGGTGCTGCGCATGCACGCAGGTGGCCAGGGTGAACAGGGTGTCGCCGTCGCTCATGGTGTGCACCGGGTTGATGGCGCGCGCCAGGCCGTCGTGCCCGGCCACGGCCAGGCGCTGGGCCTGCACCTTGGTCAACTGCGCGTCGGTGGCGATCACGCCTATGGTGGTGTTGCTGCCGGCCAGCAGCGGGTGCGGCGGCTCGCCGGCGAGCAGGGCGCGGCGCGTGTCCCGCAGCTGCCGGCCGTCCTGCGTGCGTGCGCCGGCCAGGGGCCGGCCGGTGTCGGGATCGACCACGTCGCCCACGGCGTTGCAGGCAATCAGCGCGCCCACCGTCACGCCGGCCACGGTGACCGATGCGGTGCCCAGGCCGCCCTTCATGGCATGCGGCAGGCCGAACATCTTGCCGACCACGGCGCCGCTGCCCGCGCCCACATTGCCCTCGGCCGGATGCGCGCTGCTCGCGGCCTGGCAGGCGGCGTAGCCGGCGGCGGCGTCGGGGCGGATCTTCATGTCGCCCACATGCAGGTCGAACAGCACGGCCGCCGGCACCAGCGGCAGGCGGCCCACGCCCACATCCATGCCCACGCCCTGTTCCTCCAGCCAGCGCACGGCGCCGCTGGCGGCATCCAGCCCCCAGGCGCTGCCGCCGGCGAGCATCACGGCGTGCACCTGCTGCACCAGGTTGCCGGGCGCCAGCAGATCGGTCTCGCGCGTGCCGGGCGCCGCGCCGCGCACGTCCACGCCGGCCACGGCGCCAGCGCGTGCGATGACCACGCTGCAGCCCGTGGGGCGGCGGCCGTCGGTGTAGTGGCCGACCGTGATGCCGGCCACATCGGTGATGGCGCCCTGGGCGCGTAAGGTGAGAGCTGGCTGCATCGCCCGATTATGGGTTGTGAGGTTGGGCCTTGGGCGTGGAGCGTTTTGCGTGACTCAGACGCACATTCACCATTCACCATTCACCATTCACCACTCACCACTCACCACTCACCACCCCATCACCTATAGCTCGTGAACACACTCGTCGAGACATCCTTGTTCATCAGGTTCTTGCTCACCAGCAGCACGTCATACGGATCCTTGCGGCCCTTGTATTCCGGGCCGTCCATGCCGGGGCTGCCCACGGGCATGCCGGGCACCGCGAGGCCCAGGGCCTTGGGCTTGTCCTTGAGCAGCTTCTTCACATCGGCCGCGGGCACATGGCCTTCCAGCAGGTAGCCGCCCACCAGGGCCGTGTGGCACGAGCCCAGGCGCTGCGGCAGGCCCAGCCTGGCGCGCACGGCGGCGTTGCCGGTTTCGTGCACGGTGACCGTGAAGCCGTTGGCCTGCATGTGATCGATCCAGTCCTGGCAGCAGCCGCAGCTGGGGTCTTTCCAGACCTCCACGGCCGTGGCGTTGTTGGCCCAGGCGGGCAGGGCGGCGCAGGCGGCCGCGGCGGCGATGGCCGTCAGCCATTGGCGGCGTGTGGTGTGGCTGTGCATGGTGTGTCCTTGTGTGTGGTTCATGGTGTGACGGTGAAGCTGCCGCGCATGCCGGCCTCGAAGTGGCCGGGGATCAGGCAGGCATAGTCGAAGCTGCCGGCGCGGTTGAAGCTCCAGATCAGGTCGTCCTCGTGGCCGGGCTTGACATGGGCCATGTGGGCCTCGCCATGCTCCATGCCGGGGTGCTCGCGCATCATGGTTGCGTGCTCGTCCAGGCTGGCCTGGGTGCCCAGCACCACCTCGTGCAACACCTGGCCCTGGTTCTCCACGCGCAGGCGCACGGTCTCGCCGCGCTTGACCTGGAAGTGCGCGGGCGTGAAGCGCATGTCGTCCGTCATGCGCAGGGTGATGGTGCGCGTGGCCTTGGCGGCCTGGCCGGCAATGCCCCAGGCCTGTTGCTGAGGCGCGGCGGCTGCATGGCCGCGGCGGCCGGTGTTTTCTTGCGAAAAACTGGTTGTAGCGCTTATCAGTAAAGCGCAAGCAGCTATGAATTGAAGAGCTTTCATGTCAGAAAATTCGAGATTGGTTTGGGGCACGGATGAAGGCCGCCGGCCCATTCAAGGGGGCTGCAGCGGCAGGCGCTGGACGCACTTCGGGCGTCGGGCCTTAGGCGATGGGTGGCTTGATGTCCTGCGCCACTGCGGCGCTGGCGAAGGGCGCCTGGTGCGGCGGCCGGGGCGCGGCGCGGGGCATGTCTGCGCCGGCACTTATCCAGGCCGGAACGCCGAGCACCGAATGGCAGGCGCCGCAGGCGCTGCAGGCCGGATGCGCCGGGTGCTGGTCAGCCACGGCGTCGCAGCAGTCATGCGCCGTGGCCTGGCTGGCATGTGCGCCGTGGCCGGCGGCTGAAGCCAGCTGCGTCATCTCCGCTGCGGCAGCGGTCGGCGCCACCCCCATGGCCATGGCATCGCCCAGCAGGCCGCGCAGGACTAGCAGCATGACGAGGACGAAGGAGAGGGCGCGGCGCATGGGAGTAATGATACCGATGCGGTATCCATGGTTCCGTGGAGCCATTCAGGCCGTCATGTAACGCCCGGGCCGGTGGTTGATGGCCAGCACCTGGTTCAGCGCCAGCGCCCCCACGATAGACCAGAGCACGCGCATCGGCTCCACCGTGGCCAGGGCCGCGGCGACGATGCAAAAATCCGCCGCCATCTGCACCGCGCCGGCGCGCCAGCCAAAGCGCCCCTGCAGGTACAGCGCCAGGATGCCTATGCCGCCCAGGCTGCAGTGGTGGCGAAACAGCACCAGAAAGCCCATGCCCATGCATAGCCCGCCGACGAGCGCGGCGTACAGCGGCTGGATGCTGGCGATCTGCATCAGGTGCGGCTGCACCTCGGTGACGACGGCCAGCAGCGCCACGCCAACAAAGGTCTTGAGCGTGAAGCCCAGGCCCAGCTTGCGCAGCGCCAGCCAGTAAAAGGGCAGGTTGAGCACGAAGAACAGCTTGCCAAAGCCGATGCCGGTGGCGTAGTGCAGCACGAAGGCCAGGCCCGTGATGCCGCCCGTGAGCAGGCCGGCGCCGCCGATCAGGGCCACGCCCACCGAGACCATGGCCACGCCGGTGACGATGGCCACCAGATCCTCGAAGCGGGTGTGGGGCGGTGGTGCGGGGCGGGTGATGGGCGCGGACATGGGGCGCTATTGTGCTCAGCGAGCCACAGCGCTGCGCCCGGTTGCATCAAGAGGTGTCAAGGTTTTTGTGCCGGCGCGCCGCAGGCCTGCATGGCCTCGGCGATGCAGGCGCGCAACTGGGCATTGGGCACCATGGGCTGCAGCGGCCCGACGATGGCGCGGCCGTTGTTGCCATAGGGCATGCGGCGCACCAGGTGGCCTAGCGGGGCCATGGCCAGGTGGCGCAGCTGGCCGTTGGCCTCGAACTGGTTGCCCTGGGCCTTGGCAAACTGCAGCATCAGCCAGTGCACACGCAGGTGCAGGCCCAGGCGGTTCTGGCCCACCACATGGGCCGCCTCCAGATAGCGCCAGCGCTCGGCCGGGCTCTTGTCGGTGCTGGCGGCAAACTGCTGCAGCAGATGGTCGTAGGCGGCGCGTTGGTGGTTCTGGCTCATGGCGATGGTGTTTCAGCCTAATGGGTGAGCTGCAACGAAGCAGAAAAGTCTAATGCTCATAAGGTGTTATTGACGATTACAAGCGGTCAACTGCCGGATTTAGGCTCAGGTAGCGCGCGGCGCAGGCGCAGGCCGTTGGCGACGACCAGCAGGCTCACGCCCATGTCGGCCAGCACGGCCATCCACATGGTGGCCATGCCGAGCAGGGCAAGCATAAAGAAAACCGCTTTCACGCCCAGCGCCAAGGATATGTTTTGCCACAGCACGCCATGCGTGCGCTGCGACAGGCGGATGGTGTCGGGGATGCGGCGCAGGTCGTCGTTCATCAGCACCACGTCGGCCGTCTCCATGGCCATGGCCGTGCTGTGCGCGCCGCCCATGGCAAAGCCCAGGTCGGCACGCGCCAGTGCCGGCGCGTCGTTGATGCCGTCGCCCGTCATGCCGGTGGGGCCGCGGCCCTGCTGCAGCTCGGCCAGGATGTCCAGCTTGTCCTCGGGCAGCAGGCCGCCGCGCGCGTCAGCGGCGTCAATGCCAGCCTCGGCTGCGACGGCCTGCACGGTGGCCGGGTTGTCGCCGCTCAGCACCACGGGCTGCACGCCCAGGCTGCGCAGCTCGGCGATTGCCTGGCGCGCCTGCGGGCGCAGCGGGTCGGCCACGGCAAACAGGGCGCGCACGGCGTCATCGTCGGCCAGCAGGGTGACGCTGCGGCCCAGCTGCTCGTGCTGCGCCAGCAGCGCCTGCAGCTCGGCATCGACGAAGCCTTGCTCGCGCATCAGCCGCAGGTTGCCGAGCAGCCAGCGCCGGCCGTCGATCTGCGCCTGCACGCCGCGCCCGGGCAGGGCCTGCAAATCCTGCACGCCATTGCCGGCGCCGGCGGGCAGGCCGCTGGCGATGGCGCGCGAGACCGGGTGCTCGGAGCGGCTCGCCAGCTGCCAGCCCACGGCGGCGGCGTGGCCTGCGTCCGCGCCGCCCAGGGCCTGCCAGTGCACCAGCGTGGGGTGGCCGGTGGTCAGCGTGCCGGTCTTGTCCAGCGCCAGCACGCGCAGGCCGCGCGCGGCCTCCAGGGCGCTGCCGCCCTTGATGAGGATGCCGCGGCGTGCCGCCACCGTGAGCGCGCTGACGACGGTGACCGGCGTGGAGATGACCAGCGCGCAGGGGCAGGCGATGACCAGCAGCGCCAGCGCCTGGTAGACCGAATCGCCCCAGCTCCAGCCCATCAGCGGCGGCGCCAGCAGCGCCAGCAGCAGGGCCGCCACGAAGACGATGGGCGTGTAGATGGCGGCAAAGCGATCGACGAAGCGCTGCACCGGCGCCTTGCTGGCCTGGGCCTGCTCCACGGCGCGCACGATGCGCGCCAGCAGCGAGCCGCCCGGCAGCGCCGTCACCTGCATCAGCAGCTCGCCATGCTGGTTCACGCTGCCGGCGTACAGATCGTCGCCCGGTGCCTTGTCGGCCAGCTGGCTTTCGCCCGTGATGGGGGCCTGGTTCACGGCGCTGCTGCCCTGGGTCACCAGGCCGTCGAGCGGCACATGGGCGCCGGGTGCCACGCGCACCGTGGCGCCCAGCGGCACCTGCTGCACCGGCAGGCGCTGCAGGCTGCCGTCAGCCTGCAGCACGTCGGCGCTGGCCGGGGCCAGCTGCAGCAGGTCGCGGATGGCGTGGCGCGCGCGATCCATGGCGCCATGCTCGATGCGCTCGGCCGCCACGTACAAGGCCATCACCATGGCCGCCTCGGGCCATTGGCCGATGAGCACGGCGCCGGTCACGGCCACCGTCATCAGGGCGTTGATGCCCAGGCGCAGGCGCGCCAAATCCTTGAGCCCGGCGCGGTACACGCCCAGGCCCGACAGGGCGATGGCCACCACGGCCAGGGCCAGGCCCGGCTGCGTCCACTGCAGCCAGTGTGCTACCTCGGCGCCGGCGGCAAACAGCAATGCGGCAGTGATGCGCGGCCAGCCGGGCAGCACGTCGTGGTCATGGCCATCGTCCCCGGCGCAGCTGCTGCAGCCGGCAGCGCGGTTATCGGGGAGCGGCTTGTGGTCATGGCCATGTTTGTGGTCATGCTCATGGGCCTGGCCATGCTCATGTACAGCGGCCCGGGCCGTGCCGGTGCCGAGCGGGGATTGGGTGGAGCTTTGGTTCATGCGATCATTGGAAACCTTCAAGTCACTTTAAGGTCAAGCCGAGGTCTCACATGTTGCATTCAAGCCCACACCACCGCATTGGCGACGCCGCCCGGCTCTCGGGCGTATCCGCCGCCAACATCCGCTATTACGAGAAGGAAGGGCTGCTGCAGCCAGGCGTGCGGGGCGACAACAGCTATCGCTTCTATAGCGATGCGGATCTGCACCGGCTGCGCTTCATTCGCCTGTGCCGGGCCATGGACATGTCGCTGGACGAGGTGCGCACCCTGCTCGCGCTGGACGCCGACAGCACCATCGATGGCCACGCCGCCTGCGCCACGCTGGACGAGCACCTGGCCCATGTGCGCGAACGCCTGGCCGAGCTGCGCACGCTGGAGGAACAGCTGCGCGATCTGCGCAGCCGCTGCGACGGGGCAGCCGGCCATTGCCATGTGATCGAGGCCCTGCACGAGCGCGCCGAGGCCGAACCCGTGCCATCGCTCACGCCGCAGGCGCGGCGCCATGTGTAATCACCATTGTTTGATTGGCAAGCTGTCTCAGGCCCCTTCCCCCTTTGGGGCTGAAGGCTGCGGCTCCAGTTCCGCCAGTGCGGAACTGGACTGCCCGAAGAGCGGCGGCGTCTCGCCGCCAGCACCGAGGCTGGGATGGGGGCTGGAGCGCCGGCATCTTGCCGGCATCAATGCGCGAACGTCGTTGGCCCCCACCCCAGCCCTCCCCCAGAGGGGGAGGGAGCAAGACAAGCCATCTGAGGCTCGTTGCAAGTCAAGCACCATTGACGGCAAACGTCTCACGCCGCGAATTGCAGCGCCGCCAGGCGCGCATAGGCGCCATTGGCGGCCACCAGATCGGCATGCCGGCCTTGCTCGATGATGCGGCCATGCTCCAGCACGATGATGCGGTCGGCATGCTGCACCGTGGCCAGGCGGTGCGCGATGACCAGGGTGATGCGGCCGCTGGCGTGGCCCTGCAGTGCGGCGTCCAGCGCCTGCTGCACCACGCGCTCGCTCTCGGCGTCGAGGGCGCTGGTGGCCTCGTCGAGCAGCAGGATGGGCGCGTCTTTGAGCAGCGCGCGGGCGATGGCGATGCGCTGGCGCTGCCCGCCCGACAGGCGCACGCCATGCTCACCCAGAAAGCTGTCGTAGCCCTGCGGCAGCGCCTCGATGAAGTCGTGCGCAAAGGCGGCGCGCGCGGCGGCCATCACTTCGTCGCGCGTGGCATCGGGACGGGCGTAGCGGATGTTCTCCAGCGCGCTCGAGGAGAAGATCACCGCCTCCTGCGGCACGGTGGCGATGGAGCGGCGCAGCTGGTGTGGATCCAGTTGCCGGATGTCCTCGCCGCCCACCAGGATGCGCCCGCCGCTCACGTCATAAAAGCGCTGCAGCAGCTGGAACACGGTGGACTTGCCGGCGCCGCTGGCGCCCACCAGCGCCACCACCTCGCCGGGCTTGAGCGCCAGCGTGAAGCCGGCGAGGGCAGCCCGGTCGGTGCGCGAGGGGTAGTGGAAGTCCACCGCCTCGAAGGCCACGCCGAGCGGCGGCGTGATGGTGCGCAGCGCCGCGGCCTCGGGTGCGCGGATGAGGGGCTCGGTGGCCAGCAGCTCCATCAGCCGCTCCATGGCGCCGGCGGCGCGCAGCAGGTCGCCATAGACCTCGCCCAGCACGGCCACGGCGCTGGCCAGAAACAGCGCGTAGGCAATGGTCTGCCCCAGGTCGCCGGCGCTCATCTGGCCGGCGATCACGGCCTGGCTGCCGCGGTACAGGCCCCATAGCAGCAGCGCGGCGTTGGCGATGATGATGAAGGCGACGAGTGCCGCGCGCACGCCGCTGCGGCGCACGGCGGTGCGAAACGCGGCCTCGGCGGCGGCGGCAAAGCGCGCCGCCTCGCGTGCCTCGGCCGTGTAGCCCTGCACCACGGGAATGGCGCCCAGCACCTCGGCGGCAATGGCGCTGGCGTCGGCCACGCGATCCTGGCTGGCGCGCGACAGGCGCCGCACGCTGCGGCCTATCCACATCGCGGGCAGCACCACCACCAGCACCGCGGCCAGCGCCGCCGACATCACCAGCGGATTCGTCCAGACCAGCATCGCCAGCGCCCCCAGGCCCAGCACCGCATTGCGCAGCCCCATGGAAAAGGAGGAGCCGACGACGGTCTGCACCAGCGTGGTGTCGGCCGTCAGGCGCGACAGCACCTCACCGGTCTGCGTGGTCTCGAAGAACTGCGGGCTTTGGCGCAGCACATGGGCGTAGACGGCGCTGCGCAGATCGGCCGTGACGCGCTCGCCCAGCCAGCTCATGGCGTAGTAGCGCGCGGCGGAAAACAGGCCCACCGCCACGGCCACGGCAAACAGCAGACCGAAATGCGCGCGCAGCGCCCCGGTATGGCCGCCGGCCGGCATGCCCTGGTCGATAAGGCCGCGCAGCGCCAGCGGAAAGGCCAGCGTGGCCAGCGCCGCCAGCAACAAAAAAGTCAGCGCCGCCGCGATCGGCCAGCGGTAGGGCCGCAAAAAGGGCAGCAGCGCGCCCAGTGCGCGTGGCGCCGGGCGGGATGAGGGTGCGATGGCGGACATGGCGCACAGTGTAAAAACACGGGATGTACTGCACCGGGCCTGAAGATCTGCATATGAATGACGCCAGCTTGAGTGACTCCCTGGCCGCCAGCGGCATTGCCTTTGGCAGGCCTGGCTATGGCCGCTGCACCGAGTGGAGCGCGGCCTTTGCGCCGGGGCTCTCGCTCATCATTGACGAAGAAGGCGAGGCCAAGATGGCGCTGCTGCGTCTGCTGGCGGGCGAGCAGTCGCCGGACACCGGCTCGGTGCGCTGGCGCGGCGTGAAGGTCTGCGATGTAGACCAGACGCAGATCTTCTGGCGTGACCCGCGCGCCGCCTGGCCTGAATTGACGCCGGATCAGTGGGCGGCCACGCAGGCCGCGCGCTTCCCCGGCTGGAGCGTGCCGGACTGGGAGCGGCATGTGCAGGGCCTGGCGCTGCAGGAGCACCGCGGCAAGGAGTTGTTCCGCCTGTCCACCGGCGGCCGACGCAAGGTACTGCTGGCCGCGGCCCTGGCCAGCGGCGCGCCGCTCACGCTGCTCGATGAGCCCGAGGCGGCGCTGGACTGGGCGTCGATCCGCTACCTGCGCCAGGCGCTGGCCGAGCAGGCGCGGCGCAGCAGCGAGACGCGGCGCGTGTGGGTGGTGGCGAATTACGAGCCGGTGGCGGATGTGCCTTGGGAGCAGGTGATCAGGCTGTAGGCTGCATCTGATACTGGCCAAAAATCTGCTTGAATAGCAAGCTGTTTCAGGCTCCTTCCCCCTTTGGGGGAAGGTTGGGATGGGGGCTGGAGCGCCGGCATCTTGCCGGCATCGACACGCTCGCGTCGCTGGCCCCCACCCCTGCCCTCCCCCAGAGGGGGGAGGGAGTAAGACAGGCCATCTGAAATTCGTTGTTAGTCAAGAAAACCTGTCGGTTCATTGGTTCAATTACGCATCTGCCAGCAAGGAAACCCCATGCAGCTGAGTATTTCCCTCCTCGCCATATCACTGGGCGCCGTCGTCGGGGCCAATGCGCGCTGGGCCTTGGGGCTGCTGCTCAACAGCTACCTGCCCCACCTGCCGCTGGGCACGCTGGCGGCGAACCTGATCGGCGCGTTCATCATCGGCCTGATGGTTCCGACCTTTGTGGCCGTACCCTCGCCGTTCTGGCGGCTGTTCGTGATCACCGGCTTTCTGGGCGCGCTGACGACGTTTTCGACGTTTTCGGCGGAAGTCTTCGAGGCCTTGCAGGACGGGCGCCTGTCCTGGGCATTCACGAGCATCCTGCTTCACGTTGGCGGCTCGCTGCTCATGACCTGGCTGGGGGCGGTGTCCTTCCTGTTCCTGCGGCCAATCTTTGGAGGTGCGCAATGAAAGGCTACGAACTGAGCTTCATGGCGCCGCGCTCGCGCCGCCACCATGGCGAATCGGTGATCGACGCGGTGGTGCGCATCGCCAAGGCACATGGCATCACGCGCCACACGCGCCGCACCAACACCGAAAGCGTGGGCCTCGGCGGGCAATCGCATTCGGCGCATTTCTTCGAGCTGGCGGACGAACCGGAGGAGGTCAGCTTCATCCTGGTGAACGGCCAGACCGATGAGCTCATGCAGGCGGTGCACGCCGAGGGGCTGCGCGTATTCTGCGTGCGCCGCGAGATCGAGTTCTTTCAGTTCGGGGCCGATGCGTCCGGGGCGCCATAGGGCTTCAGGCCTGGCCTGTGCAACCAGCATGGGAACGAGGCGCCCCCGAGCCACGGCCATTTTTACTATTCAAGTGATAGCTGCTAGCGCTTTATATATGGGCGTCAGAGGCCAATTTGTTACTTGTACTGCGACAGCTTCACCTATGATGACCGCATGATAGTCAGCCTGCATCCAGACCTTCTGCCCCGGCGTGCCTGGGCGCTGGTGCAGCGCTGGCTGCTCGCCTGGTGGCGCATCATCGACCTGGGGGCCGTGGTGCTGGTGTTGTTGTGTACGCCGTCGAGCTACCGGCGCGCCGCGCGCATCCGCCTGGCGCGGCAGATCTATACCGACACCGTGCCCATACTGCCGGGCTTCACCGTGCTGGCGGCCTTGCTCAGCCTGGTCATCACCCACATCGTCGTCGTCACCGCGCTCAGCTATGGCCTGACGCGCTATGCGCTGGAGATGGTGATCCGCGTGCTGGTGCTGGAGCTGATTCCGCTCACCGCGGCGCTGTTCATCGCCATGCGCACCACCATCCCCGGCGCGGCCGAGCTGGCGCGGCTGCGCAGTGCGGGCGCCCTGCAGGCGCTGCGCGCGCAAGGGGGCGACCCGGTGCGCATGGAGTTTCTGCCGCGCGTGCTGGCCGGCGCCTATGCCAGCGTCACGCTGGCGGCGCTGTCCTGCGTGGTGGCGCTGCTCATGGCCTACCTGGGCGTGTACGGGCTGACCAGCGCCGGCGTGCCGGCCTATACGCGCATGTTTGGCCAGGTGTTCACGCCCTCGATCACGCTGGTGTTCGCGCTCAAGACCTTGCTTTTCAGCCTGGCCGTGGCGCTGATTCCCATGGCCGGCAGCCTGCATCCGGCGCAGCGCCAGCCGGACGGTGCCCAGGGCGGCCTGGCACGCCTGTTTGCCGTGCTGCTGCTGATCGAGCTGGTCTCGCTGCTCGGCAACTACTACTGACCATTCACCATTCACCATTCACCACAGCCGCATGACCGAACCCCTGCCGCCCCCGCCACGCGAGGATCTGCTGCCCCCGGTGCAGCACCTGCGCCTGAAGGCCGCCGCTGTGCTGCTGCTGACGCTGGCGTTGATCGTGGGATCGGCCCTGTACCTGCTGTATGCGCGCGGCGCGTTCGAGCCCACGCAGCCCCTGGTGCTCATCACCGACGATTCCGAGGGCGTGTCCGTGGGCATGGACATGAGCTTCTCGGGCTTCCCCATCGGCCGCGTGCGCCGCATCGAGCTGGCGGGCGATGGCAACGTGCGCATCCTGATCGACGTGGCCCAGCGCGACGCGCACTGGCTGCGCGAGTCCAGCGTCTTCACCCTGGTGCGCGGCCTGGTGGGCGGCACCGCTATCAAGGCCTATAGCGGAGTGCTGACCGACCCGCCCCTGCCGGCAGGCGCCGAGCGCCCGGTGCTGCGCGGCGACGCCACGGCCGAGATCCCGCAGCTCATGGCCACGGCGCGCCAGCTGCTCGACAACCTGCAGCAGTTGAGCGCCCCCGATTCGGCCCTGCAGGCCACGCTGGGCCAGCTGCGCCAGACCAGCGAGCGCCTGAACGCGCCCGGCGGGGCGCTGGGCGTGCTGATGGGCAACGAGCAGGACGCGCGCAAGGTGCTGCAGACGCTGGAGCGCACGCAGCAGCTGCTGGCGCGCATGGATGCCGTGGTGGCCCGCGCCGACCGGCAGGTGTTTGGCGCAGCCGGCACGCCCGGCCTGGTGCCCGAGCTGCGCGCCACTGTGGTGCAGGTCAATGGCCTGCTGCAGGACACGCGCCAGAGCCTGACGCGCGTGGACGCCGTGCTGGCCGAGGCCCAGGCCGTGGGCGCCAACGCACGCGAGGCCACGACCGACCTGGGCGCGCTGCGCGCCGAGGTGGAGGCCAACCTGCGCAAGCTGGAGGGCCTGATGAACGACATCCAGCGCAAATGGCCATTTGCGCGCGACACCGAGCTGAAGCTGCCATGAACCCGCGCCATCTTGCACCGCTGCTGGCCACCGCTCTGCTAGCCGCCTGCAGCAACCAGCCGCAGCAGCCCGACTGGCAGATCAACGCCCATGGCGCGGCCGAGCGCGCCACCGCCGCCTATCTGAGCGGCAACGACCGCGTGGCCGAGCAGGAATGGCAGCGCGCCCGCGCCGCGCTTTCAAGCACCGGCCGCCCCCAGGCCCTGGCGCAGCTGGAGCTGCTGCGCTGCGCGGCGCGGGTCGCCAGCCTGGCGGCCGGGCCCTGCAGCGCCTTCGACGCACTGCGCGGCGACGCCAGCCCCGAGCAGGCCGCCTATGCCGACTACCTGACGGGCCAGGCGTCCGCGCAACAGGTGGCGCTGCTGCCGCCCGCACAGCGCGCGGCTGCAACGAATGGACAGAATCTGGCCGCCATCGCCGAGCCGCTGCCGCGCCTGGTGGCCGCAGGCGCCGTCTTGAGAGCCGGCCGGGCCAGCGCTGCCACTGCCGACTTGGCGATAGACACCGCCTCCAGCCAGGGCTGGCGCCGCCCGCTGCTGGCCTGGCTGCTGCTGCGCGCAGGCCAGGCGCGTGCCGCTGGCGATATGGCCCTGGCCCAGGCCCTGGAGCGGCGCATCGCCATCATCGAAAGCGCCGGTGCGCCGGGTGTTAATTGATTCAGCCCCTTGGCGTTGTAGGTTTCGTCATTGCGGCGAAAGCCGCAATCCATGGCTTCTGTCGTGCATGCGCACTGGATCCCGGCTTTCGCCCATAAGCGCTAACTTAAAATAACTCGCGCTCGCACCCTTTGCTGCGTTCTCTTTCGGGGCGGCTCGGCCAGCTGTCTGCGCACGCACTGCCATTGCTCTATGGTA
>JAFEER010000023.1 GCA_018240985.1 Pseudomonadota bacterium
CTAGCAACGAGTCTGAGATGGCTTGTCTTACTCCCTCCCCCTCTGGGGGGGCGGGGGTGGGGGCCAGCGACGCTCGAGCGTCGATGCCGGCAAGATGCCGGCGCTCCAGCCCCCATCCCAGTCTCCCCCAAAAGTGGGGAAGGAGTCTGAGACAGCTTGCCAATCAAGAAATTTGATTCAAGCCCTTGTCTAGCAAGCGCCGGCAGCTATGGTTATTGTGACAATAAAACGCCACCGGGGGCAGCTGCCCCCGGTTTCATGGTGTGTGGCGGTACTTTAGACCGCTGCGCCTTCCTTCTCGAACGGCAGTTGCAGTTCCCGCAGGTCGCGGCGCGTTTCCACCAGCACCAGCGGGCCTTCGTCCAGCGTCACGGCAGGCGGGCGCGGGCGCGGCACATGCACCGGCTTGGGCTCGGCGGCGATGGCGGCCTGTACGGCGGCAACCTTGTCGGTGTCGGAGTTGATCCACTGCAGGCCCGAGGCCTCGGCCACCTGCTGCAGCGCCTGCACTGGCAGGGCAAAGCCTTGCACGCGCGGCATGCCGGTGGTGGCCGGGGCGGCCTCGGCCTGCTGCGCAGGAGCGGGTGCTGGCTCGGCCGCGACTTCGGCTGTGGCCGGGGTGGCTGCGGCCACGGCTGGCGCTGCGGCGCGCTGCTCTGGCGCTACTGCTACGGCTGCGGGCTCGGCTTCTGCTGCGACGGCGGCTGCGGGCTCGGCTGCCGACGATGCCGCGAAGTAGCTGCGGCGTGCGGGTGCGGCCTCCTCGGCCGGCGCTTCGGCGGGCGCTGCCGGGAGGTCGAACTCCATCAGCGGGGCAGCGGCTGCGGCTTCGCCGCCCTCAACCGTGCGCGGGCCACGCTCGCCGCGGTCGCGGCGGTCACGGCCATAGCGGTCGCGCGAACGGCGCTCGCGGCGCTCTTCGCCTGCGGCCGGGGCCTCGGGCGCGCCCGTCGTGATCTCGCCTAGCGTCAGATCCAGATCCGGCAGGGCTTCCAACGGGGCCGTATCGGCAAAGTCTGCGGCGGCCGGGGCGGCATCGCTGCCGCGTGGGCCGCGCTCGCGCCGCTCACCCCGCTCACCGCGTTCACGGCGCGGCGCCCGCTCGCTGCGCTCGGGCGCTGCCGTCGTGGTCTCGGGGCTGTCCGGGGCGCCGGCCTGGCTGCTCACTGCAGACTGCTCGGTGCCAGTGGTGGCTGGCGCTGCATTGCGCTCGCGGCCATTGCGGCCCTCGCGCGGCTGGCGCGGCTTGTCGCCCTCGGGACGTTCGGCACGCTCGGTGCGGCGCTCGCCATCACGCTCGGTGCGCTCGCCGCGGCCGTTGCGGCCCTCGCGCGGCTCGCGGTTCTCGCGACCCTCGCGGTTCTCGCCGGCCGGCCGCTCGCCGCGGCGTCCGCGGCCCTCGGCGTTCGCGCCTTCGCGGTTGCCGCTGCGTTCGCCACCACGGCGGTTGCCGCCGCGCTCACCGCCGCGGCCATCGCGCCGGCCTTCGGTGCGTGGTGCGGGCTCGGCCGGCTCTGCCACGGGCGCGGCCACCGGCGCGGGTGCCGGGCCAAAGCCGAACAGGCTCTTGAGCCAGGCAAGAAAGCCTTGCTCGGGCGCTGGTGCCGCGGCCGGGCGCGGCTGCTGCGGCGCGGGTGCGGCGGCGGCGCGCGGCTGGCCCTGGCTGCGCGGGGCGCTTTCAGGGCGCGGCTCGGCCACGGGGGCCGGCGCATCGGGCAGCACGCCCTTGATCACGGGTTGCTGCTTGTTGGTGGGCTCCTGCGAGCGGCGCGTGATGCTGGTCTGCTCCTCGGCCACCTCGGCCAGGTTGTAGCTGGCGTCCAGGTTGTCCAGGCGCGGGTCGTCGTGCTTGAGGCGTTCGAGGCGATAGTGCGGCGTGGCCAGGCTCTTGTTGGGAATGAGCATGATGGCCACGCGCTTGCGCAGCTCGATCTTGGCGATCTCGTTGCGCTTTTCGTTCAGCAGGAAACTGGCCACCTCCACCGGCACCTGGCAGTGCACGGCGGCGGTGTTGTCCTTCATGGACTCTTCCTGGATCAAGCGCAGCATCTGCAGCGAGAAGCCTTCCGTGTCGCGTACATGGCCGGTGCCGTCGCACAGCGGGCAGCGGATATGGGCGCCCTCCGACAGCGAGGGCTTCAGGCGCTGACGGCTCATCTCCATCAGGCCGAACTTGGAAATCGTCCCGAACTGCACGCGTGCGCGATCCTGGCGCAAGGCGTCCCTCAGGCGGTTTTCCACCTCGCGGCGGTTCTTCGATTCCTCCATGTCGATGAAGTCGATCACGATCAGGCCGCCCAGGTCGCGCAGGCGCATCTGGCGCGCCACCTCGTCGGCGGCCTCCAGGTTGGTGCGGGTGGCGGTTTCCTCGATGTCGCCGCCCTTGATGGCGCGCGCCGAGTTCACGTCCACGCTGACCAGCGCCTCGGTGTGGTCGATGACGATGGCGCCGCCCGAGGGCAGCGTCACGGTGCGCGCGTAGGCGGATTCGATCTGGTGCTCGATCTGGAAGCGGCTGAACAAGGGCGCGTCGTCGCGGTAGCGCTTGACGCGGGCGGCATGCTCGGGCATCACATGCGCCATGAACTGCTGCGCCTGATCGTAGATGTCGTCGGTGTCGATCAGGATGTCGCCGATGTCATTGTTGAAGTAGTCGCGGATGGCGCGGATCACCAGGCTCGATTCCTGGTAGATCAGGAAGGCGCCCTTGCCGGCCTTGGCGGCGCCGTCGATGGCTGTCCACAGCTTGAGCAGGTAGTTCAAGTCCCACTGCAGCTCCGGGGCGCTGCGGCCGATGCCGGCGGTGCGCGCGATGATGCTGGCGCCCTTGGGGTATTCCAGCTGATCCATCGCCTCCTTGAGTTCGGCGCGATCCTCGCCCTCGATGCGCCGCGAGACGCCACCGCCGCGCGGGTTGTTGGGCATCAGCACCACGTAGCGGCCGGCCAGGCTGATGAAGGTGGTCAGCGCCGCGCCCTTGTTGCCGCGCTCTTCCTTCTCGACCTGGACGATGAGCTCCTGGCCCTCCTTGATGACGTCCTGGATGCGCGCCTGGCTGGGCGAGACGCCCTCGGCGAAATATTGCTTGGAGATTTCCTTGAACGGCAGGAAGCCGTGGCGATCCTCGCCGTAGTCGACGAAGCAGGCTTCCAGCGACGGCTCCACGCGCGTCACCACGGCCTTGTAGATATTGCCCTTGCGCTGCTCGCGCCCTTCGACCTCGATCTCGTAGTCCAGCAGCTTCTGGCCGTCGACGATGGCCAGGCGCCGCTCTTCGGGCTGCGTGGCGTTGATGAGCATCCGTTTCATGATGCGTGTCCTTTGCTTCAATGCGTTGTTCTTGTGCGGGCGCACATGGTGCGGCCCGCGTCTCGAATCCAAACCAACATCCCCGTCAGGGGGCAGTCAATGCCTGGACTGGCGCATCGAAACCAAAGAATGGGAAGGGCCCGGTCGCACCGCAGCCGCGCAGCCGGTCAGCTGCGCGGGCAGGGAGGAGGGGCAAGGATGGGGGCGAGCCGGACTGCGGGCTGGTCAGCTTCAAAAAAAGGAGCTGCTGGCGCTTTCTGGCAGGGCGGTTCAGGCGTTTTTTGTGCCAATGGCAAGCGCTGGCGCGTTTGCCATAAGGACACCATCCAAGCCAGTACTACCCACATGATTTCGCTTTGATCCGCCGACCGCCGCACTCTAAGGGAGGTGCTGCCGGCATGTATTCCGTATTCAGTATTTCGATGCGTCAGCCCCGGGCGCCGTATGGTTTCATCAACCACGTACTACCCACCTGGGCATCCACCAGACCGCGCGCCGAGCCGGGTTCTTGTCCACTAAACTCCAGACACATCAACCGCTTACACATTCGTCACGCAGGTGAAACATATTATAGAGGGCAAAGCCAGCCTGGGCCCGGCGGTTCGCACCGTGGAGGTCGATGCCGAGTCCGCCGGCCAGCGACTTGACAATTTTTTACTACGCCACTTGAAGGGCGTGCCCAAGACCCATGTCTACCGCATCATCCGAAGCGGCGAGGTGCGCCTGAACAAGGGCCGCAGCAGCGCCGACGCGCGCGTGGCCGCGGGCGACCTGGTGCGCCTGCCGCCGGTGCGCGTGTCCGACAAGGTGCAGGAGAAGCTGGAGCGCCCGGCGCCGGCGCGCGAATTCCCCATCCTGCTTGAGGATGAACAGCTGATCGCCATCGACAAGCCCGCCGGCGTGGCCGTGCATGGCGGCAGCGGCGTGAGCTTTGGCGTCATCGAGCAGCTGCGGCGCGCCCGGCCCGAGGCGCGCTTTCTGGAGCTGGTGCACCGGCTCGATCGCGAGACCTCGGGCATCCTGCTGGTGGCCAAGAAGCGCTCGGCGCTCACGCAGCTGCAGGACCAGTTCCGCGGGCGCGAAACCGGCAAGACCTATCTGGCGCTGGTCACGGGCCAGTGGCCGGCGAACAAGAAGGTCATCGACCTGCCGCTGCACAAATACCTACAGCAGGACGGCGAGCGCCGCGTGCGCGTGACCACGCAGGACGACCCCGACGGCATGCGCTCCATCACCCTGGTCAAGGTGCGCGAGCCGCTTGCGACGCGCCCGCAGCAGGGCCTGCCGGCCATGAGCCTGCTGGAGGTCACCATCAAGACCGGGCGCACGCACCAGATCCGCGTACACCTGGCGTCCCAGGGCCACCCCATCGTGGGCGACGACAAGTACGGCGACTTCGATTTGAACCGGCGGCTGCAGCGGCAGGGCCTGAAACGCATGTTCCTGCACGCCTGGCGCCTGCAATTCGACCACCCGGCCGGCGGCGAGCGCACCGAGCTGCGCGCCGAGCTGCCGCCCGAGCTGGCGCAATTTCTCTATCTGGAACCGCACCATGCATGACCCGCGCGCGCGCCGCTTCGACCTGATCGCCTTCGACTGGGACGGCACGCTGTTCGACTCCACCGCCATCATCGTGCGCAGCATCCAGGACGCCGTGCGCGACGTCGGCGGCGCCGTGCCCAGCGCCGAGGCCGCCGCCTGGGTGATAGGCATGGCGCTGCCGCAGGCGCTGGCGCACGCCGCGCCCGATGTGCCGCGCGAAAAATACCCCGAGCTTGGCAACCGCTACCGCTACCACTACCTGCAGCACCAGGACGACGTGGCCCTGTTTGCCGGCGTGCTGCCCATGCTGCAGGCGCTGCGCGCGCGCGGCCATCTGCTGGCCGTGGCCACGGGCAAGAGCCGGCGCGGCCTGGATCAGGCGCTGCAGCAGGTGCAGCTGCGCGGCATGTTCGACGGTTCGCGCACGGCCGACGAGACGGCGGGCAAGCCCAATCCGCTGATGCTGCAGGAGCTGATGGCCGAATTCGACGTGGCGCCCGAACGCCTGCTGATGATCGGCGACACCACGCATGACCTGGAAATGGCGCGCGCCGCCGGCTGCGCCAGCGTGGGCGTGGGCTACGGCGCGCACGACAGCGCCGAGTTCGCGGCGCTCGCGCCCCTGTGCGTGGCGCCTTCGGTGGCCGCGCTGCACCACTGGCTGCTGGGGCATGCCTGAATGACGGCCGATCGAATTCCCCTGTGTTCCAGTACCGACCTGACCGATGGCGGTCGCGCATGGGCCTTTGATGTCTGCTACCGCGGCCAGACCTTGCGCGCCTTTGCCGTGCGCTACCAGGGCCAGGTGCATGCCTACCTGAACCAGTGCGGCCATGTGGCCATGGAGCTGGACTTCAAGGAGGGGCATTTTTTTGACGACAGCGGCTGCCGGCTGATCTGCTCCACCCACGGCGCGTTGTTTGCGCCCGACACCGGCGCCTGCCTGGGCGGCCCGGCGCGCCGTCCGCTCATAAAGGTGGGCGTGAGCGAGGAGC
Source organism: Pseudomonadota bacterium (assembly GCA_018240985.1). GTDB lineage: Bacteria > Pseudomonadota > Gammaproteobacteria > Burkholderiales > Burkholderiaceae_C > Alicycliphilus. The sequence continues at coordinate 5,847 of JAFEER010000023.1, forward strand.
AGGGCAGGGTGTACTGGCATACTGCCCCCGATCTGCACGCCGTAGCCTTCTGACACCATGACCGAGCCCACCCGCCCCGAACACTCAGGATTTGACGGAAATCAACCACCGCCGCCCGACCTGTGGGCGCGAAATGCTACTGAAAAGGAAGCAAAAAAAGCCATCGCCGACGCCCCCGGCTGGGAGCGCGCGGTGCTGGAAAAGCTGGTTCTGGGTGCGCTGGCGGAACAGCGCTCGGCGCGCCGCTGGCGCAATTTCTGGCGCCTGACCTGGCTGGCGCTGATCGCCCTGGTGGTCTGGGCGGCATTGCAGCGCGACCTGACCAGCGCCAGCAAGAGCGCGCCGCACACGGCGGTGGTGGACATCAAGGGCGAGATCGCCTCAGGCGCCGAGGCCAGCGCAGAGTTCGTCGTGGCGGCCATGAAGAGCGCCTTCGAGGACTCGGGCTCGCAGGCGGTGGTGCTGCTCATCAACTCGCCCGGCGGCAGCCCGGTGCAGGCGGGCATGATCAACGACGAAATCGTGCGCCTGAAGGCCAAGCACAAGAAGCCCTTGTACGCCGTGGTGGAGGAAACCTGCGCCTCGGCCGCCTACTACATCGCCGCGGCGGCGGACGAGATCTACGTGGACAAGGCCAGCATCGTCGGCAGCATTGGCGTGCTGATGGACGGCTTCGGCTTCACCGGCACCATGGAAAAGCTGGGCGTAGAGCGCCGCCTGCTCACGGCCGGCGAGAACAAGGGCTTTCTGGATCCGTTCAGCCCGCAGTCGGCCACCCAGCGCGGTTATGCCCAGACCATGCTGGATCAGATCCACCAGCAGTTCATCGCCGCCGTCAAGAAGGGCCGCGGCGAGCGCCTGAAGGAGACGCCCGAGACCTTCAGCGGCCTGTTCTGGACGGGCCAGCAGGCCGTGGACATGGGCCTGGCCGATCAGTTCGGCACGCTGGACTATGTGGCGCGCGAGGTCGTCAAGGCCGAGGACGTGATCGACTACACGCGCCGCGACAACGTGGCCGAGCGCCTGGCGCGCCGCTTTGGCGCCACCTTTGGCGAGACCGTGCTGCGCGGCATGCGCACGGCGCCGGCGCTGCGCTGAACCCCTTTTATGGAGGTTTTGCTGCATGCCGACCTGAATCTGGCGCGGTTTCAGGGCAAGTTCGACAAGGTGCGCGCGGCAATCGAGCGCGGCGACTTCAAGGGTGCCGACCTCAAGAAGCTCGCGCCCACGCCTTACTGGCGCGCCAAGCTGGACGATGCCAGCCGCCTGCTGGTGCGCTTCGTGCGCCACGGCGATCGCACCGTGTGCCTGGCGCTGGAAATCATCGCCCACCATGCCTACGACAAGTCGCGCTTCCTGCGCGGGGCGCAGCTCGATGCCGACGCCGTGCTGCCCGAGGCCACGCCCGAGCAGGCGGCGCAGGACGCCGAGCCGCTGCGCTACCTGCACCCCGGCCGCGCCGAGTTCCATGTATTGGACAAGCCGCTCTCGTTCGATGACGCCCAGGAGGCCATCTACCGCCTGCCGCCGCCGCTGATCCTGGTGGGCTCGGCCGGATCGGGCAAGACCGCGCTGACCCTGGCCAAGCTGCGCCAGGCCCAGGGCCAGGTGCTGTACGTGACCCAGTCGCCCTGGCTGGCGCAGAGCGCGCGCGGCCTCTACGAGGCCCATGGCTACGAGAATCCGGCGCAGGAGGCGCAATTCCTGTCCTACCGCGAGTTTCTGGAAACCCTGCGCGTGCCCGAGGGGCGCGAGGTCACCTTTGCCGCCTTCCGCGGCTGGTTCGAGCGCCATCGCCCGCATTTCCGCTTCACCGACGCCCACCCCTGCTTCGAGGAGTTCCGCGGCGTCATCGGCAGTCAGCCCGAGGGCGTGCTCTCGCAGCCGGCCTATCTGGCGCTGGGGCCGCGCCAGTCCATCTTCGAGCCCGAGCAGCGCGAGGCCGTCTACGCCCTGTTCGGCAAATACCGCGCCTGGCTGGCCGAGACCGGGCAGTTCGACAGCAATCTGATCGCGCACGAATGGCAGGCCCTGGCCCGGCCGGAATACGACTTCATCGTCATCGACGAGGTGCAGGATCTGACCAACGCCCAGCTGGCGCTGGTGCTGCGCACGCTCAAATTGGCCAAGGGCGGCGCCGGCCAGTTCATGCTGTGCGGCGACTCCAACCAGATCGTGCACCCCAATTTTTTCTCGTGGAGCGCGGTGAAGAGCCTGTTCTGGCGCGACCCGCAGCTGGCGCAGCAGCAAGGCCTGTCGGTGCTGGCCGTCAACTACCGCAACACGCGCGAGGTCACGCGCGTGGCGAATGCGCTGCTCAAGATCAAGCACGCGCGCTTTGGCTCCATCGACCGCGAGAGCAACCACCTGGTGCGCGCCGCCGCCGACATGGCCGGCCAGGTGCGCCTGCTGCCCGACAAGGACGCCGTGCTGCGCGAGCTGGACGCGCGCACCCGCGCCTCCACCCAGTTTGCCGTGCTGGTGCTACGCGACGAGGACAAGGCCGAGGCGCGCCGCGTGTTCCGCACGCCGCTGGTGTTCTCGGTGCACGAGGCCAAGGGGCTGGAGTACCCGCACATCATCCTGTACCGCTTCATCAGCGGCCAGCGCCAGGCCTATGCCGAAATTTGCGAGGGGGTGACGGCGCAGGATTTGCGCAAGGACGAACTCGCCTACAGCCGCGCCAGGGACAAGGGCGACCGCTCGCTGGAGCTGTGGAAGTTCTACGTCAACGCCCTGTACGTGGCCATCACCCGCGCCGTGGACAGCCTGTACCTGATCGAGAGCGAACAGAAGCACCCGCTGCTGCAGCTGCTGGAGGTGCGGGAC
>JAFEER010000240.1 GCA_018240985.1 Pseudomonadota bacterium
CAAAACGCCACCAATCGAGGCGCAAAACGCAGCCATAGCTCGGGCTATGGCGAGTATTTGCAACGAAGAGTGGGGGTGTTTTGGCGCGCAAAGCGGGCATGGGGGATTGCCTCTCACCCTCTCAGAGGGTGTAGACGAATTAAAATATCCCCTCGTTGCGCAGCAACCCGCAAGCGCCGCAGAGGTGATAGATGACCAAGAAAACGCAAGCAGCCCAAGCTGGGCGCCCTGGACGACGCCCGGCTCTGAACGCCGAACATGTCACGGTGCTGCGCGCGATCACGCAGCAGATGCCGCGGTCGTCTCTGGATGAAGTGACCCGGGAGCTGTTTCGCCGCACTGGCACGCAGGTCAACCCGGTCACGGTACGCAAGGCGCTGCGCCAGGCGGGCATCGAGCGCCTGAAGCCGCTGCGTCGCGCCGGCGAACGCGCTGCCGTACAAGGCGCTGCGCCAGTGCGCTACGGCTACACCGACGCCCATCGGCGCACCGATGACGGCAAAGGCATGAACACCGACCTGACCGATGCCGAATGGGCGCTCGTGCGCGATCTGTTCGAGCGCGAAGGCCAGCGTGGCGCGCCTGCTCGGTATGCCCGCCGAGAGATACTCAACGCTTGCAGCTATGCGCTGCGTACGGGCTGCGCCTGGCGGCTTTTGCCCAAGACGTTTGCGCCCTGGCCAGCCGTGTACAAAGCTTTCAGTCGCTGGGCCGCTGCAGGGCTGTTCGAGACCATGCACGATCGGCTGCGCCAGCAGTGGCGCGAGCGTATTGGCAAGGCACCCGAGCCCACGGCGGCCATCATCGACTCGCAAAGCACACGCAGCACCGCGCAAGGGGGCAACACCGGCTTTGACGCGGGCAAGAAGGTCAAGGGGCGCAAGCGCCATCTGGTGGTCGATACGCTGGGATTGCTGCTGGCGGTCACTGTCACCGCTGCCAGCGTACAGGATCGTGATGGAGCCGCTCCCGTGGTGGCCCAGGCCTGCGCCAAGGTGCCCGGGTTGAAGAAGCTCTACACGGACGCAGCCTACGGCGGACAGTGCGCGCTGGCCATCGAGAAGACCCATGGCATCAGCGTGGAAGTGGTGCGTCATCCCGGCAACCGCGCAACCGGCACTTGGCAAGACGCCCAGCAGCCACTGTGGCCCGAGGTCGTGGCCAAGGGCTTCGTGGTGCAGGCCAAGCGCTGGGTGGTAGAGCGCACGCATGCGTGGAACGAGCGCGCACGCCGTCTCATGGCACACCACGATCGATCTGACTGGGCCCCCGTGGCTTGGATCTGGCTCGCTGAAGCGCGTATCCTTGCGAGTAGGCTGGCAACATAGATCATTTCGTCCACACCCTCTCAGATCACCGTCATTCCGGCGAAAGCCGGAATCTACCGTTGTAACAAGTGCGTGACGTCAGAATTGCGGCCTTCGCTGGAATGACGCGGTGATGGATGCCACGCGCTCTCTGAGACATGTCGCGAATCAGGCATCGCGGCGGGGCGCCGCTCCTGCCGTGGGAGCGCCGGCATCTTGCCGGCCGGGCTGCAGCACCCCCATCGCGGCGAGGGCGCCGCTCCTGCAGGGACGGGGCTACCAGCCGTAGAACGCCGCCAATACCAACGCCGCCTCGGGCGTGAATGCGCCCTGCGCCAGCAGCGCCTGCACCTGGGCATGCGCCAGGCGCGCAAAGCGCTCCACCTCGCCATCCTGGTTGCACGGCGTGCAAGCCTCTTGCACCGTGGCCCGGTACCAGTCGATGCGCTCCACCATGTAGCCGACGCCGCCGCCCTCGTCGCTGGGCAGGCCGAAGTCCACCTGGCCGCCATGCGCCAGGCCGTCGAGCTGCGCCAGGCGCAGGCCGGCCTCCTCCCAGGTCTCGCGCTCCACGGCCTGCTGCAGGCTGTCGGCGGCCGAGACCATGCCGCCCATCAGCGTGTCCCACATGCCGGGGTTGCTGGCCTTGGTATGCGCGCGCTGCTGCACCCACATGGCGCCGTCCGCCGTGCAGCCCACCAGGTGCACGGCACGCGTCGCCAGGCCCAGCACGCGCGTGGCGCCGCGCTCCACCGTGGCCAGGCGCCGGCCGTCGACGCTGCATACGGCCAGCTGCTCGTCGCGCCAGGGGCCGCAGCGGCCGGCGGCGCGCAGTGCTGCGGCGATGGCGTTCAGCGCGGCCGTGGCATCGTCCGCCTGCAGGGCCCAGGCAGATGCGCCGTCATGCTCTACTATTAATAGCTTATAGCGCTTATCCAGCAGGCGCTGCAGGCCGATTTGTTCAAAAACCCTGCCATCCACCGAGCCCACCGGCGCGCCGCCGACCAGCAGCGCCATGCGCGGCGCTGCCGGCGCACGGCGGGCTGCGGCGCGCGCGCCGGCTACCCAGTCGGGCACAGTGTTCACGCCAGCGTGAGAAGGGTCGAGCCCGTGGTCTTGCGCGCCTCCAGGTCGCGGTGCGCCTGCTGCACGTCGGCCAGGGGGTAACGCTGGGCGATGTGGATCTTGACCTGGCCGCTGGCCACCACGGCAAACAGCTCGTCGGCCATGGACTGCGTCGCCTCGCGCGAGCTGATGTGCGTGAACAGCGTCTGGCGCGTGACGTAGAGCGAGCCCTTGGCGCCCAGCATGCCCGGCGCGAATGGCGGCACCGGGCCCGAGGCGTTGCCAAAGCTGGCCATCAGGCCGAACGGGCGCAGGCAGGCGAGCGACTTGTCCCAGGTATCCTTGCCCACCGAGTCATAGACCACCTTCACGCCCTTGCCGCCGGTGATGTCCTTGACGCGCGCGGCAAAGTCCTCCTTGGCGTAGTTGATGGCGTGGGCCGCGCCGTTGTCTAGCGCCAGCTGGCACTTGGCGTCGGAGCCCGCAGTGCCGATCAGGCGCAGGCCCAGTGCCCTGGCCCACTGGCAGGCGATCAGGCCCACACCGCCCGCGGCGGCGTGGAACAGCACGAAGTCGCCCGGCTCCAGCCCCTCCACGGGGCGCGCCTTCTTCAGCAGATACTGCGCCGTCAGGCCCTTGAGCATCATGGCCGCACCGGTCTCGAAGGGAATGGCGTCGGGCAGCCGGCACACACACATCGCCGGCATCACGCGCTGCTCGGCATAGCTGCCGGGCGGGTTGCTGGCGTAGGCGGCGCGGTCACCCACCTTGAGGTGCGTGACGCCCTCGCCCACGGCCTCGATGACGCCGGCGGCCTCCATGCCAATGCCGGCCGGCATGCTCAAGGGATACAGGCCGGTGCGGTGGTACACGTCGATGAAGTTCAGGCCCACGGCGTGGTGGCGTATGCGCACCTGGCCCGGGCCGGGCTCGCCCACCTGAACGTCAACGACTTGCAACTCTTCGGGGCCGCCATGCTGGCGAATCTGTACGGCGAGGGTCATGGGTTTTGGTCTCCTATCTGTAACCGGCAAAAAGGCTTGATCGTCATCCCGGCGCAGGCCGGGATCCATCGCACTTGCCCTACACGTAAGCCATGGATTCCGGCCTGCGCCGGAATGACGGGGAATCTGCAACCGTCCACCGTCTGGTGAACGGCCAGCGGCATCGTGCCATGTTTCGCCCACCGCTGCCCAGGCGCAAAACACGCCCTTGCCTTACAGTCGCACACCCTATGACGCAACGACTCTCGCCAAGCGCCATCGCCATGCTGACCGCCGCGCCCCTCATGTGGGCCGGCAATGCCGTGGTGGGGCGCGCCCTGCATGCGCTGATCCCGCCCATCACGCTGAACTTTGCCCGCTGGCTGCTGGCCTTTGCCATCCTGCTGCCGCTGGCCTGGCAGGTGCTGCGCCCGTCCAGCCCCATGTGGCCACACTGGCGCCGCTACGCCGCCCTGGGGCTGTTCGGCATTGGCTGCTACAACGCGCTGCAATACCTGGCGCTGCAAACCTCCACGCCGCTGAACGTGACCCTGGTGGGCTCCGGCACGCCGGTGTGGATGCTGATCGTGGGCACGCTGTTCTTCGGCGTGCCGGCCACGCGCCGGCAGGCGACGGGCGCGCTGCTGTCCATGGCCGGCGTGCTGCTGGTGCTCAGCCGCGGCAGCTGGCAAGAGCTGCTGGCGCTGCGCCTGGTGCCGGGCGACCTGTACATGGTGCTGGCCACCATCGCCTGGGCGCTGTACAGCTGGCTGCTGGTGCGCACCAGCGAGCCCCAGGGCCTGCGCGGCGACTGGGCGGCGTTTTTGATGGCGCAAATGGTCTTCGGCCTGGGCTGGTCGGGAGCGTTTGCGGGCGTCGAATGGTCAATGGATCACATCCCCATCCAATGGGGCTGGCCCCTGGCCGCAGGCATGGCCTACATCGCCATCGGCCCCGCCGTGCTGGCCTACCGCTTCTGGGGCGCGGGCGTGCAGCGCGCGGGGCCGGTGCTGGCGGGCTTTTTCATCAACCTGACGCCGCTGTTTGCGGCCCTGCTGTCGGCAGCGTTTCTGGGCGAGGCGCCGCACCTGTACCACGCTGCAGCGTTTGTGCTGATCGTCGGCGGCATCGTGGTGTCGTCGCGGCGGGCATAGCTGCCTGGCTTTGGGCCGGTCGCAAATGCCTTGACCTGCATCGCTCCAGACTCTGCCGGTGGTTTGCGTGAACCATGGATGAAGGCCAGCGCCCCGCCCAGCTGAGAGTCCTCAACATGCATGCCGAGGCAGCGCGCATGAAGGCGAATAGGCACAGAGTCTCACAATTTTTTCTATCGAAGCAGTACATTGGAGCATTGTCGGGTTGTGCTGCATCTTGTGCGATTTGTGAAATTTTAGATACGGCTATACGAAGGTCTCACGGGTTCTGCTTGGGGCATATATAGAAAATATGTTGCGCAGCCCGAATTTTTTTCCTACGATTACTGTCGTCTAATCCTAGTTATGCACTCCAATGGCGATACCCGCGACCCGCCCCGCGAGAATCTAATCGATGCACTCTCGCGAGCTGATGAGTCATCGCGGAACGCGCGAGCGGAGCGAATTGAGTGGCTCGCTCAGTACAGCCCCCATCCTGGCGTGGTGATCGGTGAGATGGCTGTCCTCCACTTGATGGGGGAGGCAAGACTTTGCTTCATTTCAGGCCACTTCATTGGCGCGCTCCTTCTCGCCACTTCGTTCGTAGAGCAAACCCTTAGCGAGGAGCTCAAAAGTGTCGCACCGTCGCAAGATCGCAGGACACTCGAGGCAATGCTCAAATCCGCTCGTCAACACCTTCCTCTGCCTGCGGAATTGTTTGATCGCACTGACCGCCTTCGGGAGTTACGCAATCCCTTTACGCACCGCAAGGCGCATGATCACCCTCACTCGTTCGGCACAAGATTCGTAGCAACCAAAGCCCACCCTGACACAATTCTTGAAACGGATGCAAAACTAGCTATGGGAGTTATGTATGAGTGGTTTCAGTGCACACTGCAGAGTGCCTAATTCTTTAGCCAACAATCAAGAGAGAATACGCCATGGACTGGGACTTCGTGGGAACTATAATAGCGCCAATTGTCCAAGCCTTCGCGTCTTTAATCGGCGTCGTTGGACTTGTGCTAGTCTGGCTTCAGATTCGTGAGACGAAAAATCAACTTTCAGCTACGCGTGAGCAGATCAAGCTCAATGCAGATCAATTTGCGCTAAGCGTTGAACAGATGCGACAACAGACCAAATGGCAACAAATCAATACTCAACACACCCTGTTGTCAGTCTTGCCGACGCAAGAGACGGAAAGGGCGCTGTGGGCGGTTGTTGAGAGATATCGGAACCCGCCGAGTTGGCAGTTCCCCCGCGAGGCTTGCTCTAAGCTGTACGACAATATTGAGGAGTGGATAACCATCAAGACGTTCGTCAGTGCGTTTGAGCGTCTATGTGCTGCCATCAACGCGAATTCCCTCGACGACGACTATGCTTATTCCGTTCATGGAGCAAAGGTAATAGATACGTTTTCTGCATTCGAACACTATATATATTACATAAGAAAAAGGCGAAATGATGAAACAATATATATAGAACTAGAAAAGGTGGCTACTCGCTGGGCGGAGCGTTCTAAAGCTGAGCAGGCATCTATCAGAGAAGAGCAAGCTCAAATGCAAGCAAGACGCGGTGCCAAAAGAGCTTTTGGTTAACAATTCATTCGAACCGGCACCGCTTGGCGGAACGGTTTACCCCAGCGCGTCGCCGCCGCATGTTCGCTCACTCACAAGGAGATTCCCGTGGCCCAAAGTAACGAGTTGAAGTTCGGATGTGTCGTTCAAGGCGCCGCCAGCTATACCAGCAAGCAGGGCTCCGTGTATGCACCCGGCATAAGCGCCGAAACCGCGGGTTCGAAGGCAGTATTCCTGGGCATCGTCACGATTCCTCCTGACGGCAGAACCAAGGCGCACTTTCACGAGTACCATGAGTCTGCCTTCTACTTCATGAGTGGCGAAGAAGTTGAGCTGTGCACCGGCGCACAGCTTGAGCACAGGGAAAAGGCACGACCAGGAGACTACCTCTTCATCCCAGCAAAGGTGCCGCATGTTGCGGTCAATCGCGGCAAGTCACCTGCCGTGTTTGTGGGCGTGCGCAATGAACCCACCGCGCAGGAAAGTGTCGTCATGCTGCCCGAGCTTGATGCCTTAGTCCCATAAGTTGTGGCCAGGCGATTATTTCTAACATTAGGTTGCACTCCTCCTTGCTATGAATGCATTCGAAATCATCGCCACTGCGGTGTCTGCTGCCGGCGGGAGCGCCGCAGTCATCGCCGGCCTCGCGGCTTGGCTGGGAAAGGTATGGCTCGACCGAATCTCGCAGAACCAGAAACTGCTTGCAGAGCAGGCGGCACAACTTCGGAAGAACCTTGCAGATATTGATGTCGATCTACGCAACAAGCGCATTCCAAAATACGAACATCTTTGGAAGCTTACTGGCATCTGCCCATTTTGGCCGCGGAAGCCAGAGGTGACGTACGAGGATCTGCGAGCGTTCAGCGACCAGCTCCGCATTTGGTACTACGAGGACGGCGGGATGTACCTGTCCGAATCAGCCAGAAAGAAGTCGTATGGCCCGCTGCAAGAGGCGGTCACGAAAATTCTCACTTCCAATCGCAGTGGACGCCTCCGCGATGAAGACTACGATGCCGTTCGCGACCGTTGTAGTGCGCTCCGAACAGCTCTCACAAAAGATCTAGAGTCTCGTCGCGAGGGACTCGAAGACCAACCACAGTCCACTTCATCGGCTAGCGACCAACGCACAACCTAACTCACACCATTAACCGGACGGTCGACAGCCGGCAGCTTCGGCCGTGTCCCGCCGATTATGGGCGTTAGGCATCATCTCATTCGTCGTCACATAGGAGAAGAAAATGCGTATCCTGTTACCTATACTGGTATCTGCGCTGCTGGCAACTTCGTGTGCGCAGATTCCACCAGCACCGACTCCGAATCCTCCATCAGAGCGTGCCCAACTTGTAGTGGTTGATATAGACGGAACGTTGACACCCGACGTTATGGCGGTCAACGAAGTGCGACCTGGAGCGGCACAAGCGCTACAGGCGTACGTGGACAAGGGCTACTCGGTCGCGTATGTCACAACCCGCTGGCCCATCGCTCAGGCCGGTCTGCCCAACTGGCTCGTAACCAATCACTTTCCTGCAGGTTCACTGCACGTAGCTCAAACGAGTCAGGAAAGAGACAACCCTGACACCTACAAGTCAAATATCTTGCAAGGCTATAAAGTGCGAGGCTGGAACATCGCCTACGCCTACGGCGATTCGACTACAGATTTTTACGCATATAAAGAAGTGGGTGTTTCCCCAAACCACGTTTTTGCGCTTAAACGACGGAGCAAGCAAATATGCCAGTGGGGCGATTTCCAGTCTTGCCTCCACGGTTGGGAAGAACACATGGCCTACATTTCGTCGGTTCCGCCGGCAGCGAAATGAACCCAAACATTTCCTTCCATCACACTGCCTGCGACAGTCGCTGAAGTCAGGCGTTGACCGCACTGCCTGAACCTCGAGCACTTTCGACCAAGGAACTCACATGGCAACGTTCGTCCTCGTTCATGGAGCCTGGGGTGGTGCCCATGGCTTTCGGCATGTGCGAAGGCTTCTTCGCGCGAGCGGGCATGAAGTTGCTACGCCGTGCTTGACCGGGATTGGTGAGCGCATTCATCTCGCCAACCCTTTGATCAACCTCAGTACGCATGTACGGGACGTTGTCAATCACATCCTCTACGAGGATCTGAACCAGATCGTCCTGGTTGGCTTCTCATACGGTGGTTTCGTAGTGACAGGCTGTCTCGAACACATCGCTGAGCGTATCAAGCATCTTGTCTTTCTCGATGCCTTCGTCCCCAACAACAGCGAAACTGTGTTCAGCCACTCCAGGGGCAAGGGAAGGTCGAAGATTGAGCTCGGCGAAGATTGGCTGGTGACTGGCCCGCTGCGAGAGTACGACGACCCAACCGAAGGCGAGTGGATGGGTGTCCGCCGCACCCCTCACCCCAAGGGCTGTTTTACTGAACCGGTCTACCTCTCACAACCGCTTGAGCAATTCGGTTTCACGCGGACATACATCAAGGCAACGCGGTCGCCCGAATCAGACCCGGGAAATGCAGCTTTCTGGCGAGCCGCTCGCCATGCGCAGATGTCGAGCGCCTGGAATTACTTCGAGCTACCCACGAATCACATGGTAGCCAGCAACATGCCTGAAGAGACGGCGCAACTCCTGAAGCAGATTGCGGGTGTGACCTGACTATTCGTCGCAACCGACCGCCTACTGCGGCGGTTGAATACAGCGCGTTAAGCACGTCTGACCCATAGGATCACGAAGAATTTACTTGTGCAAACAGAAAAAGAAAAAATGCTGGCCGGCGAGCTGTACCACGCGGGCGCCCCTGAAATCCAGGCCGATCAAGCCGCGGCACAGGAGTGGATGGTTCGCTATAACAGTTCGCTCGATCAGCAACCCGCGGAGCGGCACAAACTATTGGTCGAACGCTTTGCCGCCGTGGGCGATGGCGTCGTGATCCGCCCACCATTCCATTGCGACTACGGTTTCAACATCAAGATTGGCGCAGGTGCCTTCCTGAATTTCAATTGCGTGATTCTTGATGTCGTGAAAGTCGAGATCGGGAGCATGACGCAAATTGGGCCTGGCGTGCAGATTTTGACGGCCGACCATCCGCGTGACCCGGCACAGAGGGCGGCGGGTCTGGAGTTTGGTCGCCCAGTCCGCATTGGGCGCAATGTCTGGATCGGGGCTGGGGCAATCATCTTGCCGGGCGTTTGCATCGGAGACGATGCACTCATTGGTGCCGGAAGTGTCGTTACACGCGATGTGCCGGCAGGTGCGACTGCGGTTGGAAATCCAGCCCGATTAATATCCACGGCAGAAAAATAGATCGGAGATCGAATGTCCGAAAGAATCAACCTTGGCAAGTCGGCACCGGCGCTGTATCAGACCGTCATGCAGCTAGAACGGCTTGCGTCCGAATCCTTGACCAACGCAGGCATTGCGGAGGGCTTTTCGCATCTCTTGCGTCTGCGCGCGTCCCAGATCAATCAATGTGCTTTCTGTGTCAGGCTGCATGCGCGTGATGCGCTTGCCAGCGGCGAGTCCAGTGATCGTCTCGCCGTTGTTGCGGCGTGGCGGGAAACCGAGTACTTCACCCCCAAAGAGCGCGCCGCGCTGGAGCTGGTAGAGGCAATTACGTTGATCTCTGAAGGCCAGGTGCCGGATGCGATCTATGCGCAAGCCGCGTCACATCTTTCCAAGGCAGAAGTGTCTGCCATTGAGTGGCTGGCGATTGTCATCAACACCTGGAACCGCATCGCCATTTCCAGCCGGTATCCCGTCAAGGCGTAGCTGCCGCTGACGATTGATTTGAGCGCGCCTCCTACACTGGCGCCTTCGCTTTTCTCTGGACGCTGAATGCCCATGACCACGCTGACCCTGCCCGTGCTGTTCACCGACACCGACGGGCGCGCCCGTTTCCGCGACGAGCCGCTGGCGCTGGGCGAGGGCACGCCCGTCACCCGGCTGTCTGCCCTGCAGGCCTCGGGCGGCTGCCAGTTCCGCCAGAGCGCCGTGGGGTTTGCCAGCGGATTCCACTGCACCACCACGCCGCAGTGGCTGGTGGTGCTGCAGGGCCGCATGGAAATCGGCCTGCAGGACGGCAGCACGCGCGTGTTCGGGCCGGGCGAGTGCTTTTACTCCAACGACACGCTGCCGGCGGGCGCCACGTTCAACCCGGCGCTGCATGGCCACCGCAGCCAGCTGCTGGGCGACGAGCCGCTGGTCACGCTGTTCGTGCGGGCCTGAAGCGGTGCATCGATTGCTATTCTTACAGTAGCTGTCAGCGCAGGTGGCTACTGGGTTGGTGGCTGATTTTCCTTAGAACATGCGGGGCACCGCCCTCACAGCGCCCGCCACACCATCCACGCGCCCAGCAGCACCAGCGCGGCCATGAAGCACAGCTTGAAGCGCGCCGGCGACAGCCGCTGGCGCAGCCATTGGCCGGCCTGCATGCCGACCAGCGCCGGCACCACCATCACGGCCGAACCCGCGGCCGCCGCCGCCGGGTACTGCTGGTTTAGCGCCAGGCCCAGCGCCAGCGCGACGGTGGACACGGTGAAGGACAGGCCCATGGCCTGCACCAACTCGTCGCGCGCCAGGCCCAGCGCCTGCAGATAAGGCACGGCCGGCACCACGAACACGCCCGTGACGGCCGTCACCAGCCCGGTCGCCGCGCCCACCAGCGGGCCGGCCACGCGCTGGGCCGTATCCGACACGCGCGGCAAGTGCGCGCCCGACACGCCCCAGCCGCCATAGGCGATCAGCGCCGCGCCCAGCGCCGCCACGGCCCAGGCGCCCGAGGGCGCGCCCAGCCACCAGGCGCCGGCCAGCGTGCCCAGCACCACGCCCACCTGCATCCCGCCCAGGCGGCGCGCCAGCGCCGGCAACGTGCGCCAGGGCCGCATCTGCCACACGTTGGTGACCAGCGACGGCAGGATCAGCAGCGCCGCCGCCTGCGCCGGCGGCATGCGCAGCGCCAGCAGCGCCATCGCCAGCGTGGGCAAACCCAGCCCGACCACGCCCTTGACCACGCCGGCGGCCAGAAACACGGCGACGCTGAACAGTAGATGGGGGTCGGAAAGCAGTTGGGCGGCGGACATGGCAATCGGTGCAAAACGGGTTGGGATGCGCCGATTCTGGGCGGGGCAGCACGCCAAGTCACTGCGCCATCGCCACAGCCAGGCTCAGTCTGCGGCTGAGGCTGACGCCTATTCACGTCGCTGACGTGCTAGCCTGCGCCCATGCCCGCTATCGGATGTTGCCCATGCGCCTGGACTTGATCGACTTGCGCCTGTTCCTGCACGTGCACGAGCAGGGCAGCATCACCGCCGGCGCCGAGCGCAGCCACATGACGCTGGCGTCCGCCAGCGCGCGCATCCGGGCGCTGGAGGACGCCCTGGGCACGCCGCTGCTGCTGCGCGACCGGCGCGGCGTGCAGGCCACGCCCGCCGGCCAGACCCTGGCGCGCGAGGCGCAGCGGGTGCTGGCGCAGCTCGACCAGCTGCAGGCCGCGCTGGCCCAGCACACGCACGGCCCCAAGGCGCACCTGCGCCTGCTGGCCAACACCTCGGCCGCCAGCGTGCACCTGCCGCCGCTGCTGGCGCGCTTTCTGGCGGCGCACCCCGGCTACACGCTGGCGCTGGACGAGCGCCCCAGCGCCGACATCGCCGACGCGCTGCGCCGCGGCCGCGCCGATCTGGCCGTGCTGTCCGACGCCGCCGACCTGCGCGATCTGGACACCGCCGCGCTGCGCGCCGACCCGCTGGCGCTGGTGGTGCCGCGCGGCCACCCTATAGCCGGGCGCCGCCGCGTGGCGCTGGCCGACGCGCTGGGCCAGCCCTTCATCGGCCTGCCCGAAAGCCATGCGCTGCAAGCCATGCTGACCGCCCAGGCCCGGCGCCTGCAGGACGACTGGGATTGCCGCGTGCGCCTGGGCAGCCTGGAAGCCGTCTGCCGCATGGTCGCGCTGGGCGCGGGCGTGGCCGTCGTGCCGCGCGCGGTGGCCGAGCGCGAAGCCGCCAGCGGCCGCCTGCGCCGCGTGCCGCTGACCGACGGCTGGGCGCAGCGGCAGCTGGTGCTGGCCGGCCGCGATCTGGCCCAGCTGCCACAGGCGGCGGCGCGGCTGGCGCGGTTTTTGGTGGATGCGACGGGCAATGCAGAGCCGGCGAGCAGCCCGGCACCGGTGCAGTGAGCGCTTTGAGTCACCCCATCCTCGCCCGCACGCACCGTGTAGACTCGCCGGTTTTGCATGACCGGGACGCAGCGCATTCACTTTACCGACGCAGCGCTGGTGCGCCTGCTGGCTGGCTGGCGCGGCCAGCCGGACGCCGGCACGGCAACGGGTTTGATCGACCAGTTGAGCGGCTGGCTGCGCTGGACTGACGCGCAGCCGTTGTTTGACGCCCTGCAGGATGCTGTGGCCGTGGCGCCGCGCGCGGCCGACGAAGATGCCTCCATCGAGGGGGCGCAAGCCGACTGCCAGGGCGTGCATGACCTGCTGACGCGGGCCTTGGTGAACGACGCGCCCTGGCGCGAAGCGCCGCGCCCGCAGCGGCGCAGCGTGTCGGCGGGCTGGATCGCGCAGGCCGCTGCACCGCAAGAGACCACGTTTGACTTCCCCACCTATCGCCGCCACTACATGGCCCAGCAACAGCACATGGACGACCGCATCACCGCCTTGCGTGCCCGGCTACGGCGTGCGCTGCAGCTGCGCTCGCCCGCGCTGGCGCGCCTGGCCGCGCTGGACGCGGTGATGGAGCGCCTGCTGGGCGAGCCCGAACGCCGCCTGCTGGCGGTAATGCCGGCGCAGCTGGAGCAGCGTTTTGCCCAGCTGGGCGCCGGAGCCACACCGGCCGCCCAGACTGGCTGGCAAGCCCGTTTTCAGCAAGAGCTGGATTCCATGCTGCACGCCGATCTGGATCTGCGCTGGCAACCCATTCAAGGCCTGCTGGCGGCGCTGCGCACCGTTTGAACTCTTTCTTCCCATGAACCGTTTTTTCTCCTTCTCCAGCTTTGCCCTTCCTGCTCTGGCCGGCCTGGCCGCCGTGGCCTGGGTGGGCGCAGGTTATGCCGGCAGCCACCCGCTGGCCCTGGCGGTCACCGTGGTGATCGGCGCTTTTTTTCTGCTGGGCGTGGGCGAGCTGACGCGCTTTCGGCAGGGCACGCACAGCCTGGCGCAGGCCCTTGACCGCCTGAACCAGCCCGCGCCGGTGCTGGCCGAATGGCTGGCGGGCATTGACCCGGCGCTGCGCCAGGCCGTGCGCCAGCGCGTCGAGGGCACGCGCAGCGCGCTGCCGGCCCCCGCGCTCACCCCCTATCTGGCGGGCCTGCTGGTGCTGCTGGGCATGCTGGGCACCTTTGCCGGCATGGTGGTCACGCTGCGCGGCACCGGCCTGGCGCTGGAAGGTGCCAGCGACCTGGCCGCCGTGCGCGCCTCGCTGGCAGCGCCCGTGAAGGGCCTGGGCGTGGCCTTTGGCACATCGCTGGCGGGCGTGGCCACCTCGGCCATGCTGGGCCTGCTGTCGGCACTGGCGCGGCGCGAGCGCCTGCAAACCAGCCAGCAGTTGGACAGCGCCATTGCGGGCGCGTTGCGCATCCATTCACCGGCGCACCAGCGCGAACAGTCGTTTGCGTTGATGCAGCGTCAGGCCGAGGCGCTGCCACTGCTGGCCGAACGGCTACAGACACTGGCGGCGCAGCTGGAGCAGCAGCACGGCGCTGCGCAAGAGCGCCTGCTGGCGAGCCAGGAGCGCTTTCACCAGCAGGCCGAAGTGGCCTACACCGGCCTGGCAACGTCCGTGGGCCAGGCCCTCAACACCAGCCTGGCCGACGGCGCCCGCGCCGCCGGTGCTGCCCTGCAACCGGCGGTGGAAGCCACGCTGGCCGGCCTGGCGCGCGAGGCGCAGGCGCTGCAGGAGCGCGTGTCGGCCAGCGTGCAACAGCACCTGGACAGCCTGGCCCAGCGCTTTGACACGCACCAGTCCGATGTGGCGCGCCACTGGCAGCAGGCGCTGGCGGGCCAGCAGCAAACGCACGTTGCGCTGACGGATCAGCTGCAGGGCGCGCTGGCGGACTTTGCGCGCGGCTTTGAGGGCCGATCCACCGCGCTGCTGGGACAGATTGGTACGCAGCTGGCCAGCGCCACGGGCCAGCTGGCCGAGCGCGGCCAGGCCCATGCCGACGCCCTGCAGCGCCAGCTGACGGACACCAACGCACAATTTGCCGAGCAAACCCGTTTGATGGCAGAAAACGCCGAGCAAGCGGCGCTGCATCTGCGCGAGCAGCTATCGCAACAAGAGCAAAAACGGCAGGACAGCTGGCAAACCTCGCTGACCAGCCTGGCGGCCCGGCTGCAGGAACAATGGCAAAACACCGCTGCCGATGGCGCACGCCAGCAGCAGGCGTTGCTGGCGGCCCTGTCCGAGACCACGCAGGCCGTGAGCACGCAGACTGCCCGACTTGCCAGCACCACAGACCAGCTGGCCGAACGCGGCCAGGCGCTGCTGGCGCAGCAGGCCAGCACCAGCCAGGCGCACGCCGATGCCCTGCAGCGCCAGCTGACGGAGACCAGCGCGCAATTCGCCGCGCAAACCCGCTTGCTGACTGAAAACACCGAAAAAGCCGCACTGCATCTTCGCGAACAGCTATCAGAGCAAGAGCAAAAACGCCAAGGCAGCTGGCAAACGGCACTGTCCAACCTGGCCGCCCAACTGCAGGAGCAATGGCAACACACCGCTGCCGACGGCACACGCCAGCAGCAGGCCGTGCTGGCAGCGCTGGCTGATACCGCGCAGACCATGGGCGCCCAGGCCGCCAGCCAAGCGCAAAGCACCATCGGCGAAATCGGCCGCGTGCTGGATGCCGCAGCCGCCGCCCCGCGCGCCGCGGCCGAGGTGATGGATCAGCTGCGCGACAAGCTCAACGAGAGCATGGCGCGCGACAACGCCATGCTGGACGAGCGCGCGCGCCTGCTGGGCACCGTGGGCACGCTGCTGGAGCGCGTGAACCACGCATCCACCGAGCAGCGCCAGGCCATCACCCAGCTGGTGGACGGATCGGCCCAGCTGCTGGAGCGCAGCGCGGCGCGCTTTGACGAGCGCCTGCAGGCCGATGGCGACCGCCTGGCCGATGCAGCCGCGCAGATCAGCGCCGGCGCCACCGAGATCGCCAGCCTGGGCGACGCCTTTGGCCAGGCGGTGCAGTCGTTTGGCGCATCCAACGCCCAGCTGGGCGGCCACCTGCAGCAGCTGGACGCCACGCTGGCGCAGACCATCACGCGCAGCGACGAGCAGCTGGCCTACTACGTGGCCCAGGCGCGCGAGGTGATCGAGCTCAGCCTGTCGTCGCAACAGCACATCGTGGGCGAGCTGCAGCGCCTGGCGCGCGAACGCGCGGCCGAAGGCGCAGCCGCATGACGCAGCAGAACAAGGCCACACCATGAGCACCCTGGACGAAGCCGACCACGACAGCGCCCTGCCCGTCTGGACTGCCTTTGGCGACCTGATGGCCGGGCTGCTGGGCGCCTTTGTGCTGATTCTGGTCTGCGCGCTGGGCCTGCAGTACGAGCTGTCGGCGCGGCTGGAACACGAGATTGCGCAGCGCCAGGCCGAGGCCCAACGCCTGCAGACGCTGGAGCAAGCCCTGGCCGGCCCGCTGGCCGCTGGCCGCGTGACGCTGCAGGACGGGCGCATCGGCATCAACGGCAGCGTGCTGTTCGAGCTGGCCTCGGCCGAGCTGCAGCCCGAGGGCCGCGCCCTGCTCAAAAGCCTGGCCGCTCCGCTCGCCAGCTGGCTGCAGGCGCGCCAGGACATCCTGATGGTCAGCGGCTTTACCGACGACCGCGCGATGCGCGGCGGCAAAGGTTTTGCCGACAACTGGGAATTGTCCGCCCAGCGCGCCCTCACCGTCACGCGCGCCCTCATCGACGAAGGCGTGCCGCCCGACGCCGTGTTTGCCGCCGCCTTCGGCGCGCAGCAGGCCGTGGCCTCCAACGCCGACGCCGCCGGCCGCGCCAAGAACCGCCGTGTCGAAATCGCCCCCATGCCGCGCCAGAGCGCCGGCGCCAGCAATGCCGGCAGCGCCCAGGGAAAGGCGCCTGACCAGATACCTGCCGCGGAGGCCCCTCACCCCTCCCTCTCCCCAAGGGGGCGAGGGCGATCGGACGCGCGCGCTTTACCCGCTCTCCCTCTGGGAGAGGGTGGGGGTGAGGGCTCGCGCCCCAAGCTGGGGCCTGCCGCGAATCAGGAAAAGGCGAGTGACTAACGACGTCACACCGCCGCAGGACGAGGCCACGGCCCAGCTGCTGGAGCGTGCCCGCGCCCAAGGCTTGCCCAGTATCGACCCCATGCGCTGGCGCCGCATCGAAGCCCTGGCGCGGCGCATGACCGGACACCAAGGCACCACGCTGCGACTGCTGCAAGCGCGTCTGCAACAGTTGGTGGACGAACTGACGGCAGTTGCTGACAGATCTGCGGATCAAGTCATCGCGGCGCCAACCCCACGCGCCCAGCCCCTGCACGCCCTGCTGGCACGGCTGAACGATGCCGCGCCAGCCAGTGCCGCACCCAATGCCGTCAATGCAACACGCGACCTGAACATAGTGCGCCAGCACCGCGCCGCCTGGACGCAACTGCGCGCCGAGCAACGCGTGGCCCAGTCCCACAGCGCCTTGCCCAAGCAGGCGGGGCCGCTCAACTCACAACTGCTGCTGCACCGCGCCCTGACGCTGATGCGCGAGACCTCCCCCGGCTATCTGCAGCACTTCACGAGCCAGGCCGAGGCCCTGATGTGGCTGGAACGCAGCCAGGCCAAACCCGCGCCCAAGCCCAAGGCGCCGGCGCGCAAACCGGCGGCGCCAAAGGCTGGTGGGCGGGTGCGGCGGAGCTGACAGCGCCAACCATCCATCGGTGCCCACCTGTCGCAGTGGATATCTGATGTACGGAATACCCGTACAATCGCTGCATGCGCACGGTTATTGAGACGCCTACCTTCCAGAAACAGGCAGACAAACTATGGACGGAGGCCGAGCGGCTGGAGTTCATCGACTGGATTGCAGCGAACCCGTTGGCAGGGGATGTGATCCCGGGCGCGGATGGCGCGCGCAAGGTTCGCTGGAGTCGCAGTGGAACAGGCAAGTCAGGCGGTGCGCGAGTGATCTACTTCAACCTGACCGAACAGGAAATCGTGTTGCTGGTAGCTGTGTATGCCAAAGCCGACCGGGCAAACATGCTTGCAGCGCAAATCAAGAAGGTGGTGTGACATGGGCAGCAGGAAGTTCGACATTGAAAAAGTGGCGCAGGCGATCGAGGCCGATGCTGGCGCACCCTTGCCTAATTTGCGTCAGGCGCTGGCTGAAGCAAACGCCGGAATAGGTCGGGCAACCACGCCTGAGCAAATCCTTGTACGCCAGGCGCGCGAGAGAACGGGCCTGACACAAGCAGCATTTGCTGAGCGAATTGCAACGCCTCTGGCGACCTTGCGGGACTGGGAACAGGGGCGATTTGCACCGCCTGGCGGGGTGCTGTGCTTGCTGCGGCTCATCGTCAAACACCCAGAGTTGTCCAAGGAACTGAGTGCTGCCTGAGCGGCATCAGCATGTGCCATGGGTACGCCCCATCAGCCAAGATTTTGTGCTCGCTGATATCGCCCGCCTGCACGCTGCGCAGAAAGGCGCAGATGGCGCCAAACTCCTTCCTGTGGCTGGGCCGTAGCGCCCAGCAGGGCTGAAACCTGGCCGCACATCCCAAGCCCAGGCCCTGAAAACGGCTGCGATTGGGTCGATGGCAGGCCTGTCGGTGAACGGCATCATGCTGAGAGTTGCAGTAGTAGAACGCATTCTGGACTTGACATCGTGCAAGCCAATAGCGCCTAATGAACTAGCACAGTCGACATCATGTGAAATTAGTGTAGTAGCGTGCTGCGTGATCCGTGAATTTTTAGGTTAACTAAACGGACGTCCAAGATGGTTTGTCTACAATAAACGGATAACCTGTCCTGTAATCCGACTACCTTTCGTATGAGCACAGTTGTCTAATTCCAGTTCCGCCGCACTGCGACGTCGACGAATGCACTGAAGAACTGTACTGGTTTTCTTCAAATCGCATCTGACCTTCGGCCACGAGTATCCAAATTTCCACCACCAGAGGGACAAGTGATGAGCACTCGACTCCACCGACTCATCGCCGCCAAGGCGAATACCGATCCGGCCGTTCTGATTAGCACGCGATTACTGACCGACTTGCTGACTCGTCGCCTTCAAGCTGCCCTAGCAAAGTACGTCGGTTTTTTTCAGACATATCCCGATTCTGCAGGGGTTGTGCAGATCGGTATCACTAATTGCACTTATGCCCCCGCCAGTGCTGGATGGAACATCGTCCTTCCTCCTGCTGGGGCAGAGGGCGGCCAGTTCTTCTTCGAAAGCACAAATCCCTTTTCAGTGCAGTTCTCCGTGACTAAGACGGGCGACTCTTCGGTTGACCTGTTCAGTATCACACTTGACATTAGCAAGGTAAGCGCGTCGGGGGTCGCAAGCTATAGATCTCTTTCGATTGGTGATGTCAACATAGATTTCAGTACAACTCGAATCCCTGCGGTGAATAGGACAGTAAATGCGGCGATCCTCGGACTGAGTGAACTAGACATCGCTAGATTGGAGGGACTCGTTGAGGGCTCAGTGGCTCCGACTGCGGTTAATAATATTTTCTCGGGATCGCCGAGCATTGACCTTCATTCCTTATTCCCAGCTGTAGTCTTCAATGGGCAGGCGGAAGTTGCAGCAATTGTCGACGGATTACTGATAATTGCCAGAGACGGATGGCACCTTGATGAAGCGCAGCGGTGCCACTGCGCCTCCCCCCTCCCCGATGCTGTCATCGCGCCTCTATCGCCAACCTTCGACAGTGACACTGCGGGCACGCTTCCCGTTCAAGCCAAAATTCCTCCGCCACGCAATCCGCCGTGGCCTGTGGAAACTAACGTTGCTACAGACGTCGCACTCTACTTACCTCAGTCTACAATAAGGGAAATTACGTCTGGACCCTACCCGGCAATAAATGATTTTGCAAATGACAATGGGTTCATTGGATGGATGTATGACTACACGATCGGTTTTTTCGGTGCCACTCCAACTCTCTCGGATTCTAGGGCTACGATAGTCCTTAGTATTGACTTCTATGTCACCGGTAGCGGAAGTGTTAGCATCGATGTCCCTTGCATTGGTCGATCAACCGTCGGCATGCTATGGGCAACGAATCGCGTAAATGGGGCTTCAACTATTGAGATCGGAATCACACCTAGGCTGCAACCGGATGGCAAGATCGTCCTTACCCCTGAAATACTTAGCCTGCAGATTGAGCCCTTTAAGGTTGACTGCATCGTAATCGCGTTATCGCTCCTGTCATATTTTGGGCCTTGGGGGACATTTTCGGCATTTGTGATCAATGAGATTATTCGTAGAGTAATAGCTCATAATCTTCCACCCAAGCTCAATTCAGGACTTCGAGATGCAATGGGCAAGCAGATGTGGACTCTTCTTGACTTGGCCAAGCTCGATATCAACGCGGTCTTCGATCAAGTCTTCAGACTACGCGAAGCCGTAAGCAGAGATGATGACTCGCTCCTTATCGGACTAGCGCCGGATAGGGGATAAGGAAGACGATGCAAAGGCAGGTTTCCTTTATTCCAAGTAGCGGCCTAACAAACGCTTGTAGCGGACGCCCGCAATCGGGCGCCGCTGAGGCGCGTTTAGGTTACTTTCAACCCACCTAGCATAGCATAGAAAAAGGAGACAAGTATGGCTACGAAGAAACATTCGATGTCAGTGAATCCGAAAATCACCCTTGAGGGGCCGGAGGGTGCAAGAGTAGAGGTCGATTTGAGCAAGCTCAAAGCAACTGCGGAGCAAAAGAAAATTGTCTCGAAACTACTTTCTGCTGGCGATCTCGACGCACTTACGATCGAGGAGCGAAACAAGATCAAAGACCTCAAGGCAACAGTTGGTTTGGGGACGCCGGTATTCCCGGCTTTGATCGTTAGATTTGATTGGAAGTGGGTACGAATCGATTGACAACCGTGTCGGAAGTTGAATTGTTGTTATCCAATCCCTCTATGATTGACCAGAGACTCACAGTCAATGTTCGATCCACCGAGGGATTGATTTCTGTCGCGGTATATGCTGTCGACATACTGCTTTGCTATCACATTCACGGGGCAAAGCCCTCAGTATCAGCTGAGCGCACCATTCTTGCGGCTATTGATGTGTACGCGGATGCACTCCCGCACTCTGGCCCGTTTCACAATGCACTAGTAAACATGCTCCACCAGACTCTAGGGGTCACATTCAAATCAAGTAGCAAAGTAACTCAAGAGAAAAGCGGGCCGGAGAACTATGCACACTTAGTTAGAGCAGTAGCCAGCGGGGACACCAACGTAAATATAAAAACTAGCCAGCTACAATTGCTACGAACTTTATGCATTCAACTTCATCTTTGTAACTACCTGCAAAGTATCCGCTTATTTTCTTTGCTGAGGTATATGACCAAGTACCGACCAGAACAAAACGTTAACACTGCCTCACAGGTTTTTATCAAGCAGGTTTCCAAACATTTGCGGAACGTTATTCATAATATAGGGGCACCTGACGTCCTATGGGAATATAAGATCTATCAATTTTTGAGCAGACGCTTATTAACAAATGAAGAACGTTCGCATAGTTGAAAATACACTGCTGAGCTGGATAATCAATCGCCGAGAACAATTTTCGCTCGCCCATGCCACAGACGCAATTCATGCCCTTCAGTTACTAAAGCCGTTAGGTGAGTTGGTTCTCGCCTGCGATGTGCTTATTCGCGGCATATCAAAACAGAGAGACGCGTACGTGCTAATGGAATGGGCATGGCTTCAACTAGATCGCGGACAACTAATTCACAATCTTTTGTTATCTCGTCCTGACCTCATCATCTTAACTTCGATCTACTCATCATTTTACCGACACGGCTTCCAACACCGTGAAACGCTGAAATTACTAAAATATTTAGCTAGAACAGATTTTTCAGAAGCCGTACAGTTTCCGAACTGGCGACGATTAGACTTTGAGCATGCTCTCGGCACGCTTGGAATTGGGAAAATTCGATCTCAAAGCATCGCAGGAATGTGGTGCGCAAAGCGGCCAGAGCCATGGCTCATTGAGCACGATAGCGCCTATGCATTGACCCACGAAATATTCTATGTCAGCGATTTTGGGCGCACAGTAGAGCGCTTGCCACAAACAGTGGTGCAATACGTTGCGCTTTGGCTTCCGTCATGGATAAATATTTTTTCTCGCCAAGACAACTGGGATTTGACGGCTGAACTATTGATGGTCAGTTCGTGCATCCCTGATTATCCACAAGCGCGTGACACTTTCGACAGACTTTCTACGATTGTGGGGGAACGCGGCTTCCTGCCTGGGCCCGACGAAGGAGGAAAGAACCTTATCGCGCCCGGGGATTCAGACGAGCGTATCGACTTTCTTTCTCACTACCACACTGTTCTCGTCGGACTCATGGCTGCCAATCTATCGCGTTGGAGGCACACATCCTCAAGCAGCAATCTAACCCGGCACACCAGCGGACGCGCCAAAAGCGGCGCGCCGCTGAGCTAGGGAGATTCGGGGTTACCCATTAGCCCCCCCGTCAGGTCTTGCAATATAGCAAACACCGAATATTTCATCGCAACCGGCCATCTACGGCAGTGGCTGAACACAGCGGGTTAACCTGATAAATCACGTACGAGCCCCATCAGAACGTCCCCGGATATGCCCCTCCATCCGCCAGGATGTTCTGCCCGTTGATATAGCCCGCCGGCACGCTGCACAGAAAGGCGCAGATGGCGCCAAATTCCTGCGGCTGGCCGAAACGCCCGGCGGGGACGGCGGCCAGCTGGGCGCGGCACACGTCTTCCAGGCTCTTGCCCGTGTTGCTGGCTGTGCCCTGCAGGGTGGCGGCCAGGCGGTCGGTGTCGAACTTGCCCGGCAGCAGGTTGTTGATGGTGACGCCGCGCGCGGCGATGCTGCCGCGGGCCACGCCGGCGACAAAGCCCGTGAGGCCGCTGCGCGCGCCGTTGGACAGGCCCAGGATGTCGATGGGCGCCTTCACGGCGCTGGAGGTGATGTTGACGATGCGGCCAAAACCGCGCGCGGCCATGCCGTCCACGGTGGCTCGGATGAGCTCGATGGGCGTGAGCATGTTGGCATCGACTGCCTTGATCCAGGCGTCGCGATCCCAGTCGCGAAAGTCGCCGGTGGGCGGGCCGCCGGCGTTGGTGACGACGATGTCAAAGTCGCGCCCCGGGCCGCCGGCCACGCCAAAGGCGGCGGCACGGCCCTCGGGCGTGGTGATGTCGGCGGCCACGGCGAGCACCTGGGGTTTAGCATGTTTTTGGCCAATAACGCTTGATGCATCTGCGCCAGCAGCTATCAATTGCGCAGCTGCTGCGTGCAGCGGTTCGGCGCTGCGCGCGACGATGACGAGGTTTACGCCCTCGCCCACCAGCGCCTGTGCACAGCCCAGGCCCAAGCCCTTGCTGGCGCCGCATACCAGGGCCCATTTGCCGGCGATTCCTAAGTCCATATCTTGCTCCTTGTGAGTTGATCAGTGTTTGAACATGCGCCGATGCAGGCTGCGCAGCGACCACCAGACGCTGCCCGCTACCAGCGGTATCGCTAATGCCGCCGTGCTCTCCGGCGACCAGGGCCAGCCTAGCTTTTGCGCGCCCTTGGCCAGGTAGCTGACCAAGCCGACGATGTAGTAGGTGATGGCGGCCACCGACAGGCCCTCCACCGTGGATTGCAGCTTGAGCTGCAGATCCTGGCGCTGGTTCATGGTGGCCAGCAGCGCCTGGCTGCTTTGCTGCTGCTCGATCTCGACGCGCGTGCGCAGCAGGTTGCTGATGCGCGAGACGCGCTCGCTCAGGGCGTTTTGCCGGCGCGCCACCCATTCGCAGGTGCTGCGCGCGGGGCTCAGGCGACGATCCATGAATTCGCCAATGGTCTGCATGCCACCCAAGCGTGATTCAGAAATGTCGCGGATGCGCCGATCCACCAGTTCGAAGTAGGCGCTGCTGGCGGAAAAGCGCGCCTGGGTGGATGCGTATTGGCTCTCTACCTGGCCGGCCAGGCGCGTCAGGCGGTTCAGCAGCTCGGGCTCGCTGTCGCGGTCGGCCGAGCGGATGGCGTCGGCCAGGGCGGCTAGCTCGCGCTCGGCCTGCGCCAGCACGGCGGCGGCCTCGCGTGCCACGGGCAGGCCCAGCAGGCCGGCCATGCGGTAGGTCTCGACTTCCAGCAGGCGCTGCACCAGCCGGCCCAGGCGCCGTGGCGCCATGCTGCCGGCCAGCAGCAGCATGCGCGAGCTGCCGTCGGCATGGATGCAGAAGTCCGTGAACACGTCGCCATGGCCATGGGCGACGCTGGACGCGACCAGGGAATCTTCGCGCAGCAGCGCGGACAGCTGCGGCGGCTTGTCGAACTCACGCGTGGGCAGCACCCACAGCTGCAGCTGGCACAGGCATTGGCCGGGCAGCTGCGCCAGCCACTCACGCGGTACGGCGGCGCTTGCAGGCGCCAGCTGGCCCTGCTTGCCGGCATCGCCCAGCAGCGGCACGCTGAAAGTCCAGGTGACGAATTCGGTGTGCAGTTCCCAGCGCAGACGGTAGCCGCCCAGGTCGGCGCGCAGATGTGTGCTGTGCGCGTCGGGCATGGCCTGGTGCTGGTCGCGCAGCAGGGCGGCCAGGTGCGCGCGGCTGGCGTCGCGCTGCGCGGCGTCGGCCCACATCACGACATGGGTGATGGCCACGGCCGTTCCCAGCGCTTCGGGCGGGCGGGCGTGGATTTCGTTGTGCAGCTTCGCGCGCTGCGGGTGTTGGGCGAGAAGGTGATCCAGGGGCATGGGGCGCTATTGTGTGCCGAGCGGCAGGCGGCAGGCCGCATAACGCAGCACGGCACCCGAAGGTGCCGTGCATGCAGGGGGACTAGACGAACTGCGTCATTCCTCGACAAAGGCCTCTTCGCGCCTCTTGCTCACCGCTGGCAGCAGCACGATGATGAGCAGCAGGGCCGCGGCGGCCAGCAGGCCGGCCGAGAGCGGGCGCGTGACCAGCACACTCCACTCGCCACGCGACAGCAACAGCGCGCGGCGCAGGTTCTCTTCCATCATCGGGCCGAGGATGAAGCCCAGCAGCAGCGGCGCGGGCTCCACGCCAAGCTTGTAGAACAGGTAGCCGATGAAGCCGAAGGCGCCGACCAGCCACACGTCGAAGGTGTTGTTGTTGGTTGAGTACACGCCCACCGCGCAGAACAGCACGATGGACGGGAACAGCCAGCGGTAGGGCACGGACAGCAGCTTGATCCACATGCCGATCAGCGGCAGGTTCAGCACGATCAGCATCAGGTTGCCGATCCACATGGAGGCGATCAGGCCCCAGAACAGTTCGGGGTTGCTGGTCATGACCTGCGGGCCGGGCTGGATGTTGTGGATGGTCATGGCGCCGACCATCAGCGCCATCACGGCGTTGGGCGGAATGCCCAGCGTGAGCAGCGGGATGAAGGAGGTCTGCGAGCCCGCGTTGTTGGCCGACTCGGGGGCGCACACGCCGCGGATGTTGCCCTTGCCGAACGGCACCTCGCCGGGCTTGAGCTTGGTCTTCTTCTCCAGCGTGTAGGCGGCAAAGGCCGACAGCAGGGCGCCACCGCCGGGCAGGATACCCAGGGCCGAGCCCAGGGCGGTGCCGCGGATCATGGCCGGGAACATGCGCTTGAAGTCCTCCAGGGTGGGGAACAGGCCCTGCACCTTGGCCGTGAACACCTCGCGCTCTTCGTCGGGCCGGGACAGGTTGGCAATGATTTCACCGTAGCCGAACACGCCCATGGCGATCACCGTGAAGCTGATGCCGTCGGTCAGCTCAGGGATGTCGAAGCTGTAGCGTGCCACGCCGGAGTTCACGTCGGTGCCCACCAGGCCCAGCAGCAGGCCGAGCACGATCATGGCGATGGCCTTGAGCAGCGAGCCCGAAGCCAGCACCACGGCGCCAATCAGGCCCAGCACCATCAGAGAGAAGTATTCGGCCGGGCCGAACTTGAAGGCCACCTCGGTCAGCGGCGGCGCGAAGGCGGCCAGGATCAGCGTGCCCACGCAGCCGGCGAAGAACGAACCGATGCCGGCGGCCGCCAGTGCCGGGCCGGCACGGCCATTGCGCGCCATCTGGTAGCCGTCGATCACCGTGACCACCGAGGACGACTCGCCCGGCAGGTTCACCAGGATGGCGGTGGTGGAACCGCCGTACTGCGCGCCGTAATAAATACCGGCCAGCATGATCAGCGCGGCCACGGGCGGCAGCGCGTAGGTGGCGGGCAGCAGCATGGCGATGGTGGCCACGGGGCCCACGCCGGGCAGCACGCCGATCAGCGTGCCCAGCAGGCAGCCGATGAAACAGTAGATCAGGTTCTGAAACGTAAACGCGACGCCAAAACCCAGCGAGAGATGTTCAAACAATTCCATGATCTGGTTCCTCCATTCAACCCGCGATGAAGCTGGGCCAGACGGGGAACTGCAGGTTCAGCCCCCAAATGAATGCCACATAGCTGCCCACGGCCAGGATGGTGGCCAGGACGAGCACTTCCTTGAAGCGGAACTCGTGGCCCGCCAAGGCCGCCACGAAGGTCAGGCCATAGATGGCGATGATCAGTCCCATGGCCGGTATGCCGAAGCTGGGCAGTCCCGCCAGCAGCACGCCGAACAGCAGGTTGGAGGCGATGATGAAGAAGATCTGCTTCCAGGCCCACTTGCCGATCGGGTCTCCATCTACCGACTCGACGACGGTGGCCTTGAACATGATGACCGCGCCAATGACGGCCAGCAAAGCGCCGAGTATCAGCGGGAAGTAGCCTGGGCCCATGCGGGCGCCCGTTCCGACGTTGTAGGTGGTGGCCCCCCAGGCGAAGGCCACACCGACTGCCAGGAACATCAGGCCGGAAAAAAAGTCTTTCTGACTCTTGATTTTCACGAAGGTCTCCTAATAGCAATACCACCGGCGATTGTGAGACTTCGGGCAGCGGTTTACGATGTGGATTTCACCTACCGAGAAATACAAACTTTCCCCAATGCCGAGGGGCACCTCATGGGGTAGCGCTCCCGCACAAGTGCGGTTTACTCCAGCGGCGGTGTGGCGGCTATGACCTCGTCCAGCGTCGTCAGGCCCTCGGCCGCGCGCAGGGCGCCGGCCAGGCGCAGCGGGCGCATGCCATCCTGCACGGCCTGGCGGCGCAGCGCGTCGATGGACGGCGCCTGGTGGATCTGGGTTTTCAGCGCCTCGCTCACCGTGAGCAGCTCGTACAGCCCCATGCGGCCACGAAACCCGGTCATGCGGCAGTCCACGCAGCCCACGGGCTTGTAGGCGCGGTAGCCGCCGCTGAGCTTCCAGGGGCGGATCATCTCGGCCAGCGCCTTGGGGTTGGCGCTTGCGTCCTGCTGGCGGCACTGCTTGCACAGGGTGCGCACCAGGCGCTGCGCCAGCACGCCCAAGAGCGTGGCGTTGATGAGGTAGGGCGGCACGCCCAGCTCCATCAGGCGTGTGACGGCGCTGGGCGCATCGTTGGTGTGCAGCGTGGAGAACACCAGGTGGCCGGTGAGCGCGGCCTGCACCGCCATGTCGGCGGTCTGCAGATCACGGATTTCGCCCACCATGATCACGTCCGGGTCCTGGCGCATCAGGGCGCGCAGGCCCTCGGCAAAGGTGAAGTCGAGTTGCGGCTGCACCTGGGTCTGGTTGAAGCTGGGCTCGATCATCTCGATCGGGTCTTCCACCGTGCTCACGTTGACCTCTTCGGTGGCCACGCGCTTGAGCGTGGAGTACAGCGTGGTGGTTTTGCCCGAGCCCGTGGGCCCGGTCACCAGGATGATGCCGTGCGGGCGCTTGACGAGCTGCTCCCAGCGCTGCGCGTCGTGCGGCGTGAAGCCCAGCGCGTCCAGGTCCTTCACGGCGTTGTCGGGGTCGAAGATGCGCATCACCATCTTCTCGCCGAAGGCCGTGGGCAGGGTGGAGAGGCGCATTTCCACCTCGTCGCCGCGCGGGTTGCGCGTCTTGATGCGGCCGTCCTGCGGACGGCGCTTTTCCACCACGTCCATGCGCCCGAGCAGCTTGATGCGCGCCACCATGGCGCTGAGCACGCCCATGGGCATCTGGTAGACCGCATGCAGCACGCCGTCGATGCGAAAGCGGATCACGCCCTGCTCGCGCCGCGGCTCCAGGTGGATGTCGCTGGCGCGCTGGTCGAAGGCGTATTGCCAGAGCCAGTCCACCACGCGGATCACGCCCTGGTCATTGGCGTCGAGCTGCTTGTTGGTTTTGCCCAGCTCGACCAGCTGCTCGAAGGTGCTGCCGCCGGCGCTGCCGCCGCTCTTGCTTGCCTCGCGCACCGACTTGGCCAGGGCGTAGAACTCGGCCGTGTAGCGCGTGATGTGCAGCGGATTGGCCAGCACGCGGCGCACCTGGCGCTTGGTCTGGCGCTCCACCTCGGCCACCCAGTCGTCGATGAAGGGCTCGGCCGTGGCCACCACCACCTCGCTGCCGCTGACCTGCACCGGCAAGACCTTGTGGCGCTCGGCGTAGCTGGCGCTCATGGCGTCGGCCACGCGGCCCACGTCCACCTTCAAAGGGTCGATGCGCAAGAAGGGCAAGCCACAGCGCTGTGCCACGTATTCGGCGAGTATGTCCACGTCCAGCGGCTTGCCGTCGCTGGCGCGCAGCATGCTCAGGTTGCCCAGGCGCACCAACGGGTGTTGGCTGCTTTCGGCTTGGGCGCAGCGCGCGATGGTGCGCTGCGCCTCCTCGGCGTTGATCGCGCCATCGGCGCGCAGCCAGTCCACGATGCGGCGCCATTGCAGCGGGCCCTGGTGGGTGGCGGGCTTGTGCCCAGTGTCTTGGCGTGTGGCGGTGGTCATGGCTTAACGATACAAGGTTCAGGCTACGGGTTTGAACACGCGCAGCCACTTCGGGGCAGGAAGACCCCAGCGCTCCTGAATGGCTTCGGCGCGCGCCACCAGCTCGGCACGCTTGGGCCGCGTGGGCGTGCGCTGGGCCAGCACCACGGTGTTGCCCTCGCGCGTGGGCTTGAAGGCCCACAGGGCATCGTCGCCAAAGGCCTGGGCCAGCTTGTCCAGGCTGCTCTCGTAGCTTGACGCGCGGCCAAACAGGTTCACCGTCAGGCAGCCGTCCTCGGTCAGGAGGGCGCGGCAGTCGGCGTAAAAGGCAGCGCTGTCGAGCACCGGCGCGGCCGCCTCGTGGTCGTACAGATCCACCGCCAGCGCATCCACCGTGCCGCTCCATTCGGGCTTCTTGATTTCCTCGGCCGCATCGGCCAGCACCACGCGCTGCATGGGGCCGTCGGGCGGCAGCTTGAACCAGGCGCGGCAGACGGCCTCGACGCGCGGATTCAACTCCACCACGGTGCAGCACATGCGCAGCTTCTTGCGGCAGAACTTCGTGATGGCGCCCGCGCCCAGGCCCAGCTGCATGGCGTGGCGCTTGGCCACGCTCTGGGGCGGCACGAACAGCAGCCAGGCCATCATGCGCTGCACGTATTCCAGCTCCAGGTCAAAGGGCGCATCGATGCGCATGGAGCCCTGTATCCAGGGCGTGCCCAGGTGCAGGTGGCGCACCTCGCCGTCGTCGGAGACGCTGACTTCGGGCAATTCGGTGGCGGTGGTTTTCTTGCGGGTCAAGGGTCTATCAATCCAAATCGGGCCATGACGTCGCGCCAGGCCTGTAGTTTTCTCTCAAAGCTCCACGACGCGTTGGCCGGGCTGGTGGACGGCAGGCGCAGCGACACGATGCGCGCCCCGGCATCCAGCCCCAGGCCGGCGCGCACGGCCTTGGCGTGGGAGTGGCTTTCCCCGCCATTGTGGGCGATGGCGGCCAGCCGCGGCGCCTGCGCGAGCACAGCGGCGAAATCGTTCAGGCGCGCGTTGCGGATGCTGGTGTCGAGACTCCCCTCGCGCTCGCAGGCGGCATACACGTCCCACAGGCCCAGGCCGCGCGCCAGCAGCCAGTCGCAGCGCGCGGCGTAGGCATCACGGCCCGGCATGGGGTGCTCGGGCCACAGGGCGGCGAGGATGCGCCAGAACTGGTTTTGCGGGTGGCCGTAGTACTGCTGCGCCGCCAGCGAGGCCCGGCCGGGGAAGCTGCCCAGTACCAGCACGCGCGTGCCTGAACCCACCACGGGCGGCAGGCCGGTAAGGCGGTTGGCGGGTGTTGCGGCCGGCATTATGTCCCACCCAGCACTATCAAAAATGCAGCTGTTAACGCTTGGTACATAAGTGCTTGAGGCCAATACCGCATGAATAGCGACATATCTCAGATCAAGCCGCAGGCCCTCACCCCCACCCTCTCCCAGAGGGAGAGGGAGAAATACCGGCGCAACCGATCGCCCTCGCCCCTTTGGGGCTGAAGGCTGCGGCTCCAGTTG
>JAFEER010000241.1 GCA_018240985.1 Pseudomonadota bacterium
ACACCACATGGTTGACCGAGGTGCACAGGTGGCCCGGGTAGGGCGGGTAGCCCGGGGGCTGGTAGCCGATGGTGGCGGACACCGTTCCTTGGGCCGCCATGCATTCGGCGCCCAGGCGGTCGATGTCGCCGGTGGTGATGCCGGGTTTGATGTGCGGGGCGATGTAGTCCAGCACTTCGGAGGCCAGGCGGCAGGCCTCGCGCATGGCGGCAATGCCCGGTGCGTCTTTGATGGTGAAACTGCTCATGGCGTAAATTATCCCATTCGCATTTGCATTCTGCTGGCAACAGGCTTGAATGGGCTTGAATGCAGGTCGCAGCCGGTAAAATGGCGGGCTAATCACAATCACGCGCCGCGGGGCGGGTGGCCCCAGTCAGCGGCCACCAGGCCCGGCGGCCTTTGCCTTTTCTACGTACCCAAATAGGCCGCTACCGTGAGCTTGCACATCACCCAGCTGGAGGGCGGCAATGCCCTCAGCAACTTCCGCGCCCAGCAACTACTGCCCCAGCTGCAGGCCATACACCCCAAGATCGACGGCCTGGCGGCACGCCATGTGCACCTGGTGGCGCAGGGCAGCGCCCCCACGCCGGCCGAGCTGGAACGCCTGGCCGCGCTGCTGAACTACGGCGACCCGTACACCGGCGCGCAGGATGGCGCGGTGCTGCTGGTCACGCCGCGCCTGGGCACGGTGTCGCCCTGGGCGTCGAAGGCCACCGACATCGCGCACAACTGCGGTTTGCAGCTGCGCCGCGTGGAGCGCATCACCGAATACCGCATCAGTCTCAAGGGCGGACTGCTGGGCGGCAAGCCCGAGCTGTCGGCCGCGCAGCTGCAGCAGGTTGCCGCGCTGCTGCACGACCGCATGACCGAATCGGTCGTCGCCACGCGCGCCGAGGCCGAACGCCTGTTTACCGAGCTGGCTGCCGAACCCATGGCCTTCGTCGATGTGCTGCAAGGCGGGCGCCAGGCACTGGAAGCGGCCAACAAGGCCTGGGGCCTGGCGCTGGCGGACGACGAGATCGACTACCTGGTCAACGCCTTCGCGGGCCTCAAGCGCAACCCCACGGACGTGGAGCTGATGATGTTCGCCCAGGCCAACAGCGAGCATTGCCGGCACAAGATCTTCAACGCCCAGTTCACCATCGACGGCGTGGCGCAGGACAAATCCCTGTTCGGCATGATCCGCCACACCGAGGCCGTCTCGCCCCGGCACACGGTGGTCGCCTATGCCGACAACGCCTCCATCATGGAGGGCAGCGCCGTTGAGCAATTTTTTGCCAAATTCGACTCCAGCGCAGACCAGACAAGCGCTACCAGCTATCAAAAACAAAGTGGCATCCACCATGTGCTGATGAAGGTGGAGACGCACAACCACCCCACGGCCATCTCGCCCTTCCCCGGCGCGGCCACCGGCGCGGGTGGCGAAATCCGCGACGAGGGCGCCACCGGCCGCGGCTCCGAGCCCAAGGCCGGCCTGACCGGCTTCACCGTCTCCAAACTCTGGGGCAGCCAGGTGGGCAAGCCCGAGCACATCGCCAGCCCCTTGCAGATCATGACCGAGGGGCCGCTGGGCGGCGCGGCCTTCAACAACGAGTTCGGCCGGCCGAATCTGTGCGGCTATTTCCGCGAATACGAACAGCAGGTGGGCGGCATCACGCGCGGCTACCACAAGCCCATCATGATCGCGGGCGGCCTGGGCACGATCGATGCGCAGCATGTGAAGAAGATCCTGTTTCCGGCCGGCACGCTGCTGGTGCAGCTGGGCGGCCCGGGCATGCGCATCGGCATGGGCGGCGGCGCGGCCAGCTCCATGGCCACGGGCACGAACGCGGCCGAGCTCGACTTTGACTCTGTGCAGCGCGGCAACCCCGAG
The DNA here is from genome assembly GCA_018240985.1 of Pseudomonadota bacterium. Classification (GTDB taxonomy): domain Bacteria; phylum Pseudomonadota; class Gammaproteobacteria; order Burkholderiales; family Burkholderiaceae_C; genus Alicycliphilus. The sequence goes on from JAFEER010000241.1 coordinate 1,874, forward strand.
ATCGAACGCCGCGCGCAGGAGGTCATCAACCACTGCTGGGCGCAAGGGGCAAACAACCCCATCCTGGCGATCCACGACGTGGGCGCGGGCGGCCTGTCCAACGCCTTCCCCGAGCTGACCAACGACGCCGGCCGCGGCGCGCGCTTTGACCTGCGCGCCGTGCCGCTGGAGGAATCCGGCCTGGCCCCGAAGGAAATCTGGTCCAACGAAAGCCAGGAGCGCTACGTGCTGGCCATCGCGCCCGAGTCGCTGGCGCAGTTCACGGCCTTCTGCGAGCGCGAGCGCTGCCCGTTCGCCGTCGTCGGCGTGGCCACGGACGAGCGCCAGCTGCGGGTGGGAGACATCGATCTGCAGACCGGCGCACAACGCACAACGCCCGGCGCACAACCCGCCGTGGACATGCCCATGGACGTGCTGCTGGGCAAGCCGCCCAAGATGCACCGCGACGTGCAAACCGTGCAGCGCAGTTTTGCGCCCATCAACTTGGACGGCTTGCCGCTGGAGAAGGCCGTGATCGAGGTGCTAGCCCACCCGACGGTGGCCTCCAAGCGTTTCCTGATCAACATTGGCGACCGCGCCGTGGGGGGCCTGACGCACCGCGACCAGATGGTCGGCCCCTGGCAGGTGCCCGTGGCCGACGTGGCCGTGACCCTGGCCGACTACCAGGGCTTTGCCGGCGAGGCCATGGCCATGGGCGAGCGCACGCCGCTGGCCGTCATCAACGCGCCGGCCTCGGGCCGCATGGCGGTGGCCGAGAGCATCACCAACCTCTTGGCCGCACCCATAGCGCTTTCGCGCGTGAAGCTGTCGGCCAACTGGATGGCCGCCTGCGGCGAGCCCGGAGAAGACGCCGACCTGTACGCCACCGTGCATGCCGTGGGCATGGAGCTGTGCCCGCAGCTCGGCATCTCGATCCCCGTGGGCAAGGACAGCCTGTCCATGCGCACGCAGTGGCAGGAGGGCGGCGAGACGAAGAAGGTCACCTCGCCCGTCAGCCTGATCATCACGGCGTTTGCCACGCTGGCCGACGTGCGCGGCACGCTCACGCCGCAGCTCGATGCCAAGGAGGAGGACAGCACCCTGGTGTTGATCGACCTGGGCCGCGGCAAGAACCGCATGGGCGGCTCCATATTGGGTCAGGTGCTGGGCCAGAGCGGCGACCAGACGCCAGACCTGGACGACGCCAAGGACTTGATCGCCCTGGTCAACGCCGTGAACGCGCTGCGCCAGCAGGGCCAGATCCTGGCCTATCACGACAAGGGCGACGGCGGCCTGCTGGCCAGCGTGGCCGAGATGGCCTTTGCCGGCCAGCTGGGCGTGGCGCTGAACGTGGACATGCTCCTCACCGAGGGCGACGGCATCAGCGACAGCCGCATGGACAGCGGCGAGGGCAAGAACTGGGGGCAGCAGGTCAGCGGCCGGCGCGACGCCCAAACCCTGGCCGCGCTGTTCAACGAGGAGCTTGGTGTCGTCCTGCAGATCCGCACCGCCGATCGCACCGCCGTCATGCAGACCCTGCGCGAGCATGGCCTGATCCAGTGCAGCCACACCATAGGCAAGACGCGCCCCGCCGCATCGCCCGTGGGGGCAGGCAAGGGCGAGCTGCAGGTCTGGCGCGACGCCAAGAAGGTGTTTGGCGCCACGCTGTCCGATCTGCACCAGGTCTGGGACGCCGTCAGCTGGAAAATCTGCCAACAGCGCGACAACCCCGCCTGCGCCGACAGTGAGCACGCCGCCATGGGCGATGCGGCCAACCCCGGCCTGCACGTGAGCCTCAGCTTCGACCCGCTGCAGGACGTGGCAGCGCCGTTCGTGAACCTGGCAAGGCCCAAGGTGGCCGTGCTGCGCGAGCAGGGCGTGAACTCGCATGTGGAAATGGCCTACGCCTTCACCGAGGCCGGCTTCGAGGCCTACGACGTGCACATGACCGACCTGCAGGCCGGCCGCGCGCGCTTGGCTGACTTTGCCGGCGTGGTTGCCTGCGGGGGCTTCAGCTACGGCGACACGCTGGGCGCAGGCATTGGCTGGGCGCGCTCCATCACCTTCAACCCGCGCCTGTCCGAGCAGTTTCAGCAGTTCTTCGGCCGCGGCGACACCTTCGCCCTGGGCGTGTGCAACGGCTGCCAGATGTTTGCCGAGCTGGCCGACATCATCCCCGGCGCGCAGGACTGGCCGCGCTTCACCACCAACCAGAGCCACCGCTTCGAGGCGCGCCTGTCCATGGTGGAGGTGCTGGATTCACCCAGCCTGTTCCTGCAGGGCATGGCCGGCAGCCGCCTGCCCATCGTGGTATCGCACGGCGAGGGCTATGCCAACTTTGCGCGCCGCGGCAACGCGGATCGGGTGGTGCCCGCCATGCGCTTCGTGGACAACCACGGCCAGGCGACCGAGCAGTACCCGTTCAACCCCAACGGCTCGCCCGGCGGCCTGACGGCCGTGACCACGCAGGACGGCCGCTTCACTGCCATGATGCCGCATCCGGAGCGCGCCTTCCGCAACATCCAGATGAGCTGGACTGACCTTGCCGCCACCGGTGGCCTGGACGCCCTCAGCCCCTGGATGCGTATCTGGCGCAATGCGCGCAAGTGGGTGGGCTGATCGCTGCTTACTGACCTGCGGCCGGCTGGCAGCCGCCGCGCACCTGGCAGTCCGGCACGATGCGCCCCTGTGCATCGCGCCACAGCATGGGGGCCGCGCCAGCGGGCGTTGATCGCTCGGGCGCTATCTGCGCGGGCGGCTGCGGCTGGTTCGGGTCGTGCAGCACGGTGGAGCTGCCCACGCCCGCGCCCACACGCGCATTGCCCACGGGCACCGAGGCGCCCACGCCCGCATGCCCCGTCACCTGGCCACTCTGGTGCACCCCCACGCCAACGCCCACTGGTCCAACCCCTGTGCCCACGCCGGCAGAGACGCCGCCCGAGCCAACGCCCACCCCCACGCTGAACGGGCCCACGGGCACGCCCACGCCCACATGAGCCGAAGGCCCGGAGCAGGCCGTCAACAGCCAAGCCAGCAGGGCGGCTGCGCAAGTCCAGGTAGATGGGGTGTTCTGCTTCATGGATTGGCATTGTGCCGCCATGTGCCAAGCGTTGCAAAAAATTGAGGGTATATGCCTATGGACAATTTGACGACATAGAAACCAAAAGGTCTTGAAACTTGATTTAAGACAAAGTTGACCATGTCGTTGGTGGGCCTAATGGAGGCACGGGGGCTGTCCCCGTTCAACCAAAGAAAAGAGTGAACATGAAAAAGAACCTGCTGGCGCTGGCCATCCTGTGTGCAACCACTAGCGGCGCGGCGTATGCGCAGCAACAAGACGGCCAATGGCTGGTGCGCGCCCGCGCCGTGCATCTCGACATCTCCAACGGTGGCGCCGCCGGCGCGGCCGGCGTCAGCATCAACGACAAGTGGATCCCGGAAGTCGATGTGTCGTACTTCTTCACGCCCAACTTCGCGGCCGAGCTGGTTCTGACCTACCCGCAAAAACACGACGTGCGCCTGAACGGCGGCCAGATCGGCACCCTCAAGCACCTGCCACCCTCGCTGCTGGGCCAGTACCACTTCACCGGCATGGGCGCGTTCAAGCCCTATGTGGGCGCGGGCATCAATTACACGCGCTTTTCCAATGTGAACATAGCCGGCGGCGCGCTGACGGTGAAGAAAAGCAGCTGGGGCCCGGCCCTGCAGGTGGGCTTCGACTATGCGCTGGACAAGAACTGGTCGCTCAACTTCGACGTGAAGAAGCTCTACATCGACACCACCGTCAGCGGCGGCATCGGCAAGTTCAAGGTTGACCCCGTGCTGGTGGGGGTGGGCGTGGGCTACCGCTTCTGAATGCACAGGCCGGGTATTCGCCCATGCCGGGCGCACCACGCAGAACGGGCTCGCCAAGGCGAGCCCGTTCTGATTTTGCTGGCAACGCGCCGACGTGCGGCGCGTGCCGGTCAGGCCGTCACGTGTTGCGGCGACGGCGGCTGATAAGGCCAGCACCAGCCAGTGCCAGGCCGATCAAGGCCAGCGATCCGGGCTCGGGTACCTGCAGCCGTTCGGTAGAGATGGTCAGGCCAAAGGGCAGTTGGGTGGACTGTCCTTCCTGGGTCGTGAAGCCGATGCAACCGGCGCCCACTCCGGCGGCGGTGCAGGCGCTGGTGGGCAGCACACTCAGCACGCCACCGTTGGTCGGGAAGGCATTCACAAAGTAGGTTTGGCCGTCGTACAAAAACGACTCGTTCAGCAGACCGGCCACCTGCACAAAGATGTCGTTGCAGGGGTTGTTGGCTGGGCTGGGGGCGGCGCAGGGCGCTTGGTTAGGTGTTTCTACAAACTTGATGAGGTAGTCGATGTTTGGCAGCGGGAAGCCGCCGGCGGCCGGGTTTGTCGGCTGCAGCGACACGGATACGCGCAGGGTGGCATCCGTCAGGCTGGTTCCGGTGATCGGGTTATTGTTGTGGGTCAGCGTAACGCTATTGGCGATATGGGCAGCGTCAAGCGGGTCACCGGTAAACAATGTCAGAACGTTTTGCACGGCTGGAACCGGGTTGGTGATGACCAGCGAGCTTTGGCCTGACCCAGTCGAAGTGCCCCAACTCAATGTATGGCCAGCATTGGACAGGGTCACCCCGCCGGGTGCAAAAGACGACCAGACGCCCGTGGTTGTCACGGCCCAATTGGTGACTGGTACTGCATGGCTCATGGCACTGAGGGCCAGGGCACCTGCAGCGATCAGGATCTTTCCAAGATGTTTCATGATGGCTCTCCTACGAGGGGCTGGTGGGATATGAGGCTGCCTGGTTGCTGGTGTTGGCCAATTGCTGATGCTTCAAACCGCCTCGTCATGCATGAAGCATGAGTCGTGCCAGAAAATTCAATATTTCTAAGTCATTGAAAAAAAATAAGATTTTTTTCCGATTCAGAGTGACTCGAATTTGAGTGTAAAAAAAACCGACGCTTAAACCACAGCCATGTCATCCCCGAGGGGGTGCCGGTCTGGCCTTGATACTCAAACGATTCGTTCAGCAAACCGGCATGCTGCACGCAAATGTCGTTGAATGGGGTGCCGGGGGACTTACGAGCATGACTTCTGTCAGGAAAACGTAATATTTATTATCTCTTTGAAAGTAAAGAGTTTTTTTGGTGCGGAAATGAATGCGCAGACTGCGTGTAAAAAAATCCGACGCTCAAACCGGCGCGGTGCTCACGTAGTCAAACTTGCGTTCGTAGTCCAGCATGGGGCGCCATGGGAATTGCTCTGGCCCCAGTACACACACTTGCAGGCGCTCATGGCCGTGCTGTGCGCACAGCTGTGCCATTTCTTGCTGCAGCATTGGGCTGGCCGACCGGGCGCTGCTGGCCTGTAGCGTTAGGCGTGCCTGGCCGTCATCCGTGCGCTCCAGGCGGAAGGCGCCGCTCAATTGGTCGGCAATGGCGTGATCGAGATAGATCAGCTCCTTGATGCGCTCCACCGATGGCATGCCGGCGGGGCGATCCTTGATGCGTCCCTGCACCAGTGCCATGGGCAGCCAGGGGGCTGGCACACCGGCCAGCGCCGCTGCTTGTTGCGCGTCCTGCAGCGGCAGCAGCCTGGCCATGTCGCCCGTGGCGTAGCGCGGCAGGGCAATCACGTTGCCGGCGCCCAGCATGGTGATGCACAGCTCGCCAAAGCCATTGGCGTCCGGGTTCAGCACCTCCAGGTGGGTGCGCAGCGGGTTGTAGCAGAACACCGAGGGCAGGGCGTCCGGCACCGCGCCCCCGCACAGCAGCCGCGCCAGCGTCGCGTTGCCGCGCATGGCGCGGCGCATGCGGATGGTTTCGCGGGTTTCAAACAGCAGGTTCAACCCCAACTCGCCCACGCCGAACGAGCTGCCCACCAGGCGCTGCGGGTCGTGGTCGATATCGATTCCCATGCGCGCGGCGATGTAGTCGCGCTGGGCCTCCACCAGCACCTCCTCGCCCAGGATGACGCTGGTGCCCAGGGCGCGCCAGTCCACGCCCACGGCCTGCGCCTCGTCCAGCAGGCGGCGGATGAACATCGGGTCGGTGCACAGCAGGGTTTGCGCAAAGCCGGGGCCCACGTCACGCAGGATGGAGCAGGCCATGTCCTCGCGCACGCTGACATTGGCCACGGCCACCGCGCGCGAGCGGAACACCACGCCCATGGGCAGGCAGTTGACGAGCAGGGTGGGCCTGTCGTCCACGCCGAAGATGTCCTGCAGGCCCAGGTCGATATCGAACCAGGCTTCCTCGTACTGCGCGCGCGCCGTCAGGCGAAAGCCGTAGCTGCGCCCGCCGCGGCCGGAGCTGGTGAGCACGTCGGCCAGCATGGCAGCGGGCAGGGGGCGCGCGAGCTGCGCCAGTGTGAAGCGTTCAAAGGTGTTGGCCTTGGTCAGCACGGGCAGGCTGGCCAGGTCGGTGCGGGGGCCAATGCCTGCTGGGGCTATGCCGTTTTCCTGTAGCAGCGCCCGGTAGGCCGCGCTGTGCCTGGCGGCGTCCATGCAGGCGCGCAGGGCACCTCTTTGGGAGCTGGACTGCATGCGCGCACCGCCCATGCGGCGCCCCTGTTTCAGGAGCACGCGGCGCAAGGTGCGTATGGCGCCGGAGGGTAGCAGCGAGAGCAGGCTCATGCCCGCGAGTTTATGCCAGTGGCGCGCGCATCCAGGCCAGCAGCGCGGGGTCGCGCTGGCCGAGTTGATATTCAAGTACCCGCAGGTCGGCGACGTAAGGAGCGACCGGGCCGTAATAGTCGGTAAATGGCCCGATCTGCTGAAAACCGAAATTCATGCGCGTCAATATCCGCGCCAGGGAGCGCTCCATGGCCGCATACCAATATCGAATGTCGTTATTCACGCTATATACATACATTTCACGGTACAGCGTGAGCATGATTTGCGGCGACGGATTGCGCTGGTCGTTGGCGCGCGGGGCCTCGGGTTCGGCCGAGGAAAACCCGGCTGGCGGCCTTTCGCCTTGGCGGCGGCGATAGTTCTTGTGCACCATCAGGCGGCTGATCTCGGCCGCCTGTGCCGGTGGCGGCAGGATCACGCTATCCAGCAGCGAGACGCAATGGGTTTGAAATGGAAAGCTTTGCAGCGCATCGGGGAAGACCAGGCGGACATAGCCCACCAGATCTTCATGCAGGTTCATGGCTGCAAAGTGTGCCGAACTGGCGTCATGCTCATCCGTCTCGCGCTTGTCCTGGTAGTCCTGGGGCGCCAGAAAGCCGCATTCCTCACAATAGACTTGATAGCGCAGTTCTTCGATGGCGGCAAACAATGCCTTGTCGCGGCTAGGTTGTACGGCCTGGCCCGAGAACTGGACCGAGAACTGTTGTTGTGGATGCAAAACGGCATTCATGCGCGGCGCTCCTGCTGGTGTTAGGACGACTGGGGGGTGTTTTTGGCGCTGCGGTACGGCCTGATTGATAGGCGGTACATGCCAAAAAAAGTGAGAGAGCACTCTTGCTGCTCAACCAACGTCCATGATCTTGTATGACGGCAGATTCACTGGAATATTTAGTCAGATTTATTGCTAAATGCTTCTTTGGCGTGTGGGCGAGAGGGTGCCAATTTGACTGGCAAGCACCTTGATGATCATCAAGCGGATGGCGTCGCCTGGTCGGGTTGTCGGCGCGTTTCAGCAGTCCGTGCGGGGTGATTGCTGAGCAGGCTCGCAACCTGAAGAGCTGCGTCATTGCAGGGTGGTTGTGTATCTTGCCTGGAAAGGCCTGTACTGGTTGTACTTGCAACTGGCTAGAAAAAGTTGCCATTTGGCAACATCTTTCGACCACAACATGGGGCCTGTGTGAGGCGCCGCACGATCGCACTGGTGCCGGCTGCTTGGCAAACTATCATCCGCCATGCACAGGCCAAGCCGGGTCTGTTGTAAAACCCGCTTGCCGCTATAGCTATGAAGCTTGAAGCGGTGGCAAGCACTTGCACGGCAACATTACCATTGAGGATGATCATGAAGACTCCCCTGTCACGCTCACTTTTTTCCGCGGCCTGCCTGGCAGCAGTCTCGCTGGCGCCGGCGGGCAGCGGTGCCACCGGTCAGCCCGCCAATGAGTCCGGTGTCAGGCAGCAAGAATTTCTTCAACGCACATCCCTGTCCGATAACCGCCTGCCGCCGGGTTTGGTAAGCGCGCAAGGCGTAACCGCCCCCGACGAAGGCGTGGCGGGTGACATGGCGCAGATCAGTACCCTGTTGCAGCAGGGCAAGACCGACCAGGCCCTCAAGGCCATCGATGCGTTGCAAAAAAAGCGGCCCGGTGACGTGGTACCGCCGTTCCTGCGCGGCCGCGCTCTGTTGCAAAAGGGGGATGCCGCTGGCGCACGCAAGGCCATGGAGCAGGCACTGCAGATCGATGGCAACTATTTCCCCGCGATCGCCGTGCTGGCGGGACTGGACAATGCCGAAAAACACCCGGACGCGGCACGAACCCGTCTGGAGGCAGCCATCCAGCGTCAGCCCGGCAACGTGCCGGCCTATCAGGTACTGGCCGAGTTGCGCGCCGCCAATGGCGCCGACAAGGCCGAATTGGTCGGTATCTTGCGCAGGGCCGTCGAGGCCGCACCTGGGAACCCACAGGCGCACCATCTGCTGGTGGAGTACTTCTTGCGCAGCGGCGAACCCAAAGAGGCCTTGGCAGCGGCACAGAAGGCAGTGGCCGCCTTGCCTGAGAGCCCACCGATGTTTGACGCGCTGGGACGTGCTCAAGCGGCAAACGGGGAATTCGATCAAGCCCAGGCCAGCTTCAACCGCATGGCGGCGCTGCAGCCGCAGTCGCCCCAGCCCTACCTGCGCATGTCCACCGCCTACCTGATGGCGGGCGACCAGGCGGCCGCGGCCAACAAGCTGCGCAAGGCGCTGGAGCTCGACCCCAGCCTGCTTGAAGCCCAGCAAGGGCTGGTCAGCCTGGCCATGGCCGCGAAAAAACCCGACGAAGCCCTGGCCATAGTGCATCAGGTGCAAAAGCAAAGGCCCAAGGAGGCGGTGGGCTACCTGCTCGAAGGTGAAATCGAGGCGGCCGGCAAGAACTGGGACAAGGCCATAGCGGCCTTCCGCAAGGGCCTCAAGCAGACCGACAGCCCCGAACTCGCCGTGCGCCTGTACGCCGCGCTGCAGGGGGCGGGCAAGAAGCCGGACGCCGAGCGCTGGGCCGCCGACTGGACGCGCGCCCACCCCAAGGACGCCACCTTCCCCTTCTACCTGGGCAACCAGTCCCTGGCACGCAATGAACTGCCCGAGAGCCTGCGCCAGTTCGATCGTGTGCTTGCGCTGCAGCCGGGCAACGCCATTGCGCTCAACAACCGCGCCTGGATCAAGGGCCAGCTGGGCCAGGGCGGCGCCCTGGCCGACGCCGAGCGCGCCAACACCCTGGCGCCGAATCAGCCGCCGCTGATGGACACCTGGGCCATGCTGCTGTCGGCCGACAATCAGCATGACAAGGCCGTGGAGTTGCAGAAGAAGGTGGTGCAGATGCAGCCGCAGCAGCTGGGCTACAAGCTGAATCTGGCCAAAATCTACCTCAAGGCCAGCCGCAAGAGCGATGCCAAACCCCTGCTCGACGAGCTGGCCGCGGCCGGGGACAAGTTCGCCGCCCAGGCCGAGGTGGAGCAGCTGAAAAAGCAGCTGTGAGGCGCGCGGCCACCATTGGCAACACACGCCGAAGCAGGTAGGGACATACCATGAGCTTGATACGCCAATCACTTCCATGGTTGTTCATGGTCGTGCTGCAGTGGCTGCTCCACGGCAGCGCGCTGGCGCAATTGCCCGATACCGTGGATCGGGTCAGGCCATCCGTCGTGCTGGTGGGCAGCTACAGCGCTACCGACAACCCGCGCTTCCGTTACGTCGGCACGGGCTTCGTCGTGGGCGACGGCCTGCGCGTGGTGACCAACGCCCATGTGGCCAAGGCTACCGGCAGCCAGGGCGCCGAAGCGCCGGCCTTGGTGGTACAGGTGCGCTCGGGCGCCAGCGCCTGGGTGATGCGCCAGGCCAGGGTGCTGGAAAACAATCCGGAGCAAGACCTGGCCCTGCTGCAGATCGATGGGCCGGCGGCGCCGGCGCTGAAGGTCGGGCCTTCGGAGCAGGTGCGTGAAGGGGAGGAATACGCCTTCATGGGCTTTCCGGTTGGCGGCATCCTGGGGTTTTCTTCCGTCACCCACAGGGCCCTGGTGTCCTCCATCACCACCATGGCTCTGCCCAGCCCCACAAGCCAGCAACTGAGCGAACGCGCCATCCGCAGTGTGCGCTCAGGGCCACAGCAGGTGTTTCAGCTCGACGCCACGGCCTACCCCGGCAACAGCGGCGGCCCGCTGTTCGATACCCGCAGTGGCGCGGTGTATGGCGTCATCAGCATGGTGCTGGTCAAGGGAACGCGGGAGTCAGCACTCAGCCAGCCGTCAGGCATTACCTATGCCATACCGAGCCGCTATGTGGCGGACATGCTGGCGCGGCATCCATGATGCACGGGCTTGCATAGTGCCGGGTGTTCAGGACTGCGCCACCAAAAAAACCCCGGTGCAGATCAAGGCCACGCCACCAGCGCGCAACGCTGAAACCTGCTCACCTAGCATCAACCCGACCAGGACGGTGAATACAAACCCCAGACCTACGAGCGGATAGGCCTTGCTGACATCCCACTTCGACAGCACGCCGAGCCAGATCACGGCGCCCATGCCGTAAAGGACAAAACCGCCCACTACGTATTTGTTGGTCATGACGGAAATCAGCGTGCCCAGGGAAAAGGGCTGGCCCATGGCGTCACGCACGCCGGGTGCCGACATGCCGGCCTTGAGCGAGAACTGCGCCGCCACTGACAGGGCGATGCTCAGAAGTGCCGTGGTAAGGGTGTTCATGGATGCAGTTCCAGAGAAATGAAATGGGCCGCCAGGACAGCAGCGAGCATGGCCAGCACCGTCAGGCGGCTGCCCCTGTCCTTGAGGGCATAGACCACAGGGTCGTCGTGCATTTCGCCGCGCGAGGTCTTGATCCACAGGCGCGCCATCCAGTACACCAGTCCGATGGTCACCAGCCACAGCAGCTGCGGGGTCGCGTAGCGCGTCTGGGTCTCGGGCGCGCTGATGAACAGGCCGAACACGACAACGGCGCAAAGTGACGCGCCTACGCCCAGGGGCCACAGCACTACCAGGTCGGTGACGCGGTAGTCGCGCCCGCGGGTGGCGTCTGCGCCGGCCTGCTGCAAGGACACCAGTTCCGCACAGCGCTTGACCAGCGCCAGGCTCAGAAATGTGAAGGCCGAGAACGCAAGCAGCCAGGAACTGGTGACCACGCCGATGGCCACCGAGCCGGCCAGTATGCGTATGGTGTAGAGCAGTGACAGCATGATCACATCCATGAGCACATATTCCTTGATGACCCAGCTATAGCAACTCGTCAGCACCAGGTAGGCCAGCAGCATCCATGCAAACCCTGGCGAGGCGCTCACTGCCAGGGCAAACGCCAATACCAGTGCCACACCTGCCACGAGAAGCCCGTGGTGGATGGGCAGGGCGCCACTGGCGAAGGGGCGCAGGCGCTTGCGCGGATGAACCCGGTCGTTGCCAAGATCCCACAGGTCGTTGACGATGTAGGTGGCGGAAGCCGCCAGCGAGAACGCCATGAAGGCCAGCATGATCTGGATGAGTTTGCCGATGTTGGTGAACTCAAAGGTGGTCAGCAGCGGCACGAACAGCAGCACATTCTTGATCCATTGGTGCACGCGCAGGGCGCGCAGCCACAGGGCAAGGCCGCCTGGCTGCTTCTGGAAGTCGCGCTCGACGGGGGTGTCTTTGCGTACCTGATTGGCAATACCCTCGGGTACGCCCACCAGAATCGCGGCCTGGGCCTGCTTCCAGATCGGCAGGTCGGCCGCGCAGTCGCCGGCGTAGACAAAGGCCTCGCCCACGCTTTCCTGGATCGCCTTGAGCTTGGCCGAACCCTTGAGGTTGTTCTGCGGCTGGGTGGCGAGCACCTAGTCAAAAATGCCGAGATGGGTGGCGACGGATTCAGCAATGGAGTGGTGCGCCGCCGTGGCAAGGATGATCCGTCGGCCCTTGGATTTTTCCTCGCGCAGGTATTCCAGCAGTGGCGCGTTGTAGGGGAGTTTTTCGGGGTCGATGGCTACGCGGGCGGCGATGGCCTCCTTGAACCCCGCTCGGCCACGGAGTAGCCACAAAGGCAGGAATACGAGGCTGGAGGGTGACTGCTTGACCAGCTGGATCACCGATTCCAGCAAGGTGTCTGTTGGCGTAAGGGTGCCGTCCAAATCGACGACCAAAGGTATCTGCGCCGTATCGATCATCCGCCCTCCTGAACCATCCCTGCCATCACGGAGAAATTGGTTGGTTGAACCTGAGGCCACTACTTCGGGGGCCGCTGCCGCGTGGTGCACTGTAGTGTGCCTGAGCCCTGAGGGGTGGCGCTGCTGCCGCAACGGCCGCGTCAATGCTCGTTGAATTGCGTGCGCAGAAGCTCGATGAAGCAGTCCGCGCGCTCCGACGGCGCATATTGCGGCGGCAGGGCCAGCACCACTTCTACCGCGCAAGGTGGGTGCAGGGGCAGTATGCGCAGTTCGCGTGCGAACACCGACGCCACGTAGGGGTTGACCACACCCAGTCCCAGCCCCTGGGCCGCCAGGCAGCAGATGGTGGATGAGTAGGTGGTTTCTATGGTGGAGCCCGCCTCGATGCCGTGGGCCTGCATGGTGTGCTGCAGCTGCAGGAAGATGTCGTCATCGGTATTCAGGGTCAGCAGCAGCTGGCCCTGCAGGTCACGCACATGGAGCGCGCTGCGCGTGGCCAGGGGGTGCTGCGGGTGCATGACGCACACGGCATGGCCGCGGTGCAGCACGGTGGCATCGAGCTCCGGCGTGGCTATGGCCATGGTGCTGACCACCAGGTCGAAGTGGCCGTGCAGTAGCCCCTCGCGCAGCGCCGTGGTGCCCAGGGTCTGCAGGCTGAGATGGGTGCCCGGGTAGCGTTTGGCGAACTGGCAGACCACGGCCGGGATGACGCTCAGGCCCAGGGCCGGCGTGCAGCCTATGCGCAGGGCGCCGGCCCCCGACTGGCGCAGTACGGCCAGCGCGTGCTCGATGCGTTCGCGCCCCAGGAAATGCTGCTGCACCGTGGCGTACAAATCCATGGCCTGCTGGGTGGGGCGCAGGCGGCCCTTGTGCATGTCGAACAGCTTGAGCCCGGCGGCGGCCTGCATCTGGGCCAGCAGGCGGCTGACCGAGGGTTGGGTGGTGTGCAGCAGCTGGGCGGCGGCCGTGGTGGTGCCGGTCTGGATGACGGCGCGAAAGGCCTCGATTTCACGCGGGTTCAGGGGCCGGGTCATGGTGGAGTCTGATGCTGCAAGTGGGTGGGAGGTATACCGGTATTGAATAGATACCCCGCAAAAATGTATTTTCCTGCAGGTTGTGCGCTTCCTACACTGGCTTCATTGCAGCAACGCGCCGCGTACCGCGGTGCCAGGAACCAAGGAGATTCGGTAATGGGCAAGCATTCGGGAACATGGGGCCGCCGCAGCGCCGGTCTGGGCATGGTGGCGGTGGCGGCCGGCCTGCTGGGCGGCACGGCCCTGGCGCAGGAGGGTTATCCCAGCCCTGGGCGGCAGATGCGCATCGTCGTGCCCTTCACGGCCGGTGGCAGCTCGGATGTGCAGGGCCGCATGCTGGCCGACAGGCTGAGCCGCATGTGGGGCCAGCCGGTGGTGGTGGAAAACAAGCCCGGTGCCGGCGGCCACCTGGGCGGCAAGTATGTGGTGGATCAGGTCGCCGACGGCTATACGCTGATGATCGGCTCCATCGGCCTGCATGCCGCCTATGGGGTGTACAGCAAGCTGACCTACAACCCGGGCAAGGATCTGCGCGTGGTCACCGTGCTGGCCGAAATGCCCCATGTGGTGGTGGCCACGCCGTCGCTGCCGGTGAAGAGCCTGTCCGAACTGACGGCCCTGGCCAAGGCAGAACCGGACTCGGTGCATTTCGGCTCGGCGGGCGTGGGCTCGTCCGTGCACATGATGGGCGAGCTGTACAAGCTGCAGTCGGGCGCGCCCATTGTCCATGTACCCTACCGGGGCAGCTCCGCGGCGCTGAACGACCTGCTGGGCGGGCAGATCCAGTTGATGTTCGAAAACCCGCCCACGGTGCTGTCCCATGTCAAGGGCGGCAAGCTCAAGGCCCTGGCCGTGACGGGCAAGCAGCGCCTGGCGGCCCTGCCCGATGTGCCCACGGCGGCCGAGTCCGGCATGAAGGACTATGTGGCGACCTCCTGGACTACCGTGGCGGTCTCGTCCAAGGTGCCCGAGGCCATCGTGAAGAGGCTCAACGAGGATATCCGCAAGGTGGTGAATACCCCAGAATTCCGCAAGGGGCTGGAGGAGCAGGGCATGAGCGCGGTGGCCAACACCCTGCCCGAGGCCGACGCCTTCGTGTCCCGCGAGAAGAAGCGCTGGGATCATGTGATCACCGAGGGCAAGATTTCCGCCAATTGAGCACAACCTGGTATCCGACTCCTATGAATTCCGCAAGCACCGACCCGTTCGTACCCTGCCGCCGCGTGGGCGACGGCAGCCAGCACCATTTCTTTGGCTACTACAACAAGTCCAACTGGGACAAGGGCAACCGCCTGCTGGCGGCCCAGCGTACGCCGTGGATGGACCAGTACCTGACGCCCGCGGCCCGGGCCACCATAGGCTACTTCGACACGCAGGACGGCGACCGTTTTCACGCCGTGGGCGAGACCGGCGCCTGGAACTGGCAGATGGGCAGCCAGCTGCAGTGGCTGGACGGCGCGCCCGGCCGCCAGTTGATCTACAACGATCGCACGGGCGATATGCAGGCGCGCTACCCGGGCTTTGGCGCCGTGATCGTGGACGTGGACAGCGGCACGCGCCGCCAGCTGCCCATGCCGGTGTACGTGGTTGCGCCCAGCAGCGCATGGGCGCTGTCGGTCAACTACCGGCGCCTGTACATCACGCACGAGACCATTGGCTACAGCGAGCCGGGCCAGCCGTTCGAGCTGCCGCTGGCGCCCGAGGACGACGGCATCTGGCGCATGGACATCGCCAGCGGCGCGGCGCAGCTACTGGTCAGCTACGCCCAGCTCAAGGCCTTCCACCATAGAGACTCGATGGACAAGGCCATCCACTGGGTCAGCCATATCGAAGTCAACCCGGCTTCTTCGCGCATCCTGTTCCTGCACCGTTGGACTGAGCGCGTGAAGGACGAAACCTGCTTTTTGCACCGCCTGATCACCATGAACCCCGACGGTTCGGACATGCGCCTGCTCGAATGCTCGGATCATCCGCTGCCGCAGCTGGCCGATGACTTCGACCCCAGCGCCGTGGGTACCTTCGACTACGAGAAGTCCGAATACCAGATCTCGCACCCGCTGTGGCAGGACGACGAGCACATCATCGTCTGGGGCCCGCACGCCGGCGAGATCCATTACCACCTGTACCACGACGCCGAGGGTGGCGAAGTGCAGGTGATTGGCCGCGACGTGCTGGTGGAGAACGGCCACATGACCTTCTCGCCCGTGAGCACGCGCTGGCTGCTCAGCGACACCTATCCCGACGACAGGACGCACGAGCGCTTCCTGTTCCTGTTCGACATGCAGACCGGCGCGCGCCGCAATCTTGGCAGCTTCTACGCCACGCCGGATCTGTCGAAGGAAAACCGCTGCGACCTGCATCCGCGCTGGAGCCGCGACGGACGGCTGGTGTGCATAGACTCGGTGCACGAGCACCAGCGCCAGATGTATGTGCTGGACGTGTCGTCCATCGTGGCGGCCTGAGGCGCCGCCTTTTCGCCGGTGCCGGTGGACAGGCCCGCGCGGCGTTTCCTGGGCTGAATATGCGCTAATCCTTTATGGAATAAGCGCAGGCAGCTATACAAATCGTAGCATCAACGGGCCTTGCGAAATGTGAGGTTGATGCGGCAATCGCCCGTGGTCGGGTGCGCGCCCGGCGCCAAGGGCAGCACGCCATGAAAGCGCAGCCTGTCCACGCCACCCCAGACCACCACGTCGCCATGCTGCAAGGGCACGCGCAGCGGGCGCTCGGCGCGCGTGGCGCCGCCCCACAGGAACATGGCCGGCAGGCCCAGCGATACCGAGACGATGGGCGCGTCCATATCGCGCTCGTCGCGATCCTGGTGCAGCGACATGCGTGCGCCGGGTGCGTAGCGGTTGATCAGGCAGGCATCGGGTTGGAAGCCGGCAAACCCGGCCTGCTGCGCTGCCGCCTGCGCCAGCTGCAAAAAGGCCTGCGGCATGGCCGGCCAGGGCTGGCCGGTGAGCGGATCGTGGGCGGCGTAGCGGTAGCCGCGCCGGTCGCTGATCCATGACAATGGGCCGCAGCCCGTCATCGCCACCGACATGGTCTGGCCGCCGGGTGTCTGCATGTGGCGCCAGGGCGCGTGGGTGGCGATGTGCTGCACGCATTGCACCAGCGCGTCGGCCTGGGCCAGTGCAAAGCCGCGCAGCAGCACCGCCTGCGCGCCCAGCGGCAGCGCCTGAGGCGCTGCGGGGTCGTTGGCAAACAAGTCATCGGCGGGGGCTTGGGGCATGGCGGTAGTTTGAAGCAAAATGGCATGCAGCGCTTATCCATAAAGCGCTAAATGCTATGTTTATAAGAGCATTTTCAACAACGGAGACAAGCATGAACATCGCCCATCTGCTGCAGCGCAGCGCCCTGGTTCATGGTGAGCGCCCCGCCGTGCTGGCCGGCAGCCGCCTGCTGCACGACTACCGCCAGCTGGGCGCGCGCGCGGCGGCGCTGGCCGGGCATTTGCGCGGGCGCTGCGGTGTGCGGCCGGGCGACCGCGTGGCGATCTTCGCGGCCAACTGCCCCGAGTATCTGGAGGCGCTGCACGCCATCCACTGGGCCGGCGCCGTGTCCGTGCCCGTCAACTACAAGCTGCATGCGCGCGAGCTGGCCCATGTGCTCGGCGACAGCGGCGCGCGCGTGGTCTGCGTATCGGCCGAGCTGCGCGATGCCGCGTTTTCCGCCGGTGCCGACCCCGCCGGCCTGCAGCTCTTGGGCAGCCCCGCCTGGAGCCAAGCGGCTTTGGGTGCGCCGCTGGCGATGGAGGAGCGCGCGCCGGATGAGGTGGCGTCGCTCTTCTACACCTCGGGCACCACGGGACGGCCCAAGGGCGTGATGCAGACGCACCGCAACCTGCTGGCCATGACCATGGCCTACTTCACCGACGTGGACGACGTGCAGCCCGATGACGCCATGGTCTACGCCGCGCCCATGTCGCATGGCGCCGGCCTGTACAACTATGCCCACATGCTGCGCGGCGCGCGCCATGTGGTGCCGCAGTCGGGCGGGTTCGATGCGGCCGAGCTGGTGCAGCTGGCCGCCGATGTGGGCCGGCTGTCGCTGTTTGCCGCGCCCACCATGGTGCAGCGGCTGGTGGAACATGTTCGCGCCACGGGCGGCGACGGCAGCGGCTTCAAGACCATCGTCTACGGCGGCGGCCCCATGTATGTGGACGACCTGCGCCGCGCCATTGCCACCATGGGCCAGAAGTTCGTGCAGATCTACGGCCAGGGCGAATCCCCCATGACCATCACTGCGCTGGCGCGCGAGCAGCTGATGGACCAGCAGCACCCGCGCTGGGAGCAGCGCATCGCCTCCGTGGGCGTGGCGCATGCCTGCGTCGAGGTGCGCGTGGCCGACGCCGAGGATCGCACCATGCCCACGGGCGAACTGGGCGAGGTGCTGGTGCGTGGCGACACGGTGATGGCCGGCTACTGGAACAACCCCGAGGCCACGGCCCAGACCCTGCGCGGCGGCTGGCTGCACACGGGCGATGTGGGCAGCCTGGACGAGCATGGCTTTCTCACCCTGCGCGATCGCAGCAAGGACGTGATCATCTCCGGCGGCTCCAACATCTACCCGCGCGAGGTGGAGGAGGTGCTGCTCCTGCACCCGCGCGTGCGCGAGGTGGCCGTGGTGGGGCAGCGCGATGCCGACTGGGGCGAGGTGGTGATCGCCTTCGTCGTGGCCGATGGCGAGCCGGTGGCGGACGCCGGGCTCGACGCAGAACTGGATGCTCTGTGCCTGGATCACATCGCGCGCTTCAAGCGCCCCAAGGCCTACCGCTGGGTGCCTGAGCTGCCCAAGAACAGCTACGGCAAGGTGCTCAAGACCGAACTGCGCAGCTGGCTGTAACCATGGCGCGGGCCGTATTTTGAAAATCGGGGAATATGTCGCAGGCGCACCGCATCCAATGGTGCATGGGTATCAACGAGAGGACAACATCATGGCCATCTACAGCGTCAAGATTCTCGCCAAGCAGGCCGTCGCCCAGGGCACCATGGGCTTTCACCTCGAAAAGCCGGCGGGCTTTGAATTTCGCGCCGGCCAGGCGTTCGAAGTGCAACTGCCTGGCGGCCCCGAGGGCGAGGACGGCGCCCATGCGTTTTCCATCGTCAGCGCCCCGCACGAGGGCGAGCTGATGTTCGCCACGCGCATGCGCGACAGCAAGTTCAAGCGCGCCCTGGGCGAGCTGCCCGTGGGCGCCAGCCTGAACATCGACGGGCCCTTTGGCTCGCTGATCCTGCACAAGAAGCTGGAGCGCCCCGGCGTGCTGGTGGCCGGCGGCATCGGCATCACGCCCTTCATGAGCATGCTGCGCAGCGCGGCCGAGCAGCGATCCGGGCAGACCCTGGTGCTGCTGTATTCCAACCGCCGCCCGGAGGACACGGCCTTCCTGGCCGAGCTGCAATCGCTGGCGCAACGCAACCCGCACATGCGCCTGCTCGCCACCATGACCGACATGTCGCATTCCAACCAGGCCTGGGACGGCGCCACGGGCTATATCGACAGTGCCTTCGTGCAGAACGCCATCAAGGACTTGCCCGCGCCCATCTTCTACGTCTCCGGCCCGCCGGCCCTGGTCGAGGCCATGCGCAATACCCTGACGCAGGCCGGCGTGGACGAGGACGATGTGCGCAGCGAGGAATTCTTCGGGTATTGAGCACAAGCCTTCTTGGCTTGCAACGAGTTTCAGCGGGCCTGTCTTACTCCCTCCCCCTCTGGGGGAGGGCAGGGGTGGGGGCCAGCGACGCTCGCGCGTCGATGCCGGCAAGATGCCGGCGCTCCAGCCCCAGTCCAAACTCGGTGCTGGCAAGCCTTACGCATTCCACGCCGAGACCACGAAGCGCACCCGGCCCGATATGCCGGGCGCGCTGTTGTTGCCAAAGGGGATGGTCATCACGCGCTTGCCGGTCTTGAGCGTCTTGTAGGCCAGCGACTCGGTGGCGCGGCCGACGCTGTCGCTCTGCCAGCCAAAGCTGGCCGTCCAGTCCTCGCCAGCCGTCTGCGGCGGCACCATTTCGACGACCACGGTGTCGCGGAACAGATAGCCGCCCTCGTAATGCCCGTCGGGCCAGAACTTGCGCTCGACCTCGTAGTCGGGCACGCGCACCCCCAGCGTCATGCCATAGGCCAGCGATGGCCGCACCGGGTTCACGCGCGCGCGGTTGGCCAGGAACACGGTGGACAGGTAGATGCTGCGCGCGTCCTTGTTGGCCGGGTCTATCAGATCCTGGTGGCTGCGGCAGGCCACCGAGTCTTCCTCGGCCATGCGGCGCGACAGGTACCAGCGCTTGCCGCGGGGCGAGGCCAGCAGTTCGAACTGGTACAGCGCGTTCACCGGCTTGCCCTGAATGTCGGGCGGCAGCTGCACCGCGTCGATATCCGCCCAGATGTCCACGCGCACATCGCCGAACAGAAAGCGCGTCAGGTTCTGGTACGCCTCCTCGCTGTTGACGATGCCGAAGTAGCCCGAGTGCGAGCGGTAGGTGTAGGCCGTGGCGCTGGGGGCGGAGAACTTGCCCTTGGCATCCACGCCCCAGACCGAGGCGTTCTCGATGCGCACCAGGCCATCGCTGCCATGGCCGGCGAAGGTGCGCGACAGACCCATCGCCACCTCGTAGTCGGCGCGGTTGGTGCCTATCATGCAGAAGAAGCGCTCGGACGGGAATACCTCCTCGGGCAGCCAGTCCACGCGCTGGGTCTTCTGGTACAGGGCGTCCAGTTTCAGGTACTGGGCCATGTTGTCGCGGTTGAAGTTGCTTATGTCCGCGGCGCTCAGCCATTGCGGCACGTTGATGCCGGCGACGTCGATGCCGTTGTGCGGCGTGGCGTAGGTGAAGACCTTGTCCACGCTGGCGCGTGCCTGCTCGTCGCCCAGATCGGGGTTTTGCAGAAAGGCGCGGCATACCAGGCCGCCCATGGAATGCGCCACCAGGTAGCAGCGAAATTCATCCGGCGCCAGCTGGTTGGCGGCGTTGCCGCACACCAGGTCGCGCACGCGCAGGATCAGGTCGCTCAGGCCATGGGCGAAATGCGAAATATCGGGCGTCTGGCCGCTGCCCAGCAGCGCCGAGGCCTGCTCGTAATAGCGGTAGATGACGATGGAGCGGGGCGCGATCTGCCCCTCCCAGTCGCTGTCCATGATGTCCAGCCCGTTGTCGTAGACGTCGCCATAGCCGTAGTCCGACATCAGGCGCAGCACCGGGGATTCGAAGACGAATTTCTTCGCCTGCTGGGTCTTGTCGGCCGTCGCGCGGTACACCGTGGAGCCCAGGTTGAAGCCGCAGAACGGGTCGGCCGTGGTCTCGTCCTGCTCCTTCGTTGTCATGGCATAGCCACGCACGTAGATGATGGGGTGAAGGGGGGCATTCGCATTGGCCATGGCGGTACTCCTAGGAAAAAATGGGAGCACCCGATGCACGCCGGGCGCGCATTTGCGCGAGCATGTCGCGTTCGTTGAGGCTGGCGGCCCAGGCGGGGCGCAGTTGGTAGTGGGGATGATCGACGATGGTCTTCCAGTTCCCGCCCCATTCCAGGCCCAGATCCATGCCCAGCGCGCCCACGGCCTTGTACTTGGGTGAGTCGCCCAGGTAGCGGGTGCCCTCGAACACCCCCACGTCAAACGCGATGCCGAAGTTGTGGTTGGAGTAGCCGCCCCTGGCATTGGTGACCACATCGCCCGGCGCCGTGCGGCCCTGGGCGTAGAGCGCATCCTGTTCCTCGTAGGTTCTCAGGCAGCTGAGGATGCGGATGGTGATGCCCGCGGCTGCCGCCTTCTGCACCAGCGCGCGGGCCATGGGCTGCACCTGTGGCAGCAGCGTGGCGATGTTTTTCTCGCTGCGCGCATCCACCGGCGCAATGGCCTCGGACGGGCGCTGGCCTTCGATCTTTTGGCCCACAACGCGCTCATAGATCGCGCCCCAGGTTTGCGGGCCGGCCCGTCCATCCACATCGATTCCCAGCTTGGCCTGAATCGCGGCAATCATGTCTTCGATGCGCATGGTCTTTCTCCGGTTGGTGGCACGGTGGCCAGGGTGGAGCGTGCCGTTTGCGCAGCGGGGCGTCAGCCGGTAGACCCGCAAGCGGTGGCGGCTTGCATGAGACTGTCAATATACGAGCGTGCCTTGCAAGGCGCAATGCTTGCGCAGTTCGTGCCTGCGGTTGGGCGGGAACGCCGCGGCTGCCTACCCCATCCAATGCGCAGGAGGATCTATGCCATACGCACAGCACCAACCCACCAGCACCCAGGACAGCCCCGATGCCGAGCTCGCCAGCCGCGCTGCGGGCGGCGATGCCCCGGCCTTCGAGGCCATCATGCGCCGGCATAACCGCCTGCTGTTTCGCACCGCGCGCGCCATTCTCAAGAGCGACCAGGAGGCCGAGGACGCGCTGCAGGACGCCTACCTGCGCGCCTGGCGGGCGCTCGGCAGCTTTCGCGCCGATGCCAGGCTGTCCACCTGGCTGGTGCGCATCGTCGCCAACGAGGCACTGGGCCGCCTGCGCCGCAAGAGTGCCGACATCATTGCCCTGGAGACCGCCATGACCGCGCCCGACCACGACATCCAGGCCGCGCTGTCCGACACGCCCGACGCCCGCCCTGATTCCTTTGCCATGCGCGCCCAGCTGCGCCGGCTGCTGGAGGCGCATATCGACCTGCTGCCCGATGCGTTTCGCACCGTGTTCATGCTGCGCGCCGTGGAGGAGCTGAGCGTGGAGGAGGTGGCCGAGGTGCTGCAGATTCCGGAGGCCACGGTGCGCACGCGCTTCTTCCGCGCCCGCAGCCTGCTGCGCGAGGGCCTGGCCAGCGCCATCGACGTGACCCTGGCCGATGCCTTTGCCTTTGACGGCGCGCGCTGCGACCGCATCGTCGCCGGCGTGCTGGCCCGGGCACGCCAACAGGGCTTGGGTACGCACTGATTCCCAAGCGCCGACGATTGGAACCCGCCATGAATGCCCACACACCGCTTGCCATAACGCTGCCCCGCGACGCCGCCGCCCGCATGAGCGCACCGGATCGCATCCGCTACCGCCTGATGCAGGCCGGCCAGCGCTACCACGCCAACGACAACATTGCCGGCTTCATCGAGGACGGCGAGCTGCAGGAGCTGCAGGGCGAGGTCGAGGCCAGGATGCGCGAGGTGCTGCATGCGCTGGTGATAGACACGGACAACGACCACAACACCCAGGACACGGCCAGGCGCGTGGCCAAGATGTTCGTGCGCGAGGTGTTCAAGGGCCGCTATGAAGCGGCACCCAGCGCCACGGCGTTTCCCAACGTGTCGCAGCTCAATGAGCTCATGGTGGTCGGGCCGATCCGCGTGCGCAGCGCCTGCTCGCACCACCTGTGCCCCATCCTGGGCCAGTTGTGGATAGGCATATTGCCGAGCGCGCAGTCCGACCTGATAGGCCTGTCCAAGTACGCCCGCCTGGCCGAGTGGATCATGAACCGCCCGCAGATCCAGGAGGAGGCCATCGTCATGCTGGCCGACGAACTGCACGCGCGCGTGCAGCCCGACGGTCTGGCCGTGGTCATGGAGGCCAGCCACATGTGCATGGGCTGGCGCGGCGTGAAGGATGATGGGGCGCTGATGAAGAACTCGGTGATGCGCGGCGCCTTCCTCACCAACAGCGACCTGCGGCGCGAGTTCCTGAGCCTGATACGCCCCTGAGAGGGTGTGCCGGCGAGAAGCGCCTACCATGGCGTTTTTCATTCGCACTGGCTGTCATGACTACCACGCTGAAGATCGACTTCGTTTCCGACATTGCCTGCCCCTGGTGCGCCATTGGCCTCGCTGCCTTGTCGCAAGCGGCCGAGCGGCTCACGGATCAGGTGCAAATCGACTGGCATTTCCAGCCCTTCGAGCTCAACCCCGGCATGGGGCCGGAGGGCGAGGATCTGTTGGAGCACCTGGCCGCCAAGTACGGCTCCACGCCCGAGCAGATGCGCCAGACGCAGGAGGCGATTGCCGCGCGCGGCGCCGCTCTGGGCTTTGTGTTCAGCCCCAAACGCACGCGCGTCTACAACACCTTTGACGCGCACCGCCTGCTGCACTGGCAGGGCGAGCAGGGCGGGGCGGGCGCGCAACTGGCACTCAAGCGGGCGTTGTTCAAGAGCTTTTTCACCGATGCCGAGAACCCGTCCGACCACGGCGTGCTGCTGCGCCTGGTGCGCGAAACCGGGTTGGACGACGCGCGCGCCCGTGCGGTGCTCGAATCGGGCGAATACGCCGATGCCGTGCGCCAGCAGGAGGCGTTCTACCAGCAGCACGGCATCCATTCCGTGCCGGCCGTGATCGTCAACGGGCGCCACCTGATCCAGGGCGGCCAGCCGGTGGAGGTATTCGAGCAGGCGCTGCGCCAGATTGCCGCGCAGCAGGCATCGACTGCCTGATACACGCGGCAGCAGAGCCCTTGCCACTGCGTCAAGGCAGCTCCGCACTCCCCATGCGCGCCATGATGGTGCGCGTGCGCCCTGTCAGATAGGCCGAATTCGGCATCTTCTCGAAGCGCTTGGGCGCGGGCAGCATCACGGCCAGGCGGGCGGCCTCGAAGGCGCTGAGCTGGCGCGCGCTTTTCTTGAAGTAATGCTGGGCAGCGGCCTCGGCGCCGAAGACGCCGTTGCCCCATTCCACGTTGTTCAGGTAGATCTCCAGGATGCGCTGCTTGGATAGCAGCTGTTCCAGCGCCAGCGTGAGCATGAATTCCTGGCCCTTGCGCACGAGATTGCGCTCGCCCGAGAGCAGCAGATTCTTCGCCAGCTGCTGGGTGATGGTGGAGCCGCCGCGGATCTTGATGGGGCGTAGCGGGCGGTCAGGTGCCTGGGTTTGCTGTTTGGCGGCCTGGGCCTCGGCGCGGGCGTTGCGCTCCCAGGCCTTTTCGATGGCGTCCCACTCCACGCCGTCGTGGTTCACGAAGTTGTCATCCTCGGATGCGATCACGGCGCGCTTCAAGTGGTCGGAGATTTGCGCGTAAGGCAGCCACTGCTGGCGCCAGCGCAGCGTGCCGCTCTGGCGGATCTGCGCCCAGGCCTCGGAGCGCTGGAAGCTCGTCGATTCCGGATCCAGCACCGCCATGGCGGCGATGCGCGCGACGAAGAACAGCTGCAGCCCAGCCAAGGCCAGCAGCACCAGGGCGATCCAGCGCAGCAGGGCGCGCATGTTCGGGTTCAGGCGCCGGCGGCGATGGCGGCGCGCAGCTCGTCCAGCACCTGGGCCGATGGTGGGCGCAGGCCGCGCCACAGGGCAAAGGCCTCGGCTGCCTGCTCCACCAGCATTCCCAGGCCGTCGCGCGGCCGTGCGCCGTGCCGTGCGGCCCAGTCCAGAAAGCCCTGGGCGGCGGGGCCGTACATCATGTCGTAGGCCAGGCTGCCCGGGCGCAGCACGCTGGCGGGCACCGGGGCGGCGGCGCCTGCCAGGCTGCTGGCGGTGGCGTTGATGATCACATCGAAATCTGCCTCTGGCGCTTGCATGTCAAGCGTGAGTAGCTCTGTTTTTTGTAGTGACGCCAGGGCGGCGTGGCTGGCCACCAGGGCCTGGGCGCGCTCGGGCGTGCGGTTGACCACGGCGATGCGCCGGGGCTGGCGCATGAGCAGCGGCCCCAGCACACCCGCGGCGGCGCCGCCCGCGCCCACCAGCAGCAGGTCGCGCCCGGCGAGCTGCACGCCGGCGCCCCGCTCGATGTCGGCCACCAGGCCCAGGCCATCGGTGTTGTCGGCGTGGATGCTGCCGCCCTCAAACACCAGGGTGTTGGCGGCGCCGGCCAGCTGCACGCGCTCGCTGCGCGTGCTGGCCAGCTCGGCGGCCTGCAGCTTGAAGGGCACGGTGATGTTGCAGCCGCGCCCGCCGGCCGCGGCGAAGTCGCGCAGCGCTTGGGCAAAGCCGTCCAGTGGAACAAGATGGCGCTCGTAGTGCAGGCGCTGGCCCGAAAGCTCGGCAAAGCGCGCGTGGATCCAGGGCGAGCGGCTGTGGGCGATGGGGTTGCCCATCACGCAATAGAGGTCGGGGGTGGTGCTCATCGGTCAACGAACGTCGGTTTGCAGCGTCTGCTCGCGCGTGAACTTGAAGCGCGAGACCACGGCGATCTGATCTGCCTTGGCGCGCATGGCGGGGCCGAAATGGCCGAAGGGCCCGGCGGCGCGGGCAATGGCCTCGGCGCGGCGATCCAGCTGGCGGTTGCCCGAGCCCTGCACCACCTCGGTCTCCAGCACGCGGCCGTCGTGGTTCACGGTGACGATCATGATCAGCTCGCCATACAGTTTGTGGCCGCCCTGCTCGGGGAAGTTCTGCGTGCCCTTGTCCTCCACCTTGCGGCGCAGTGCGTCGTAGTACACCGCGTATACCGCCTCTTGCGTGGCGGGGCTGATGTAGCGCTTGCGTGGGCGGGCGTTTTCTTCGTTGATGCGCTTTTCAATCTCGGCCAGCAGCTTCACCAGCTGGCGGCGTTTTTGCTCCTGCTGCTCGCGCTCCGTGCTTTCGCTGGCCTTGCGCGGGTCGGGTTGCGGCAGCACGGCCAGTTGCTGGCGCACCTGGGCCAGCAGCTGGGTCTGCTGCTCCAGCATCTGATCCATCTTGCGCTGGGCATCCTCCAGGTCGTCGCCGATCGAGGTCAGGGCCGAATAGGGCAGGGGGCTGGTGGCGCGGCCCTTGGCGGCCTCGCCCCCGCCGGCCAGCGACGCCTGGGCGATGGCCTGGGCCTTGTCGGGGCGCTCGTTGGTCTTGGCGTTGACCAGGATGACCTCCAGCGGCGTGTCCTGGAACACGCGGTTGAAGCGTTCTGGATCGACAAAGCGCACCGTGAGCAGCAGCGCGTGGATGGCGACGGAGATGGCCAGCGCGATCTGCAGGGCGCTCAGTTGGCGGAGCTGGAGGACGGGTTTCACGGGGGCGATTATCCCGGCTGGGTGGCGCCGCCCTCGCTGCCCGCCCCATCGGTTTCGTTGATGTCCACGGCAATGGCGATAGGCCCGGCCACGGTGTCTTCCTCGTCCTCGTCCACCGGGCCGTCGTCGCTCGCGTCCAGCGGGTCGTCCAGGCGCGCCAGCAGCGTGCCGTTCACGTCCAGCGCGATCTCGTCGATCTCGCCCAGCTTCACGCGCACGCGCGCGCCGCGCGGCAGGCCCTGGGCGCCCAGCACCGGCAGCACCAGCGGCAGGCTGTCGGCGCGCACCAGGAAGGCGCCATTCGGCCCCTCCTTGAAGACGGTGGCGTCCAGTTCGGTGATCTGGTTCTGCTCCAGGTATTTAAGCGTCCAGAAGCGCTCCATGCCGGCCTGGTAGCCGTTGTAGGCGCCGTAGGTGGCGTCAAAGCTGCTGATGATGCTGAACAGCTCGGCGTCCTTGGGCTTGAAGGGCGCGGCCAGCGCGGCCGTCTTGCCGTGGCGCGCGCAGGCGATGATCTGCCACTGGTTCACCAAGTCCACGTAGCGGCGCAGCGGCGATGTCGCCCAGGCGTAGCTCTTCACGCCAATGCCGGCGTGCGGCAGGGCCTTGGTGCCCATGCGCACCTTGATGCCGGGCGCCAGGCTGGCCTGACTGCGGTAGATGCCGGGCACGCCATGCTCGGCCAGCATCTGGCCCCAGTGGCTGTTGGCGACGATGGCGGCCTCGGCCACGATCAAATCGAGGGGCGCGCCGCGCTGGCGCGTGCTGATGCGCACGGTCTCAACGCCCGTTGGCTCGGCCTTGCCGTTGCCCTCCAAGCGGAAGTTGTAGTCCGGGCGGTTGAAGGTCTCGGGCTTGCCGCGCACCTGCTCGCGTCCGGCCTTCAGCTGCTTGGCAAACCTGTGCAAGAACGATAGCTGTTCGCGCAATTCCAGCAAGGATTGTGGCGTATTTTCGTGTTGAATCGATGCGTCCTGCAGCCAGGCCTCGGTGACGATGTGGTCCAGCTGGTCGTGGCGCAGGTTCACCGCCACGGGCACGCGCTCCAGGCGCGTTTCGCTGGCGGTGATGGCCAGCGTCGCCTCGTCCACCGTCACGTACAGCGACACGGCGGGGTTGGCGCGGCCCTCGTCCAGGGTGTAGATCTGCACCACCTCGTCGGGCAGCATGGTGATCTTGTAGCCGGGCATGTAGACCGTGGACAGGCGCGTGCGCCCCAGCTTGTCCAGCTCGCCGCCGGGGGCAATCGCCAGCCCCGGCGCGGCGATGTGGATGCCCACGGTGACGGTGCCCGTGCCCAGGCCGCGCACCGACAGGGCGTCGTCGATCTCGGTGGTCTGCGAATCGTCGATGGAGTAAGCCTGCACCTCGGCCAGCGGCAGGTCCTGCGGCGGCTGCGGCGCGGCCAGTTGCGGGAAACCCGTGCCTCGGGGGAAGTTCTCGAACAGAAAGCGCTTCCAGTGGAACTGGTAGGGCGAGTCGATGGCGCCCGCGGCCTGCAACAGGTCAAGCGGCGCCTTGTGCGCGGCGCGGCTGGCCTCGACCACGGCCTTGTATTCGGGCGCGTTCTTGTCGGGGCGGAACAAAATTTTGTAGAGCTGCTCGCGGATCGGCTGCGGGCAGGTTCCGGCCGCCAGCTCGGCCGCCCAGGCCTCGATCTGCGCCTGGATCTGCTGCTTTTTCTCGATGGCGGCCAGCGCCTGGGCCACGATGTCGGCCGGCGCCTTCTTGAAGCGCCCCTTGCCGGCGCGCCTGAAGTAGTGCGGCGCCTCGAACAGCGCCAGCAGCATGCCGGCCTGCTCGGTCACCGGGCAGTTGGCGGAAAAATACTCGCGCGCGAGGTCGGCAAAGCCGAACTCGTCCTCGGGCGCGAACTCCCAGGCCAGTTGCAGCTCGATGCCGGCGGCAATATCGCGTGCCTGGGCCAGCAGCTCGGCCGGGGCGGGCTTGTCGAACTTCAAGAGAATGTTGGCGGACTTGGCCTTGACGCGCTTGCCCGAGTCGAGCTCGATCTGCGCCGAGGTGTCGGCTTCGGAGAGGATGCGGCCGGCCAAAAATTTACCGGCTTCGTCGAACAGTGCATGCATAGGGCGGCGATTTTCCCATGCCCGCGCCCCGCGCCGGCGCGGCGGGCCGGCACCCCTACTTGCCGACCAGCACCGCCGTGTAGCCGCCCACCAACACACCAGCCACGCGCTGGCGCACGCGCAGCACGGCGGCCTCGCCCGGCTTCATGTCGGCGATGCCCGCGTGCAGCTGCACCACCAGCGGGTCGCAGCCGCGCTGCACGGTCTCGCGCGGGCGCAGCAGCTGGGCGCGCTGCTGGATGGCCAGGCCGGCCACATTCAGCAGCCGGGCGCCGCGCGCCTGCGCCGGCAGCAGGCCGGCCACCACCGGCTGGCCGGGCGGGGCGAAGCGGGCGTCGCGTGCGTTGGCATACAGCTTGAGCCAGTCCATGGCGTTGGCGTCTTCCAGCACGACCTCGACCTCGGCCTGGCCGGTGTGATCCAGGTAGCCCAGATCCAGCGCCAAATCCAGCGCCGCCGGCGAGCTGGAAGTGACCACCGCGATGTTGCGCTGCGCCACATGGCGGTCGGCCGCGGCGCCGAACTGGTTGGGCGCCACGGCGTCCATCATGGGCTCGCTCACGCGCACCACCAGGCATTCGTGGCCGTTGTTCACGTATTCGGGCACCCAGGTCGTGGGGCAGCGCACCATGACATGCGAGCCCATCGACAGGTAGGCGCCCGCCGGCCCGCGCACCTCAGTCCAGTTGCTGCTGCGCGCAAAGCGGTTGCCCAGGTCTACCCAGGTGGCGCCGATCAGGTGGGCGTCGGCGCGCGAAATGCCCAGGCTGGGGTTGAACCAGTAGAACTCCACGCGCACGCGGTAGGCCGGCGCCTTGCCCAGGTTCCAGACCTGGGCGTAGAGCGTGTTGGGCGCGCCGGCACGCGCCACTCCGCCCAGCGTGGCGGGCATCAGCGGCGCGGCCGAGGCATCGACGCCGGGCACGACGAAGATGTCGGGTGACTCCCAGAACACGCCGCCAAAGGGCCGCGCACCGGCGTCGCCGGCGGCGCTGCGCACCAGCAGGAAGGGCAGGTATTCGTCCTTGCGCGGGCCGAAGCGCGGGCCGTCGCGCAGCGTGTCGCGCACCTTGTCCTTGAACCAGTTCTGGTCGGCGGGCGTGTTGCGCGGCGGGCGGCCCGGATCCTGGCCGGGGCGCTGCGGGTCTATCTTGACCTTGGGCGGCGGCTGATCCTGCGGCACATCGACGGTGCCGGGGTCGGGGCAGCGCGGCTGCGGCTCGCAGTGGCGGCCCGGGTGCGGGCCGCAGCAGGTGCAGTGCGGCGGGCGCTCAGGTTCGCCCGGGTGGCAGGGCATGGGGGCGCCGCAGCGGGGGCAGCGCATGGCGGATGCGGGGTGGGTGTTGTCGGTCATGGCGCTACCTCCTACTTGATCGGTGGTGGCGGTGCGTCGTCGCAACCGGGGTCGTCCAGGCCAAAGCCCACCCAGTGCAGCTTCAGCGTCGGGATATGCGCGCGGTCGTAGCTACCGTCCTCGGGCTGCACCTGGGGCGGCCAGATACAGGGCGGCGGGTATTCGTTGTTTTCCGGGTCGCGGTGCTTGGGCGCGCTGGCGCTGCGGTTCCAGTCCCAGGCCTTGTAGCCATAGCCGCGGTCGGCGTCCAGGTTCCAGTCCACGTAGGGCAGTTCAGTCCGCTGGCCGGGCTGCGGGCTTTGCCGCGTGTGCAGCCAGATCTGGTAGCAGGAGAAGCTGACCGCATCGCCCAGGTGGGCGTCGGTGCGCAGCAGGGTGGGCGCGTTGTCGTTGACCCACTGCGGCGAGGGCGAGGTCTCGAGCTGGTCGCGCACATTGGCGTCGGTGGCGACGGGCTGGAACAGCACCGTGGGCAGCGAGCGCTGCGCATACGGCCCGGCCATGGTCAGCGCCAGCTCGGCCGGCTGCGCCTGCGGGTAGGCCCAGGGGCTGTGGTACTCGGTCGGCGTGCGGCCGTCGGACTCGGTGGGGTACAGGTGCGGGTAGACGAGATCGCGGAACGGCGTCTTGCCCGGCGGGGGCAGGGCGCCGGCCGGGAAGATGTCGCCGATGTCGGCCATCACGGTCTTGAACACCGCGCTGTCGGGCAGGCCTATGGCCACCAGGCCCAGGCTGATCTCGTCGTCCATGGGCAGCATGTAGCCGGTCATCACCAGGGCCGAGCGGAAGGTTTTCAGCAGGTGGTACAGCGGGAGTTCCAGCGCGTAGTACAGGCCGAGCCGGATCGGGTAGGTGGCAATGTCGGCCAGCACCGCCCAGGGCAGCGTCGCCAGGTACAGGGCGACTTCCAGGATGTAGGCCAGCGCGTTGATGATGGACAGCAAGAAGTCCAGCAGGTCGTCGAACCAGCTGGAGTCGCCGCTGTCGCTGCCCGGCGCCGACTCCTGCGGGTCGCTGGGGGTGGGGAACTGCAGGTTGGGAAACAGCTCCGGCGGCGCCGGCGGCTCGTGCGCGAAGCCGTCCACCGTGGTCATCTTGAGGAAGGAGAACAGCAGCCGGTAGGTCTCCGCTATCAGCTCCACGGTGGGCCGGCCGTCCTCCTCGCGCAGGATCTTCGGGTGCACGCCGTTGCTGTAGAACACGTCCTTGATGGCGTCGTGCAGCAGCTGGGCGACGGGCTCGGCCAGCTTGGAATCCAAGTCCAGCAGGCGCCGCCGCTCCCAGTTCTCGCGCAGCGTGCCGCCCGTGGGGTAGGCGGGGCGCGGCACGGCGGCGCCGTCCGACTCGTCGAAGGCAATGTCGTAGTACAGCGCCGATTCGGTCAGCTGCGGGTATTGCGTGCTGGAGCCGGGGCGGTTCGGGTCGCGCAGGTACCAGAACGCGTCGAGGTGGTTCTCCACCAGGTGGTGGCGCTGCCAGTGCAGGCGGAACGGCCCGCCGGCAATGGCGTTCACAAACGGGTGGCCGGTGACGTCGGCGCCCACATGGGTGATGTAGCCCAGGGCGTAGGCCTGGGCGCGCTCGCGCAGGTCGGCGTCTTCCAGCGCCGCTGCGGCGCGCCACAGCGCGCGCCCGAACTGGCCGGTGCGCCGGTAGTGCAGCATGTCCGACCACAGGAAGGCCTGCTCGTCCCAGCCCTTGTTGTGGCCCATGGAGAAGTAGGTGAACAAGTCCCAGTTCTGCGTGGCCAGGTCTTCCAGCGCCGTGATGAGGATGCTGCTGAGCTCGCCGGCGACGTTGCCCACGACCTCGGACAGCCCGCCGGTCAGGCGGCTGATCTCCTCCTCGGTGTCCTCGGAGATGGGGCCGATGTATTTCTCCCACTTGGTGATGTAGGGGTCAACCGCGTCGTACAGGCCGAGCAGGAAATGCTCGAAGTTGGCCAGCACGCTCGACAGCGGGATGTCGATGGGCCCGACCTTGGTGTCGCGGAAGTCGGGCAGGAAGAAGAACAGATCCGGGCCAATGGCGCCCAGGGCTGAAAAATTGCTGTGCGCCTGCATCAGCCGCCCCAGTTCCTTGGGGTCTGGGCCGATCCACTCGGGGTTGATGCGCTTGCTGGCCTGCGGGACATACCCCTGTGCCGCCAGCTGCTTGGCCACGCCACGCATGACACTCACGTGAATCATCGGTCCGGGCATATCAACCTCCGCGCATCGCGCAGTGCACGCCAACTTCGCGTGCGGCCATGGTCATCCCGGTTGGCACTTGAAAGTGCCATCAATTATTTCTGGTGGGAGCCGCGGCGCTGTGCTGGATAGCGTCCAAGCCGTTGATTTGACTGTTGGATTGCCGGCGGGGCAGCGGGCGGACTTGCAACCCGCCGATTGCAGATCTGCGTTTTGCTTGCAATTATTTTTGGAACATTCAGGTTCGGAGCCTGTCGGACTTGGAAATCGCCGGCTGCAAATTGACCGCAGCAGTCCATTTTTCACCGTCTTTTTGCCCCATAGCCGGGCTATGAGGCTGCAAATCCGGCAAAAACTGTCCTCGCTGGGGTCAATTTTCGCTTTCGACGCTCCAAGTCCGACAGGCTCCCAGACGGCAAAACCGCAGCACCTCTGCCAGATGCGCCGGGAAGTCGCTCAGCGCGTGGTCGCCACCCTCCAGCACCTGCTGGTGCGCCTGCGGGTAGCGCGCCACCATCTCGCGCCAGTCCAGCAGCTCATCGCCCCGGGCGGCGATCAAGAGCTCGGCCGCGGCCGCGGGCTGCCGGCTGACGTCCAGCGCCAGCAGTTCGGTGATGAACTCGGGCTGGAAGAAAAACCGATCTTCGGGGTCATGCCAGCTGGCCTGCTCGCCAATATGGCGCGCCAGGTCGCGCGCCGGGTTCACGGCGGGGTTCAGCAGCACGCTTTTGCAACCGGCCTGCTGCGCCACCCAGCTGGCGTAGAAGCCGCCCAGCGACGAGCCGATCACCGCCATGCCATCGCCCTGGGGCCAATGCGCGATGCCCTCGGCCACCAGGGCCATGGCGGCGCGCGGCGAGGGCGGCAGCTGCGGGCACCACAGCAGCACGCCGGGATGGTGGCGCGCCACATGGCTGGCCACCAGGCGCGCCTTGGCGGACTGGGGCGAGGAGCGAAAGCCGTGCAGGTAGAGCAGGTGGGAGGTGGCCATGGGGTGCATTATCCGGGGCGCCGATAATCACGCCCCCATGTCCACCGCCTTTGACACGCCCACCCTGCCGCAGCGCATCCTGCCCCTGTTCCGGGGCTTCGACTGGCCGCTGATCCTGCTGTTGTTGGTGCTGGCCAGCATCGGCCTGGTGGCGATGTATTCCTCGGGTTACGACCATGGCACGCGCTTTTACGACCATGGACGCAACATGCTGCTGGCGGCCGGCATCATGTTCCTGGTGGCCCAGGTGCCGCCGCAGCGCCTGATGGTGCTGGCCGTGCCGCTGTACGCGCTGGGCGTGGCCCTGCTGGTGGCGGTGGCGCTGTTCGGCATCACCAAGAAGGGCGCCACGCGCTGGCTCAACGTGGGCGTGGTGGTGCAGCCGAGCGAACTGATGAAGATCGCCATGCCGCTGATGCTGGCCTGGTGGTTCCAGAAGCGCGAGGGCCAGCTGCACGCGCTGGAGTTCATCGTCGCCGGCGTGCTGCTATTGATTCCCGTGGGCCTGATCATGAAGCAGCCGGATCTGGGCACCTCGCTGCTGGTCATGGCAGCGGGTTTGTCGGTGATCTTCTTTGCCGGCCTGCCCTGGAAGCTGGTGGCGCCGCCGGTGCTGCTGGGCGCGGTCGGCATCGCCCTCATCGTCTGGTACGAGCCCCAGCTGTGCGCCGACGGTGTGCGCTGGTCGGTGCTGCGCGACTACCAGCAGCAGCGCATCTGCACCCTGCTCGACCCCACGCGCGACCCGCTGGGCAAGGGCTTTCACATCATCCAGGGCATGATCGCCATCGGCTCGGGCGGGGTCTGGGGCAAGGGCTTCATGTCGGGCACGCAGACGCACCTGGAGTTCATTCCCGAGCGCACCACCGACTTCATCTTCGCCG
The DNA here is from genome assembly GCA_018240985.1 of Pseudomonadota bacterium. Lineage (GTDB taxonomy): Bacteria > Pseudomonadota > Gammaproteobacteria > Burkholderiales > Burkholderiaceae_C > Alicycliphilus. The sequence goes on from JAFEER010000241.1 coordinate 35,588, forward strand.
CCTTTTCCGAGGAATTCGGCCTCGCCGGCAACCTCACGCTCATCGTCTGCTACGTGCTGCTGGTATGGCGCTCGCTGGCGATTGCGGCCACTGCCGGCACGCTGTTCGGGCGCCTCATGGCCGGGGCCGTGGCGGTGATCTTCTTCGTCTATTCGTTTGTCAACATGGGCATGGTCAGCGGCATCCTGCCTGTGGTGGGCGTGCCGCTGCCCTTCGTGAGCTATGGCGGAACGGCCATGGTCACGCTGGGGCTGGCGCTGGGGGTGCTGATGTCGGTGGCGCGCGCGCGCCATCAACCGGGCGAGGACGCGCCCGATTCGATACAGGAGTTGTAGCCACCCGGCGGCAGGGGACGCGGGCCCTGCCTACAATCGCCGCATGATCTCCCGCGAACCCACCATTGAACGCCTGGCGCTGGCGCGCGAGCTGCTGCTCACGCCCTTCGGCCTGGATGAGTCCCATCTCTCCCGCGCGCTGGCGCAAATCCGCGCGCACCGCGTCGATGACGCCGACCTGTACTTCCAGTACACGCGCAGCGAGGGCTGGAGCCTGGAGGAGGGCATCGTCAAGACGGGCTCTTTCAGCATCGACCAGGGCGTGGGCGTGCGCGCCGTGAGCGGCGAGAAGACCGCCTTTGCCTATTCCGACGACATCTCCGAGGCCTCGCTGCTCGATGCCGCCCGCACCGTGCGGTCAATTTCGGCTGCAGCCGGCTCTGGACGTGCGCGAGTAGCAAGCAAAAAGATAGCTAAGAGCCGCTCCCTCTACCCCCATATCGACCCCATCGCCACGCTGGACAGCACGGCCAAGGTGCAGCTGCTGGAGCGCGCCGAGCAGCGCGCCCGCGCCAAGGATCCGCGCGTGGTGCAGGTCATGGCGGGCCTGGCGAGCGAGTACGACGTGGTGCTGGTGGCGCGCGCCGACGGCACGCTCGCGGCCGACGTGCGCCCGCTGGTGCGCCTGTCCATCACCGTGATCGCCGAGCAGGGCGGGCGGCGCGAGGTGGGCTCGGCCGGCGGCGGCGGGCGCTTCGGCCTGCCCTACTTCAGCGACGAGCAGATCGGCAAATATGTGGATGAGGCCGTGAACGCCGCCCTGGTGAACCTGGAATCGCGCCCGGCGCCGGCCGGCGAGATGACCGTGGTGCTCGGCCCCGGCTGGCCCGGCGTGCTGCTTCACGAGGCCGTGGGGCATGGGCTGGAGGGTGATTTCAACCGCAAGGGCTCTTCGGCGTTCAGCGGCCGCATCGGCCAGCGCGTGGCCGCCAAGGGCGTGACGGTGCTGGACGACGGCACCATCGCCGACCGGCGCGGCTCGCTGAACGTGGACGACGAGGGCCATGCCACGCAGAAGAACGTGCTGATCGAGGACGGCATCCTGAAGGGCTACATCCAGGACTCCATGAACGCCCGCCTGATGGGTGCCAAGCCCACCGGCAACGGCCGGCGCGAGAGCTATGCCCACATCCCCATGCCGCGCATGACCAACACCTACATGCTGGCCGGCGACAAGGATCCGAAGGAAATCGTCGCCAGCATCAAGAAGGGCCTGTATGCCACCAACTTCGGCGGCGGCCAGGTGGACATCACCAGCGGCAAGTTCGTGTTCTCGGCCAGCGAGGCCTACTGGGTGGAGAACGGCAAGATCCTCTACCCCGTGAAGGGCGCCACGATCGTCGGCAGCGGCCCCGAGTCACTTAAAAAAGTGAGCATGATCGGCAACGACCTGGCGCTGGACAGCGGCGTCGGCACCTGCGGCAAGGAGGGCCAGAGCGTGCCCGTGGGCGTCGGCCAGCCGACCATGCGCATCGATGGCATCACGGTGGGCGGCACGGCCTGACGCGGAATTTGTCGCGCCTTGACCACAAAAAGGTTTTGCTGCAGTGCCGCAAATCGTGCTACATTGAAGCGCATGTCGATTCGTAGCGCGTCTTATTTTTACTTTTGGTTCTCTGTCCATGGCGGATGAGAGAGGTAGACGCGCACCCTGACTGAGCCCCTTCTCCCAAGAACCGCCGAAGCTGCAAAGCCCGGCGGTTTTTTTGTTTTTGAACCTGTCCTGACACATCAACCCGCGAGGATCACCCCATGACCGCAGCCGCCCCCAGCCACGAAGCCTGGTATCCCAACGTCGAGAAAACCAGCCAGACCGACGACCAACGTATCGAGGAAATTACCGTGCTTCCCCCTCCCGAACACCTGATCCGCTTCTTCCCCATCCGCGGAACCGAGGTCGAGTCGCTGATCGGCAACACGCGCCGCAGCATCCAGCGCATCATGAATGGCGAGGACGATCGCCTGCTGGTCATCCTCGGCCCCTGCTCCATCCACAACCCCCAGGCGGCGCTGGAATACGCGCAAAAGCTGAAAGTGGTGCGCGAGCAGTACAAGGATCAGCTCGAAGTAGTGATGCGCGTGTACTTTGAGAAGCCGCGCACCACCGTGGGCTGGAAGGGCCTGATCAACGACCCCTACCTGGACGGCAGCTACCGCATCGACGAGGGCCTGCGCATCGCGCGCCAGCTGCTCATCGACATCAACCGCCTGGGCGTACCCGCGGGCAGCGAGTTCCTGGACGTGATCTCGCCGCAGTACATCGGCGACCTGATCAGCTGGGGCGCCATCGGTGCGCGCACCACCGAGAGCCAGGTGCACCGCGAGCTGGCCTCAGGCATCTCGGCGCCGATCGGCTTCAAGAACGGCACCGACGGCAACATCCGCATCGCCACCGACGCCATCCAGTCCGCCAGCCGCGGCCACCACTTCCTGTCGGTGCACAAGAACGGCCAGGTGGCGATAGTGCGCACCGTTGGCAACAAGGACTGCCACGTCATCCTGCGCGGCGGCAAGGCGCCCAACTACGACGCGGCCAGCGTCGCCGCGGCCTGCAAGGACCTGACGGCCGCCGGCCTGCCGGCCACGCTGATGGTGGACTGCAGCCACGCCAACAGCAACAAGCAGCACGAGCGCCAGCGCGACGTGGCGCGCGACATCGCGGCGCAGATCGCCGGCGGCTCGCGCAGCGTGTTCGGGGTGATGATCGAAGGCCACCTGCAGGCCGGGGCGCAGAAGTTCACGCCTGGCAAGGACGATCCCGCGAAGCTGGAATACGGCAAGAGCATCACCGATGCCTGCCTGGGCTGGGACGATTCCGTCGCCTGCCTGGCCGAGCTGGCCGCTGCCGTGCAGGCCCGCCGGTCGGTGTAAGCTGCGCAGGCCTATCTCCACCCACTTCAGAAAGAGCCAACATGCGCAGCGAAGTATTTGTCACCCTGTCGCCCCAACAGGAATTCAAGCTCGACGCCGAGGGCGGCCAGGCCTTTACCCATGAAGAGGCGCGCCGCTGGCTGGATGACGAATTCGTGCGCCTGGAGTGCGAACCGCTGCGCGCCAGCGGCAAGGTGCTGCTGGCCGACAAGGTGCTGACGGTGGCCAGCGCGGCCGGCCAACGTCTGCTGGCCGACGCGGCCTGGTCGGCCCAGTTTGCCCGCGCCACCGTGGCCGCCCTGGGGCGCCCCGTGGTGCGCGTGGACGTGCCGGCCATGACGGTCGGTTTTTAAACCATTGAATCAAAAAGGCTTGGCCATGTACATTCCACAGAAGCCCCTCACCCCTCCCTCTCCCCAAAGGGGCGAGGGCGATCGGTTGCGCCGGTATTTCTCCCTCTCCCTCTGGGAGAGGGTGGGGGTGAGGGCCCGTGGCTTGATCTGAGATATGTCGCCAATCAGGCAAAAAGGCTGCCAACCCTTGTCTGCCAAGCGCTGGCAGCTATTTTTTTGAGAGTGCATCGAGCAGCTTGGCGTGTATGCCGCCAAAGCTGCCGTTGCTCATGCACACGATGTGATCGCCCGGCCGCGCCGCCGCCGCCAGCTGCGTCACCAGTTGTTCGATGTTTGCCGCCGTGCAGGCGCGCGCACCCATGGGGGCCAGCGCCTCGGCCGCGTCCCAGTCGAGGCCGGCGGTGTGGCAAAAGGCCAGGTTGGCGGGCTCAAGCGCCCAGGGCAGCTGCGACTTCATCGTGCCCAGCTTCATGGTGTTGCTGCGTGGCTCAAACGCCGCCAGGATGCGCGCGCCCTTGCCCACCAGCCGGCGCAGGCCGTCCAGCGTGGTGCGCAGCGCCGTGGGGTGGTGGGCAAAGTCGTCGTAGACGCTGATGCCGCGCACCGTACCGCGCAGTTCCATGCGCCGACGCACGTTCCCGAAGCGCGCCAGCGCCTCGGCGGCCTGGGCCGGGGCCACGCCCACATGCTCGGCAGCGGCGATCGCCGCCAGGGCGTTGAGCTGGTTGTGCACGCCAGATAGCGCCCAACGCACGCGCGCCACCGGCTGGCCGCGCTGCAGCACCTCGAAATCATGCGGCTCGCCGCGCGCCGCAAAATCGCTCACCGCCGCGCCAAAGCTGGCCACGCCGCTCCAGCAGCCGGCGTGCAGCACGCGCGTGAGGCTTTCCTCCAGGCCGTTCACCACCACGCGGCCCGAGGGCGGCACGATGCGCACCAGGTGGTGGAACTGGCGCTCGATCTGGCCCAGGTCGTCGAAGATGTCGGCGTGGTCGAACTCCAGGTTGTTCAGCACCGCAGTGCGCGGGCGGTAATGCACAAACTTGCTGCGTTTGTCGAAAAACGCCGTGTCGTATTCGTCGGCCTCGATCACGAACAGCGGGCGCTCCTGCTCCGCCGCGAGCGCACCGAGGCGGGCCGAGATGCCAAAGTTCATCGGCACGCCGCCGACAAGAAAGCCCGGTGCCAGGCCCGCGCATTCCAGAATCCAGGCCAGCATCGAAGTGGTGGTGGTCTTGCCATGCGTGCCGGCCACGGCCAGCACATGCCGGCCCTGCAGGACATGCTCGGCCAGCCACTGCGGGCCGCTGGTGTAGGCGGCACCAGCGTCCAGGATGGCCTCCATCAGCGGGAACTTCGGGCTGCCGTCGGCCAGGCGGGCACGGCTGACCACGTTGCCGACCACGAACATGTCGGGCTTGAGTTGCAACTGCTCCGCGCCATAGCCTTCGATGAGCTCGATGCCCAATGCGCGCAGCTGGTCGCTCATGGGGGGGTAAACGCCGCTGTCGCAGCCGGTGACGCGGTGGCCTGCCTCGCGCGCCAGGGCGGCCAGGCCTCCCATGAAGGTGCCGCAAATGCCTAGGATGTGTATGTGCATGGGCGCTGATTCTATGAAGCTGGCGTGGGCAGCTATGAAAAGCAGAGTCAAGCCAGCCCCGTCAGTGTCGTGCGCAGGGCATTCCTGCCGCTGGTGCGCACTTGGCGCCACAATGTAGTGTCCTTGCCCCGGATCGCCGCCACCATGGAAAACGCCCTCGCCACCGAAATTGCCAATGCCGCAGCCCGCCTGGTGGTCGAGGAGGGGCTGGAATGGGGGCCTGCCAAGCGCCGCGCCATCAAGGTGCTGGGCCTGCCCGCGCGCACGCCGCTGCCGGACAACGATAGCGTTGAGGACGCCGTGCGCGAGTACCTGACCCTGTTTTGCGCCGACACCCAACCGCGCGAACTGCAAGCCCTGCGCGAGCTGGCGCTGGTATGGATGGAGCGGATGCAGGCCTTCCGGCCTTATTTGGGCGGCGCTGTCTGGCATGGCACGGCCACACGCCTGTCGGACATTTATATTTCCCTGTTCTGCGATGATTCCAAGTCCGCCGAGATCGCCCTCATAGACCGCCATGTGAGCTATGAACCGGGCAGCATCAAAGGCCTGCGCGGCGAGCAGGTGAATGTGCTGAGCGTGAGCAGCCACAGCCGGGAGCTGAATGAGGAAATCGGTGTGCACCTGTTGATTTATGACCTGGATGACCTGCGCGGCGCGTTGCGCGTCGATGGCCGCGGCCGCGTGCCGCGTGGCGACATCGAGGCCGTGCAGCGCTTGCTGCAGCAAGCCACTTCTTCTTTGCCGAATCCATGAACCCTTCTTCTGTTGATCCGAGTATCGATGTATCCCGGGTGGCGCAAGCCTCGCGCCGCCGCATGTTGCTGTGGGGGGCTGGCGCTGTGGCCGGCCTGGCGGGTGCGGGCCTTGCGGCGTGGCGTTTGCGGCTTGGGGATGTGAGCGAAGGCCAGGCGCAGACCCTGTGGGATGCGAGTTTCGCAAGGCTTGACGGCGAGATGCTGTCAATGGCCGCGCTGCGCGGCCGTCCGTTGTTGCTGAATTTCTGGGCCACCTGGTGCCCGCCCTGCGTGCAGGAGTTGCCAATGCTGAACGCGTTTTATGCTGATAATCGCGCAAAGGGCTGGCAGGTGCTTGGTCTGGCCATTGACCAGCCCGATAATGTGCAGAAATTTTTGCAACGCATGCCGCTCGATTTTCCCGTTGTTCTGGGCGGACTTGGTGGCGCCGAGTTCTCGCGCGGCCTGGGCAACGACAAGGGAGGGTTGCCGTTTACGGTGATGTTTGCTGCAGATGGCAGCATATCGAAGCGTAAAATTGGCCAGCTGAACGGGCAGGATCTGCAAGACTGGTCCAAGAGCTTGTGAGGCACGGGCCTTGTAAGCGGAGAACGTGAATTTTTGAGCTTGTTGCAGCGAAATAGACTGAAATTAGGGTAAATTCGCCCCCCATTCCGTTTTTAGCCGTTGGAGCTCCCATGGATTTGCGAAAACTCAAGACCCTGATTGATCTGGTTTCCGAGTCGAATGTTTCCGAACTCGAAATCACCGAAGCCGAGGGCAAGGTGCGTATCGTCAAAAGCGGTGCGGCCGTGGCGCAGCAGTTTGTCGCGGCTCCCGTTCAGCAGGCCCCGGTGGCGGCTGCAGCACCCGTCGCCGCACCGGTGGCCGAACTGCCGGCGCCTGCAGCGGCGGAGCCTGCGGGCCACACCGTCAAGTCACCCATGGTGGGGACGTTCTACCGTGCCGCCAGCCCTGGTGCCAAGCCTTTTGTCGAGGTGGGCAGCCAGGTCAAGGAGGGCGACACCATCTGCATCATCGAGGCCATGAAGATCTTGAACGAGATCGAGGCCGACAAGTCGGGCACCGTCACGCGCATCCTGGGCGAGAACGGCCAGGCGGTGGAATTTGGTCAGCCGCTGTTCGTGATCGAATAAAGCCGGTTGGCGCTTATGTTCAAAAAAATATCGATCGCCAATCGCGGCGTTCTTGCCGCAGGCAAGGCGAAGCAAATTGCACTGGCGCGCGCCAGCGCGCGGGCGATGAGCCGCGAGGTAGCCCATGTTTAAAAAAATCCTCGTCGCCAATCGCGGCGAAATCGCCCTGCGTATACAGCGCGCCTGCCGTGAGCTGGGCATCAAGGCGGTGATGGTCTACTCCGAGGCCGACCGCGACGCCAAGTACGTCAAGCTGGCCGAAGAGGCGGTGTGCATTGGCCCAGCCCCCTCGCCCCTGTCCTACCTCAACATGCCGGCCATCATCTCGGCGGCCGAGGTCACCGACGCCGAGGCCATCCACCCGGGCTATGGCTTTCTGTCCGAGAACGCCGACTTCGCCGAGCGCGTGGAGAAGAGCGGCTTTCAGTTCATAGGCCCGACGCCCGAGAACATCCGCATGATGGGCGACAAGGTGTCGGCCAAGCAGGCCATGATCAAGGCCGGCGTGCCCTGCGTACCTGGCTCGGACGGAGAGCTGCCGGATGATCCAACGCAGATCCGCCGCATCGCCAGGAGCATTGGTTATCCCGTGATCATCAAGGCCGCAGGTGGCGGTGGTGGACGCGGCATGCGTGTGGTGCACACTGAAGCGGCACTCGTGAATGCGGTGCAGATGACCAAGGCGGAGGCGGCAGCGGCCTTCGGCAATCCGGCCGTGTACATGGAGAAGTTCCTGCAGAATCCGCGCCACATCGAGATCCAGGTGCTGGCCGACAAGCATCGCAACGCCGTCTACCTGGGCGAGCGCGACTGTTCCATGCAGCGGCGCCACCAGAAGGTGATCGAGGAGGCGCCGGCCCCGGGCATTCTGCGCAAGCTGATCGAGCGCATCGGCGAGCGCTGCGTCGCGGCCTGCAAGAAGATCGGCTACCGCGGTGCGGGCACCTTCGAGTTTCTGTACGAGAACGGCGAGTTCTACTTCATCGAGATGAACACGCGTGTGCAGGTCGAGCACCCGGTGACCGAGTGGATCACGGGCGTGGACATCGTGCGCACCCAGATCATGGTGGCGGCCGGTGAAAAGCTAACCTTCACACAGCGCCAGATCCAGATCCGCGGACACGCCATCGAATGCCGCGTGAATGCCGAGGATCCGTACAAGTTCATCCCCTCGCCGGGCCGCATCACCATGTGGCATGCGCCGGGCGGTCCGGGCGTGCGCGTGGACTCGCATGCCTATACCAACTACTACGTGCCGCCGAACTACGACTCCATGATCGGCAAGATCATCGTACACGGCGACACGCGCGAACAGGCGCTGGCGCGCATGCGCACCGCGCTGTCCGAAACCGTGATCGAGGGCATCAACACCAACGTGGACTTGCACCGCGATCTGCTGGTGGATGCCAAGTTCATCACCGGCGGCACCAACATCCACTACCTTGAGGAATGGCTGGCGCAGCGCAAGCGCTGATAGAGCCTCCAAGGCAAGGCAATGCTGGCTTCTGGCGACGGAGGCCGGCATTTTTTCTTTGATTGCACGATGAGGCGACCCATGTTTGAGCTGAGCCTGTTATGTCCCGAAGACCGGGTGGAGACCTTGAGCGACGCTTTCGACGCTCTTGAGGCGCTGAGCGTATCGGTCGAGGACGCGGACGCCCAGACCGATGCCGAGCAGGCGCTGTTTGGCGAACCCGGCATGCCCGCGCCACGCGAAGGCTGGCAGCGCAGCCGCATCACGGCGCTGTTTGCCAGCCGAGGGGCAGCCGAAGAGGCTGTGCAGTTGCTGCAGCCGCAGGATTTCTTTGCCGGCTGCAGCGTGCTCGGCATTGCCTATGTGCAGGAGCAGGACTGGGTGCGTCTGACCCAGTCGCAGTTCGAGCCCGTGGAAATTACGCCAGACTTCTGGATCGTGCCGACCTGGCATGAGTTGCCGGCTGCGGCGCGGCGCAGCATACGCCTGGATCCGGGCCTGGCCTTTGGCACGGGCACCCACCCCACCACGCGCATGTGCCTGCGCTGGATTGCGCGCCAGGGTGCAGAAAACGGGGGCAAGACGCTGGGCCGTGTGCTCGACTATGGCTGTGGTTCGGGCATTCTGGCCATTGGTGCGGCCAAGTTCGGTGCCGTAGACATCGACGCGGTGGACATCGACACTGCGGCGGTCGAGGCCACGCGGCAGAACGCCCAGGCCAATGGCGTGCAATTGAAAGCCGGCCTGCCGGATCAGGCGCGGGGCGAGTATCAAACGGTGCTGGCCAACATCCTGGCCACGCCGCTGAAGGTGCTCGCGCCCCTGCTGTGCGCGCATGTGGCGGCGGGCGGCAATCTGGTGCTGGCCGGCATTCTGGAGCGCCAGGCAGAGGAGTTGCAGCAGGCTTACGCCTCCTGGCTGCCTTTGCAGGTGGCCGACAGCGAGGATGGCTGGATCTTGATGACGGCACGCCGCTGAGCCTCTGGATGGCGCCATGTTTCGGCGCTGGGCGCACACCTACAATCCACGGTAGATGAGTCAGATCACCCGCTGCCCCCACTGCGCCACGGCCTTCAAGGTGGTCGCTGACCAGTTGCGGATATCCGACGGCTGGGTGCGTTGCGGGCATTGCAAGGAGGTGTTCGACGCCTCCGAGCATTTGCTGATAAGCGAGCCTGAACAGCTGCTGCCGGACATGCCGCTGCAAGACTTGCCTGCAGCACATACGCCTGCTGGCGTGCATGTCTGGGGCAGTGCGCGCGAGGCGGCTCCAGTCCAAGAGCCCAGCGAGTTGCCTGCCAACTTCGAGGCGCAGCCCGCAGCCGCGTTGCAGGAGTCTGCACCACTGGCGCAACCGGGTCCTGCCGCAGACACTGATACCCAAGAGGCTCACGCGCTGGTGCACGAGGACGCGCCGGATGCTGCCAGCGCACCCGCCGATGCTGCCGGGCTGGTGCCACTGTCTTCCTTGCTCAAGCATGAGTCATTCGATCGGGGGCAGACCGATCTTGCAGCGCCGGCGCAAGAACCCAAGGGCTACGAGCTGCCTGGGCCGCCGGACAGCGATTCCATCGGGGCGCAGGACGATGATGCATACGACACCGCGCGCGAGCCCGAGCATGCGCCAGACGAACCCATGCCAGCGCCGGGCGAACCGGCTGCGGTCGCCGACGTTCACGATGACCTGGTAGAGCAGGCTGAGTTGCAAGCGCTGGCGCCAGCCCAGGCCGAGCCCCCGTTGGCCGAAGAGGCCGCGCTGATGCCTGTGCAGACGCTTGCGGACGCCGCGCAGGCAGAGGCCGCAGAGGCCGCCGCGCCCGACGCACCAGGATTTGTGCTCGCTGCACGGCGCAAGGTCTTCTGGGGTCGGCCCGGGGTGCGCGGTGCGCTGGCGGCGATGGGGCTGGTGTTTGCGCTGGCACTTGCCTTGCAAATGCTGCTGCAAGAGCGAGACGTGATTGCCGCACGCCACCCGGCATTGCATGGCCTGCTGGTGCAACTGTGCCAGCCGTTGCAATGCTCCATTGAGGCGCCGCGCCGCATTGACGCGGTGGCCATCGACAGCTCGTCCTTCGTCAAGGCGCCGCATGATGGGGCAAGCTACGAGCTGCGAGTGGGCATCAAGAACAATGCTGCGTTTGCGGTGGCCATGCCGGCATTGGAGCTGACCCTGACCGATGCCCAGGATCAGACCCTGATGCGCCGCGTGCTGCTGCGCAATGAACTGATGGCACCCGCTGAATTGGGCCCGGGCGTGGTCTGGAGCACCTCTGTGCCGATGCAAGTCGTGCAGAGCGCCTCGTTGGTGGCCGGCTACCGCTTGCTGGCCTTTTATCCCTGAATTTCTCTACTTCCAATTTTCAAGCATATGGCTGCACTGATCTGCGGTTCGCTGGCATTTGACAGCATCATGACCTTCGAGGGGCGCTTTGCCGAGCAGATACTGCCCGAGCAGCTGCACATCCTGAATGTGTCCTTTCTCGTGCCCACGCTGCGTCGCGACTTTGGTGGTTGCGCCGGCAATATTGCCTACAGCCTCAAGCTGCTGGGCGGAGACCCTCGGCCCATGGCGATGCTTGGTGCCGATGGCGGCGAATATCTGGCGCGCTTGCAGCAGCTAGGCATCGATACCCGCTATGTGGGCAAGGAGGAGGGCACCTACACCGCTCAGGCCATGATCATGACCGACCGCGACAACAACCAGATCACGGCCTTCCATCCGGGCGCAATGATGCAGGCACATCTGAACTGCATCGAGCGCCATGCGGGCGCGCAGATCGGCATCATTGCGCCCGACGGGCGCGACGCCATGCTGCAGCATGCCGCTCAATTCGTTGAGGCAGGCATCCCCTTCGTGTTCGACCCGGGGCAGGGCCTGCCCATGTTCGATGGTGAAGACCTGCGTCGTTTCATCGCCCAGGCCAGCTGGATTGCCGTGAACGATTACGAAGCGAAGATGCTGTGCGACCGTACCGGCTGGACACTGGCCGAACTGTCGCAGCAGGTGCGTGGCCTCATCGTCACGCTGGGCGCCGAGGGTTGCGAGGTCTGGGAGCAGGGCGACAAGACCCATGTGGCAGCGGTCAAGCCCACGCAGGTGGTGGATCCTACGGGCTGTGGCGATGCATGGCGTGGCGGTCTCTTGTATGGCCTGGAAAAGGGCTGGCCCCTGGTGCGTTGCGCGCAATTGGGCAACCGCCTGGGCGCCCTCAAGATCGCACAGCGCGGGCCGCAGAACTATGTGCTGGACTTTGCCCCTGACTAGTGTCGCGTCACCGGTCATCTGTCGGTCTGCGCTGGCCCTCGAATCGCATCGCTGCGTTGCATCGCTTGCCAATACGCTCGGTATTGGCTGCGCAATGCGCCTTGCGCTGCGATCCGATGG
>JAFEER010000242.1 GCA_018240985.1 Pseudomonadota bacterium
TGCGCAAGCTGCGCCCCGAGTACGCCAACAGCTCGCACGAGCTGACGGCGGCCTCGCAGGTGATCGCCATCAATTTCCAGACCGTGGCCGCGGCCAACAATTACTGGCGCAAATAGGCTCATTGGCAATGGCTTGACGGGCTCGGTACACTGAGCCCCTGGTTTGTTTCGCGGCGGCCATCCGGTCGCCGTTTGCATTTGTTGACGGAAATACGCGTATGTCCCTGATCCCCGCCACCATCCTCACGGGCTTCCTCGGCTCGGGCAAGACCACGCTGCTCAAGCGCGTGCTCACCGAGGCCCATGGCCAGAAGATCGCCGTGATCGAAAACGAGTTCGGCGAGGAAAACATCGACAACGACATCCTGGTCACCGACAGCCAGGAGCAGATCGTGCAGATGAGCAATGGCTGCATCTGCTGCACCATCCGCGAGGACTTGCGCGAGACCCTGCAGCTCTTGGCCGCCAAGCGCCGCAAGGGCCTGCTGCAGTTCGACCGCATCGTCATCGAGACCACGGGCCTGGCCGACCCCGGCCCCGTGGCGCAGACCTTCTTCATGGACGATGAGATTGCCGAGACCTATCTCATCGACTCCATCATCACTCTGGTGGATGCCAAGCACGCCCAGCAGCAGCTGGACGACCGCCAGGAGGCGCGCCGCCAGGTGGGCTTTGCCGACCAGATCTTCCTGTCCAAAACCGACCTGGTAAGCGCGGACGAGACCAATGCGCTGATCCACCGCATCAAGCACATGAACCCGCGCGCGCCGATACGCGCGGTGCACTTTGGCGACGTGCCGCTGGCCGAGGTGCTGGATCTGCGCGGCTTCAACCTGAACGCCAAGCTCGACATCGACCCCGACTTCCTCAAGGAAGAGGACGAGCATGAGCACCATGACCATGACCATGACCATGACCATGACCATGTGCATGACGAGCACTGCGGCCATGAGCACCACGACCACGAGCATGGCGAGCACTGCAAGCACCCGCATCACCACCACCATGACGACGACGTGAAGAGCTTCGTCTTCCGTGCCGAGCGCGCCTTCGACCCGGCCAGGCTGGAGGATTTCCTGAGCGCCATCGTCAACATCTACGGCCCGCGCATGCTGCGCTACAAGGGCGTGCTGCGCATGCAGGGCACGGAGCGCAAGGTGATCTTCCAGGGCGTGCACCAGCTCATGGGCAGCGACCTGGGGCCGCAGTGGGGTGAGGGCGAAAAGCGCCAGAGCAAGATGGTGTTCATAGGCATAGACCTGCCGCAGGACATCCTGCTGCAGGGGCTGGAGCAATGCCTGGTGGCGTGAAGCACACTGCCACTGTGTGGTATCTGCAACGCATTCGCCAAGAACTGCCTGGCTCTATACAATCGCGCGCCGGCCAAAATCCATGCCGTTCGCGCCGCGCTGCTTCAAGGGATCGCTCCCATGAGCCGCCGGAGCCTTAGAAGCCATTGCAAGGAGCGAGTCCGTGACTGCAGCATCCAGCCGGAACCGGCAGCAGCGTATCTACGTGGCCGCTCATGGGCCCGCCATGGCTTGCTATAGTCCACAGGTTTGGGCTTGCCCGCAATTGGCCGTACCCTCGGCCCATACGCAGGTGGATGACACTTGCATAGCCAGCTTTATTTAGACCATGACTACGACCCTGCAAAACCCTGTGGCGGCCGCCAAGAAAGATCCCAAGCTGGCCAACAACTGGAAGACCAAGTCCGCTGAAGAGCTGACCGACGCCGAAGTGCTGGCCATGCCCGATGGCGAGTACATGAACGAAAAACAGATGGCGTTCTTCCGCCACAAGCTGGTGCAGCTCAAGCAGGCCATGCATGAGAATGCCGGCGAGACCACCGAGCACCTGCGCGAGGACACCGTGGTCGTGCCCGACCCGGCCGACCGCGCCACCATCGAGGAAGAACATGCCCTGGAGCTGCGCACGCGCGACCGCGAGCGCAAGCTGCTCAAGAAGATCGAGCAGTCGATCGCGCGCATCGACGCCGGCGACTATGGCTACTGCGACGAAACCGGTGAGGCCATTGGCGTCGGCCGCCTGCTCGCCCGCCCCACGGCGACGCTGTCGCTGGAGGCGCAGCAGCGCCGCGAGCTCAAGCAAAAGATGTTTGGTGATTGAGTAGCGGCCACCAGGCTCGCATCTTTCGGCGTCTCAACCCATGAGCAAGGACGACACCCCCGCCGGCGGACTGCTGTCCAAGATGGTGAAGTTCGTGCGCAACCCCACGGTCAACTGGTCTGACCTGGATGCGCTGGACGATAACCGCGACAGCCAGTACAGCAAGCAGGTGCTCAAGGAAATGATCGAGCGCAAGCGGCGCAACGACTTTGTGCGCAAGCGCGAGTTCGATCAGCTGCGCAAGCTGCGCCAGAGCGGAACCCAAGGTGGCAAGCGCATGCGCGATGCGCTGGCGCGCGCCTCGCTGTTCTCGAGCAGCATGGCATCGCCCGACGAGCGCGCCGGCACGATCAAGAAGATCGACGAGATCGAAGCCCAGATGTCGCAGCAATGGTGGAAGGGCAAGGAGCAGGGCCTGCCCCCCACGCAGGCGCCGGCGATTGCGGCCGAGCCGTCAGCGCCGGGCATGCCAAACCCATCGCAGGGCGCAACCGTCTTGCCGCCGGTAGCGGTGCCGTTGGTGCCGCCCAGCGTGACGGTGCGGGCTGACGCGGTCTCCGTGGCGGGCGCGGCAGCCCTTGATCAGGGGCATGCCTATGCGCCTACGGCACCCATGGATCTGACCATGATCAGGGACAAGGCAGCGGCGCCGGTGTCGCTTGGGGTGGCATTCGCTGCCGCTGCGCCGGCCCAGGCGCCGGGCCTGCAGCTGCCCACGCCCACGCCCATGCCCGAGCCCGAGGCCTTCGAGCATGATCCCGATCTCGAAGAGGCCGCGATTCGCTTTGCCAGCGGCGACTTCAAGGGCGCCGAGGCGGGGCTGAAGGAGCTGTTGGCGCTGTATCTGCAGGACGAGCCGCAGCAGCACGCGGTCTGGCTCACGTTGTTCGATCTATACCGCGCCACCGGCCAGCAGGATCCGTTCGACATGCTGGCCATCGAGTATGCGGCACGCTTTGGCCGCTCGGCGCCGCTGTGGTTTTCGATGCCTGAACAACTCGGGCTGCAGGCTCACTCCGATGCGGCCACGCCCAGATCGACGCAGCTCGAGCACAGCTGGAGCGCGCCGCCCGCGCTGACCCAGCAGTCGGCCGCGGCGCTGCAGGCTTCGCTGGCGCGCAGCGCATCCCCATGGACCTTGAACTGGTCGCGCCTGACCGAGATCGAGGCGCCGGCCGTCCCTGCACTGGCACAGCAGTTCGAGGACTGGGCCGGGCGCGAGGTGCAGATCCGCTTTGTCGGTGTGCAGGCCTTGCAGAACCTGTTGCAGGCCCATACCCAGTCGGGAGACCGCAGCAGCGGCCCGGCCTGGTGGCGGCTGCGCATGGCGGCGCTGCGCCTGATGGGCTTGCACGATGAATTCGAGTTCGTGGCGCTGGACTACTGCGTCACCTATGAAGTCTCGCCCCCCTCCTGGGTGTCGCCGCATTGCAGCTACAGCGGCGACGATGGTGCGCCGTCCGCTGCGGTGCCGGACGCGTCGGACAGCGATCTGCTGCAGTCGGGTTTTCCGGTGTCGCAGCCGGCGCGGGCCGACGAGACCGCGCTGGCGGCCTTGCAGGGCCAGATCGACGGCGACGCCGCGCCCCTGCTGCAACCGCTGGAGGACATGGTGCGCCCCGGCATGCCGCTGGTCGTGTCTTGCGGCCGGCTGATCCGCATCGACTTTGCCGCCGTGGGCTCGGTGCTGAACTGGGCGGCCGAGCAGCAGGCGCAGGGCCGCGCGGTGCATTTCACACAGCTGCACCGCCTGGTGGCGGTGCTGTTCAACGTGATCGGCATCAACGAACACGCCCGGGTCGTGCTGCGCAAGAACTGATTTTTTGCCCTCCACGGATGTGGGTGCGGCTTGCAAACGGGCGCCTGCGCCCCCATATGGCATTCCCATGGAACAGTACCACGGCACCACCATTCTCAGCGTCCGGCGCCAGACGGCGGACGGCATCCAGGTCGCCCTGGGCGGCGACGGCCAGGTCACCCTGGGCAACATCGTCGTCAAGGGCACGGCGCGCAAGGTGCGCAAGCTGCATCACGGCAAGGTGCTGGCCGGCTTTGCCGGGGCCACGGCCGACGCCTTCACGCTGTTCGAGCGCTTCGAGGCCAAGCTGGAAAAGCACCAGGGCCACCTGACGCGCGCCGCCATCGAGCTCACCAAGGACTGGCGCACCGACCGCGTGCTGCGCCGCCTGGAGGCCATGCTGGCGGTGGCCGACCACACGGCCTCGCTCATCATCACCGGCAATGGCGACGTGCTCGAGCCCGAGGAGGGCATCGTCGCCATCGGCTCGGGCGGCGCCTACGCCCATTCGGCCGCCAAGGCGCTCTTGCACAACACCGACCTGCCGGCCGTGGAGATCGTGAAGAAGTCGCTGGAAATCGCCGGCGAGCTGTGCATCTACACCAACATGCATCACACCATTGAGGTTTTGTGAGTGGTGAGTGGTGAGTGGTGAGTGGTGAGTGGTGAGTGGTTTTGCTATATTGTTTGTAGTTACTGACGCGCTTCAGATGGGCGTTAGGGGCTGTTTTTCGTATATTTTCTGATTGACCTATGTCCTCCATGACTCCGCAGGAAATCGTCTCTGAACTCGACCATCACATCGTCGGCCAGGCGGCCGCCAAGCGCGCCGTGGCGATTGCGCTGCGCAACCGCTGGCGGCGCCAGCAGGTCGATAGCAGCCTGCGCCAGGAGATCACGCCCAAGAATATCCTCATGATCGGCCCCACTGGCGTGGGCAAGACCGAGATCGCGCGGCGCCTGGCGCGTCTGGCCGATGCGCCCTTCATCAAGGTCGAGGCCACCAAGTTCACCGAGGTGGGCTACGTGGGCAAGGACGTGGACTCCATCGTGCGCGACCTGGTCGAGATGGCCGTGAAGCAGACGCGCGAGCAGGACATGAAGAAGGTGCGCGCGCGCGCCGAGGACGCGGCCGAGGAGCGCATCCTTGACGTGTTGATCCCCACGGCCCGTACCGGCGAGGCTGCAGCCGACAGCACGGCGCGCCAGGTGTTCCGCAAAAAGCTGCGCGAGGGACAGCTGGACGACAAGGACATCGAGATCGACCTGGCCGACGCGCGCCCGCAGCTGGAGATCATGGGCCCGCAGGGCATGGAGGAAATGGCCGAGCAGCTGCGCGGCATGTTCAGCCAGCTGGGCCAGGAGCGGCGCAAGACGCGCAAGCTCAAGATCGCCGAGGCGCTCAGGCTGCTCACCGACGAGGAGGCCGCAAAACTCGTCAACGAGGAAGAGGTCAAGACCCGGGCACTGTCCAACGCCGAGCAGAACGGCATCGTCTTCATCGACGAGATCGACAAGGTCGCCGCGCGCCAGGAATCGAGCGGCGCCGACGTCTCGCGCCAGGGCGTGCAGCGCGACCTGCTGCCGCTGGTCGAGGGCACGACGGTGTCCACCAAGTACGGCATGGTCAAGACCGACCATATCCTGTTCATCGCCTCGGGCGCCTTCCACCTGGCCAAACCCAGCGACCTGATCCCCGAGCTGCAGGGGCGCTTTCCGATTCGCGTGGAACTCGGCTCGCTGTCGGTCGAGGACTTCGAGGCCATCCTCACGCAGACCCATGCGTCGCTCGTCAAGCAGTACCAGGCGCTGCTGGCGACAGAAGGCGTGACGCTCGAGTTCACACCCGAGGGCATCACGCGCCTGGCCCATATCGCCTACGACGTGAACGAGCGCACCGAGAACATCGGCGCGCGCCGCCTGTCCACGGTGATGGAACGCCTGCTGGATGAGGTCAGCTTCGACGCCACACGCCTGTCGGGCCAGACCGTGGTGGTGGATGCTGACTATGTCAACGCGCGCCTTGAGACCCTGAGCCAGGATGAGGATCTGTCGCGCTTCATCCTGTGACGGCCGGCGGCAACGGCGTCCATGCCTTCATGGATCACTTGCATACCCGCCTATAAGTGCTTAATCAATAAAGGATTTTGCCTGTATTTTTTTTAAAATCAGGTTCTAAGTCCTTGATTCCATTACAAATTTTTGACGATTCCCTTGTCGTTGGGCGTGCTTTTCCTGCTACAGTGCAAAAAAGTGCAATTAAGTGGTGAAAAGTGCCTTTTGAGCCCAAAATCGGGCCGAAAGGTGGGTGGTTCAAGCAAGGGTTTCGATTCGTGTTCCAAGGGGCGTCATCGCTGAGTCTGGATGCAAAGGGGCGGCTGTCCGTGCCGACCCGGCATCGCGACGCCCTCATGGAGCAGGCCGGCGGCCAGCTGACCATCACCAAGCACCCCGATGGCTGCCTGATGGTGTTCCCGCGGCCCGAGTGGGAGAAGTTCCGCGAGCGCATCGCCCAGCTGCCCATGTCGGCCCAGTGGTGGAAGCGCATCTTTCTGGGCAACGCCATGGACGTGGACATGGATGGCACCGGCCGCGTGCTGGTCTCGCCCGAGCTGCGTGAGGCCGCCGGCCTGACCAAGGAGGCCGTGCTGCTCGGCATGGGCAGCCACTTCGAGCTCTGGGACAAGGCCACGCACGACGCCAAGGAAGCCGCCGCCATGCAGGCCGGCATGCCCGATGTCCTCAAGGACTTTTCTTTCTAGGGGCGGCGCGTGAATCAGCCCCTGCTGCACACCACGGTGCTGCTCGATGAGGCGGTCGATGCCCTGCTGGGCGACACCGCAGCGCCTGCAGGCTGTTTCGTTGATGGCACCTTTGGCCGCGGAGGGCATTCGCGGCTCATATTGCAGCGGCTGGGGCCCGCGGGGCGGCTGCTGGCCTTCGACAAGGATCCGGCAGCCATCCAGGAAGCGGCGCGCATCGAGGATGCGCGCTTTTCCATTCGGCACCAGGGCTTCTCCCACCTGGGCGAGCTGCCCGCCGCCAGCGTGGCCGGGGTGCTGCTGGACTTGGGTGTGAGCTCGCCGCAGATCGACGACCCCGAGCGGGGTTTCAGTTTCCGTTTCGATGGCCCGCTGGACATGCGCATGGACACCACGCGCGGGCAGAGCGTGGCCGATTGGCTGGCAGATGCCGAGGTGGCACAGATTGCGGAGGTGATACGTGACTACGGCGAAGAACGGTTTGCTGGCCCCATTGCAAAGGCGATTGTTGCTTGGCGCGCGCAGCGCGGCCCCATTGGCAGCACTGCCGAGCTGGCCGACATCGTGGCTGGCGCGGTCAAGACCCGCGAGCCGGGCCAGAACCCTGCAACGCGCACATTTCAGGCGCTCCGGATTTTCATCAACGCCGAGCTTGAGGAGCTGCAGCGCGCGCTAGAGGCCAGCCTCGCGGTGCTGGCGCCCGGCGGGCGCCTGGTCGTGATCAGCTTTCATTCGCTGGAAGACCGCATCGTCAAACAGTTCATCGCCCAGCATTCCAAGGAGGTGTTCGACCGCCGCGCGCCCTTTGCCGCACCGCAGCCCATGCGCCTGAAGGCCCTGGGCCGCATCAAGCCCGGCGCGGCCGAGGTGGCCGCCAACCCGCGCGCGCGCAGTGCCGTGATGCGCGTGGCCGAGCGCACGGAGGTGGCCGCATGACCAGGATCAGCGCCGTGCTGCTGCTGGCCGTGATGGCCAGCGCCATGTACCTGGTGCATACGCAGTACCAGTCGCGCCGGCTGTACACCGAGCTGGATCGCGCCCTGGCGCAATCGCGGCAGCTGGAGACCGAGTACCAGCGCCTGCAGGTGGAAAAGCGTGCCCAGGCCACGCCGCTGCGTGTGGAACGCCTGGCGCGCGACAAGCTGCAGATGCGCACCGCCACTCCCGCCATCACGCACTACGTGACGGCTGACGGCAAGCCCGTTGCCGCACCAACGGCCGTACCGGCAGCGCCAGGAGCCAAGCGATGAGCCGGCGCAGCGTGAACTACACCTCCAGCCCGCTGCTGGCGAGCAAGACGCCGCTGTGGCGCAGCCAGTTCATCGTGGCCCTGGTGGCCCTGGGTTTTCTGACGCTGGCCGGACGCGCCGCCTACGTGCAGGTGTTCGGCAACGCCTTCTTCCAGCGCCAGGGCGAGGTGCGCTTTGCGCGCACCCTGGAGCTGCCGGCCAACCGCGGCCGCATCCTGGATCGCAATGGCTTGATCCTGGCCTCCAGCGTGCCGGCGGCCAGCATCTGGGCCATTCCCGAGGATGTGGACAATGACAGCCCCGAGGTGCAGCAAAAGCTCAAGCAGCTGGCGCGCCTCATCGGCATGCCGCTGCCCAGCCTCATGGCCAAGCTGGCCGACGAGGACAAGACCTTCGTGTGGGTCAAGCGCCAGCTCGACTGGGACGTGGGCCAGCAGATCGTGGCCCTGGGCGTCAAGGGCATCTACCTGCGCAAGGAATACAAGCGCCAGTACCCCGAGGGCGAATCCGCCGCGCATGTGGTCGGCTTCACCAACGTCGAGGATCATGGCCAGGAGGGCATGGAGCTGGCCTTCGACAAGGATCTGGCCGGCAAGCCCGGCTCGCGCCGCGTGATCAAGGATCGCCTGGGCCGCGTGGTGGAGGGCGTGGGCGCCGAGGTGCCGCCCCTGGACGGGCGCGACATGCAGCTGTCCATCGACAGCAAGGTGCAGTTCTTTGCCTACCAGAAGCTGCGCGACACCGTGGCCGAGCACAAGGCCAAGGCCGGCAGCGTGGTGGTGTTGGACGCCCACACCGGCGAGGTGCTGGCCCTGGCCAACTATCCCAGCTACGACCCCGGCAGGCGTGGCAAGCTGACCGGCGAGCAGCTGCGCAACCGTGCGCTCACCGACGTGTTCGAGCCCGGCTCGACCATGAAGCCGATCACCATCGGCCTGGCGCTCAACAGCGGCCGGGTGCGGCCCGAGACCGTCGTCGACACCAGCCCTGGCCGCCTGACCATCACCGGCTCCACCATCAATGACACGCACAACTACGGTGCGCTCACGGTGGAGGGGGTGATCCAGAAGTCGAGCAACGTCGGCACCACAAAAATCGCCATGCAGATGCCGGCGCAGGAGATGTGGGAGGCCTTCTCCGCCGTGGGCTTCGGGCAAAAGCCCCAGATCGCCTTCCCCGGCGCCGTGAGCGGGCGCCTGCGTCCTTACAAGACCTGGCGCCCGATCGAGCAGGCCACCATGTCCTATGGCTACGGCCTGTCGGCCAGCCTGTTCCAGATGGCGCGCTCCTACACCGTGTTTGCCAACGGCGGCAAGGTGATACCGGCCACCATGCTCAAGAGCGACCATGCGGCCGTGGGCGTGCCGGTGTTTTCCGAGCGCACCTCAACCCAAGTGCGCAAGATGCTGCAGATGGCCGCCGGCCCCGGCGGCACCGGGCAGAAGGCGCAGACCGTGGGTTACTCGGTGGGCGGCAAGTCGGGCACGGCGCGCAAGCAGATCGGCAAGAGCTACGCCACAGGCAAGTACCGCGCCTGGTTCACCGGCCTGGCGCCGGTGGACAAGCCGCGCATCATCGTCGCCGTGATGATCGACGAGCCCAGCAACGGCGTGTTCTACGGCGGCGCGGTGGCCGCGCCCGTGTTCAGCGAGGTGGTGCAGCAGACGCTGCGCATGATGGGCGTGGCGCCCGACATGGCGGTCAAGCCGCTCATCGTCACCAACGCCGTGGAGGAATCGCTGTGACGCAGCGGCTCGCCAATGTCCATGAGGCCGTGGCCTTCCTGCGTGAGCGTGTCACGGGAACGCTGCAGACCGACAGCCGGCTGGTGATGCCCGGTGACGGCTTCATCGCCTGGCCAGGCGCCGCCACCGACGGGCGCGCACATGTGGGCGACGCCATGGCGCGTGGCGCCGTGGCCTGCCTGGTGGAGGCCGACGGTATCGAGGCCTTCGCGTTCGAGGGCGCACATATCGCGGCTCTGGCGGGCCTCAAGGCTGCTACCGGGCCGATTGCGGCGGACTGGTTCCACCACCCCACGCGGCGCCTGCCGGTGCTGGCCGTCACCGGAACCAACGGCAAGACCAGCACCGCCTGGTGGCTGGCCGATGCCTTCAACGAACTATCAAAACAGGAGCTGCCGACGCTTGGTGGCTGTGGCGTTATAGGCACTTTGGGTGTGGGTATGCCGCCCGCGCTGGACGCCACGGGCATGACCACGCCCGACCCTGTGCGCCTGCAGCGTGCCTTTGCCCGGTTTGCCGATGCGGGCTTCTCGGCCTGCGCCATCGAGGCCTCGTCCATCGGCCTGGCGGAACACCGCCTGGATGGCACCGACATCCGCGTCGCCCTGTTCACCAACTTCACCCAGGATCACCTGGACTACCACCATGACATGGCGGCCTATTGGCAGGCCAAGCGCGCGCTGTTCGACTGGCCGGGGCTGGCGGCGGTGGTGGTGAACATCGACGACCCGCAGGGCGCGCAGCTGCACGCGGCGCTGCAGGGCCAGGCGCTCGATCTGTGGAGCCTGTCCATCCAAGGCCCGGCGCGCCTGCAGGCGCAGGACATCCGGCACCAGGGTGCCGGCCTCGCCTTCACCGTGGTCGAGGGCGGGCAGCAGCAGCGCCTGCAGACGCGCCTCATCGGCCTGTACAACGTGAGCAATCTGCTCGGCGTGATTGCCGGCCTGCGGGCCATGGGCGTGGCGCTTGGGCACGCCCTTGCGGCCTGCGAGCGCCTGGCGCCCGTGCCGGGCCGCATGCAGCAGCTGGCCTTTGCCGGCCAGCCGCTGGTGGCCGTGGACTATGCCCACACGCCCGATGCGCTGCACCAGGCGCTGGCGGCGCTCAAGCCCATGGCGGCGCAGCGCGGCGGCCGGCTGTGGTGCGTATTCGGCTGCGGCGGCAACCGCGACGCCACCAAGCGCCCGCTGATGGGCGCGGTGGCGCAGCACGAGGCCGACCGCGTCATCGTCACCAGCGACAACCCGCGCGGCGAAGAGCCGCGCGCCATCATCCACCAGATCCTGCAAGGCATGATTGCCTCCACCCATGTGAGCGCCGAGCCTGACCGCGCTGCCGCCATTGCCCAGGCCGTGGCGCAGGCCGACGCGGCCGACGTGGTGCTGATCGCCGGCAAGGGCCATGAGGACTGCCAGGAGACGGCGGGCCAGCGCCTGCCGTTTTCCGACATGGAGCAGGCGCGCGCCGCGCTCGTGCGCCGAGGAGCCGTGGCATGAGCCACCCCCATACCCCGCCGATGATGACGCTGCAACAGGCGTTCGAGCTGCTGCGCCTGCGCATCCCCGCCGCGCGCCTGTTGGGCGATGGCGCCACGCCGCTCAATCGCGTGCACACCGACACGCGCACCCTGCAGGCCGGCGATCTGTTCGTGGCCCTGAAGGGTGAGCGTTTTGACGCCAACAGCTTCCTGCCCCAGGCGGGCAGCGCCGGCGCGGCGGCTGCCATTGCCCATGGCGGGCTGCAGGCCGCTGGTCTCGCCGGCATCGAGGTGCCCGACACGCTGGCGGCCCTGGGCGCGCTCGCTGCGGGCTGGCGTGCGCAGTTTGCGTTGCCGCTGATTGCCGTCACCGGCAGCAATGGCAAGACCACGGTCACGCAGATGCTGGCCAGCGTGCTGCGCTCCTGGCAGGGCGACGCGGCGCTGGCCACGCAGGGCAATTTCAACAACGACGTCGGCCTGCCGCTCACCCTGCTGCGCCTGCGCGCCGCGCATGGCGCCGCGGTGGTCGAGCTGGGCATGAACCACCCCGGCGAGATCGCCTACCTGGCGCACATCACGCGGCCCACGGTAGCCCTGGTCAACAACGCCCAGCGCGAGCATCTGGAGTTCATGCACACGGTGGAGGCCGTGGCGCGCGAGAACGGCAGCGTGTTTGAGG
>JAFEER010000243.1 GCA_018240985.1 Pseudomonadota bacterium
CGGTCTCCGAGCCTATGCGCGCCATCAGGTCGCCAGTGCGTTTGCTACCGAAGTAGTCCAGCGACAGGCGCAGCAGATGCTCGTAGGTGCTGGTGCGCAGGTCTGCGCGTATGCGCTCGGACACCAGGGCCAGGATGTAGGTGCGCGCCCAGCCCAGGCCCCAGGCCAGCAGCGCCGCGCCCAGCAGGCCACCCAGGTACATCAGCACCAGGGTCACCGGGATATCCTTGCCGCTCTGGTAGGGAATCAATATGTCGTCCATCAGCGGGATGGTCATGTACGGCGGCACCAGCGAGGCCGCCGTGGAGGCCAGCGTGAGCCCGAACCCGGCAGCGAGCTGCCTTTTGTACGGCCTGGCAAAGCGCCACAGGCGCAGCAGCACCCAGGTGGAGGTAGTGGCCGGCTGCTGGCGCGCGCAGGCCGGGCATTCGTCGCTGTCGGGCGGCAGGGGCGTGCCGCAGACGGGGCAGCGCGCCACATCGGCCTGTTGGTGTGCGACGGCGTGGGGGTTCTGCAGCTGCTCGATCTGCTGCCCCAGGCGCTGCTGCAGGTGCAGCGCCTGCGGATGGCGCCCCAGCGTAAAACGCCATAGCGCCAGGCGCCGCTGGCTGTCGTGCAGCTCCAGCGTCCCGACGCCACCGTGATCCAGCATGCGCAACTGCAGCTCCGGCGTCAGCGGCCATTCCTGTGCCGCTCCCTCCGCCGCCTTGGCCAGCAGGCGCCTGTCGGTCAGCACCAGCAGGCCGGGGGCAAAGCGCAGGCCCGGGGTCAGGTCAACCTCGAAGGCGGCCTGCACGTTTTCGACAGGAGCGAGCATGGCTCGCAGCTCGGATCCGAAGGGGCCGGGCAAGACACCCGAGGCGTCCACTAAATGGTGATGTTGCATTTTGTTCTGTTTGTCCACCCAACAATGGGCGGCGAATTTGCGGCGGGGCCCATAGCCAAGAACGACATTGTCGGTCGCCCGGGCGCCAGCACCGTATTGCCTGGTAACGCACGCCCGGCCAATGCGGCTGACACTGCCGCCTTTTGAGATGCTGCATTCCCGGCGCACAATTGCCGCATGAGCAGCGCCAATTCTCCCCAGTCCGGCGTGCCAGAGAATCCCCCACCCTACCTTCCATGACCACCTTCAAAGATATCCAACTGCTGCGCACCACCTACCTGCGCGGCCCCAGCGTCTGGACTTACCGCCCCATCCTCGAGGTCTGGCTGGACTTGGGCGAGCTGGAGGACTGGCCCTCCAACAAGCTGCCTGGCTTCAACGAGCGCCTGACGGCCTGGCTGCCCGACCTGGTGGAGCACACCTGCGGCGTGGGCGAGCGCGGCGGCTTCATCCAGCGCCTGGAGGGCGGTACCTGGATGGGCCATGTGCTGGAGCACATCGTCATCGAACTGCTGAACCTCTCCGGCATGCCGGCCGAGTTCGGCCAGACACGCGAGATCTCCCAGCGCGGCGTGTACCGCATGGTGTTCCGCTGCCCCGAGGAAGCCGTGGCGCGCGTGGCGCTCGAACATGGCCACCGGCTACTGATGGCCGCCATCAACGACCAGCCGTTCGACCTGAAGGTCGCCATCCACGCCATCAAGACGGCCATCAACGACCGGTATCTCGGCCCCAGCACCGGCTGCATCGTGGACGCGGCCGGCGAGCGCCGCATCCCGCATATCCGTCTGAACGACGGCAACCTGGTGCAGCTGGGCTATGGCGCGGCGCAGCGCCGCATCTGGACGGCCGAGAGCGACCAGACCAGCGCCATCGCCGAGGGCATTGCGCAAGACAAGGACTTCACCAAGCGCCTGCTGGCCTCCTGCGGCGTGCCCGTGCCCGAGGGCCAGATCGTGAAGAACGCCGACGAGGCCTGGGAAGTGGCGCAGGAGATCGGTTGCCCCGTCACCGTCAAGCCGTCCGACGGCAACCATGCGCGCGGCGTGACGCTGGAACTGTCGCGCGAGGCCGACATCAAGGCCGCCTTTGCGCTGGCCGAACCCGAGGGATCCGACGTCATCGTGGAGAAGTTCATCGACGGCGTGGAACACCGCCTGCTGGTCGTGGGCGGCAAGGTCGTGGCCGCGACCAAGGGCGAGACGGTGAGCGTGCATGGCAACGGCCAGGCCACTCTGGCCGAGTTGGTGGCAGTGCTGAACCAGGACCCGCGCCGCGGCCCGGAGCAGGAATACCCGCTCGACTGGATCGACATGGAAAAGGGCGCCGTGCAGCTTGAGCTGCGGCGCCAGAACGTCACGCCCGGCACCGTCATCGCCAAGGGCCA
The DNA here is from genome assembly GCA_018240985.1 of Pseudomonadota bacterium. GTDB lineage: Bacteria > Pseudomonadota > Gammaproteobacteria > Burkholderiales > Burkholderiaceae_C > Alicycliphilus. The sequence goes on from JAFEER010000243.1 coordinate 2,274, forward strand.
GAGCGTGCTGCTGCAGCGCAACGGCAACATGGCCATCGACTGCACCGACGACGTGCACCCCGACGTGGCCTATCACGCCACCCTGGCGGCAAAGATCGTGGGGCTGGACATTGCCGGCATGGACATCATCGTCAAGGACGTCTCCAAGCCCCTGCAGGGCCAGGGCGCGATTCTGGAAGTCAACGCCGGCCCCGGCCTGCTGATGCACCTGAAACCCACCAGCGGCGCGCCGCGCCCCGTGGGCATGGCCATTGCCGACCACCTGTTCCCGCGCGAAAACGGCCCCGGCGCCGGCCGCATCCCGCTGGTGGGCATTGTCGGAACACGCCACAACGCCTTCATCGCACGCCTGGTGGGCTGGCTGCTGCAGCTATCGGGCAAGCTCACGGGCGTGTCCAGCAGCGAAGGCATGTTCATCGCCGGGCGCCAGACACAGAAGATCAACACCGCCAACTGGGCCGGCGCACACCGCCTGCTGACGAATCGCCTGGCCCAGGCCGCCGTGATCCAGACCACGGCGCGCAGCATCCTGGAGGAAGGCCTGGCCTACGACCGCTGCCTGGTCGGCGTGGTCACCGACATGGACGGCTACGAGGGCCTGGCCGACCACGACGTGCTGGAGCAGGCCAAGATGACGCGCGTGCTGCGCACGCAGATCGACGTGGTGCTGGACGACGGCGCGGGCGTGCTCAATGCCGACATCGCCCAGGTGGCCGAGCTGGCACCGCTGTGCGATGGCGAGGTGCTGCTGTACTCCACCAGTGCCGACAACGGGGCCATCGCCGCCCACCGCGCCGAGCATGAGGCGGGCCGCGCCGTCTTTTTGAAGAATGGCCAGGTGATCCTGGCCACGGGCGCAAACGAACGCGTGCTGGGCCCGCTGAGCGCCTTGAGCCTTGCCGGCGGCCAGCAGGCGGATCAGCCGGCACTGCTGGCGGCCATCGCCACGGCCTGGTCCATGGACATAGGGCCGGATCTGATCGCGGCCGGCATCAAGACCTTTGAGTACCAGGCTCCCGCCAGCGTTGCTACTGTATAAATAGCTGCTAGCGCCCACACAACAAGCGTTACAGGCATTTTTGATTCGAATACTGCAGAAAGAACCCACCATGCAGATCATCCGCATCCGCGCCCTGCGCGGCCCCAATCTCTGGACTCGCAGCACGGCCATGGAGGCCATCGTGCGCTGCTCGCACGACAAGCACGACATCAGCCGGCTGCCCGGCTTCGAGGACAGGCTGCGCGCGCGCTTTCCGCAGATCGGCGCGCTGCAGCCCCAGGGCGCCGACCACCCCCTGTCGCTGGCCGATGTGCTGGAGAGCGCCACCCTGGCGCTGCAGGCCCAGGCCGGCTGCCCGGTGACCTTCAGCCGCACGCATGAGACGGTGGAGCCAGGCACCTACCAGGTGGTGGTGGAATACACCGAGGAATCGGTGGGCCACCTGGCCATGGAGCGCGCCGAGGCCCTGATCCAGGCCACGCTGGCAGACCAGCCCTTCGACGCCCAGGCCGTGATTGCCGAGCTGCGCGAGCTCGACGAGGACGAGCGCATCGGCCCCTCCACCGGCTCCATCGTGGACGCCGCCCTGGCGCGCGGCATTCCCATCCGGCGCCTGACCAGCGGCAGCCTGGTACAGCTGGGCTGGGGCTCCAAGGCGCGGCGCATCCAGGCGGCGGAACTGGACAACACCAGCGCCGTGGCCGAATCCATCGCCCAGGACAAGGACTTGACCAAGCGCCTGCTGCATGCCGCCGGCGTGCCCGTGCCCATGGGCAGGCCGGTGACCGACGCAGAGGACGCCTGGAAGGTGGCCGAGGAAGTGGGCCTGCCGGTGGTGGTGAAACCCCAGGACGGCAACCAGGGCAAGGGCGTGACGGTGAACATCAGCAGCCGCGCGCAGCTCGAAGCCGCCTTTGCCACGGCACGCAGTTTCAGCGACGAGGTCATGGTCGAGCGCTTCATGCCCGGCAACGACTTCCGCCTGCTGGTCGTGGGCCACCACCTCGTCGCGGCGGCGCGGCGCGACCCGCCCCAGGTGCTGGGCGACGGGCAGCACAGCATCCGCGAGCTGGTGGAGATCGTGAACCAGGATCCGCGCCGCGGCACCGGCCACGGCACGGCGCTGACCAAGATCCGCCTGGACGACATCGCCATCGCGCGCATCGCCAGCGAGGGCTTGACGCCCGACTCCATACCCGCCCGGGGCCAGCGCGTGGTGCTGCGCAACAACGCCAATCTGTCCACCGGCGGCAGCGCCACCGACGTGACCGACGACGTGCACCCCGAGATCGCCGCCCGCGCCATCGAGGCCGCGCAGACCATAGGCCTGCACATCTGCGGCGTGGACGTGATCTGCGAGACCATGCTCAAGCCCCTGGAGGAGCAAGGCGGCGGCATTTGCGAGGTGAACGCCGCGCCGGGCCTGCGCATGCACCTGGCGCCCTCGTTCGGGCGGCCGCGCAACGTGGGCGTGCACATGGTCGATGAGCTGTTCGCACCGGGCGAGAACGGGCGCGTGCCGCTGGTGGCCGTCACCGGCACCAATGGCAAGACGACGACCACGCGCCTCATCGCCCACCTGTTCACGGCGCACGGCTGGCGCACGGCGATGACGAACACCGACGGCGTGTACGTGAATGGCCGCCAGATCGACAGCGGCGACTGCTCCGGCCCCAGGAGCGCGCGCAACGCGCTGTTCCACCCCGAGACCGACGCGGCGGTACTCGAATGCGCGCGCGGCGGCATGCTGCGCGAGGGCCTGGGCTTTGACCGCTGCCAGGTGGCCGTGGTGACCAACGTGGGCGCGGGCGACCACCTGGGCCTGAACTTCATCACCACCGTGGAGGATGTGGCGGTGTTGAAGCGCGTCATCGTGCAGAACGTGGCCAACGACGGCTATGCCGTGCTCAACGCCGCCGACCCGCATGTGGCCGCGATGGCCGGCAACTGCCCGGGCAAGGTGATCTTCTTTGCCGCCGACCGGCATCACCCGGTGATGGCCACGCACCGCGCGCAAGGCGCGCGCGTGGTCTACGTGGACGACGGCCACATCGTCGCCGCCGAGGGTTCGTGGCGCGAGTCGATCGCGCTGCGCGACATTCCCGTCACGCGCGGCGGCGCCATCGGCTTCCAGGTCGAGAACGTCATGGCCTCCGTGGCCGCAGCCTGGGCCGTGGATCTGCCCTGGCAGACCATACGCCGCGGGCTGGCGGGCTTTGTGAACGATGGCGACAACGCGCCCGGGCGCTTCAACGTCATGGACTACCGCGGCGCCACGCTGATTGCAGACTACGGCCACAACCCCGACGCCATGCGCGCCCTGGTGCAGGCCGTGCAGGCCATGCCGGCCAAGCGGCGCAGCGTGGTCATCAGCGGCGCCGGCGACCGGCGCGACGAGGACATCACCGAGCAGACCCAGATCCTGGGCGCGGCCTTCGACGACGTGGTGCTGTACCAGGACGCCTGCCAGCGCGGCCGCGAGGACGGCGAGGTGCTGGCCCTGCTGCAAAAAGGCCTGACGGGCGCGCCGCGCACCAGCTATGTGACCGAGATCCACGGCGAATTCATCGCCATAGACCACGCCCTGGAGCGCCTGCAGGCGGGCGACCTGTGCCTGGTGCTGGTGGATCAGGTGGAAGAGGCCCTGGCGCACCTGAAGCAGCGCTGCGCCGAGGCCGCCGGCACCACCGCAGCGGAGGCGGTATGAGGCGGCTTGGCGCAAGCGGCCTGGCCGCCGCCGCCCTGCTGCTGGCCACGGGCCTGTGCGCGGCGCAGCCCGACAAGATCGGCACCGTGGACACAGCCTTCCAGTGGATAGGCCGCGACCACGACATCATCGTCGAGGCCTACGACGACCCGCTCGTCACGGGCGTGAGCTGCTACGTCTCGCGCGCGCGCACCGGCGGCATCAAGGGCACGCTGGGCCTGGCCGAGGATCGCGCCGAGGCTTCGATCGCCTGCCGCCAGGTCGGCCCCATCAGCTTCGCCCAGCCGCTCAAGGCGCAGCAGGAGGTGTTCAGCGAGCGCATGTCCATCCTGTTCAAGCGCCTGCGCGTGGTGCGCATGGTGGACAGCAAGCGCAACACGCTGGTCTACCTGACCTACTCCGTCAAGCTCATCGGCGGTTCGCCGCAAAACAGCGTCACGGCCGTGCCCGTGGATCGGGCGACGCCGATTCCGTTGAAATAAGCCGTTCCAAGCAGAAACGGGCTGCAGCGCTTATCCGACAAACGCTGATAGCTATATTTTTAATAGTAATGAAAATCCTGGGAATCGACCCCGGACTGCAGACCACGGGTTTTGGCGTGGTGGCGGTGGACGGTCAGCGCCTCTCCTACGTGGCCAGCGGCACGATACGCACGACCGGGCTGGCGCTCGGTGATCTGCCTGGGCGGCTGAAGCTGCTGTTCGACGGCATCACCGAGGTGGCGGCACGCTACCAGCCGGACGCGGCGGCGGTGGAGATCGTGTTCGTCAACGTCAACCCGCAGTCCACCCTGCTCTTGGGGCAGGCGCGCGGCGCGGCGCTCACTGCACTGGTCACAAGCGGCCTGCCCGTGGCCGAGTACACGGCGCTGCAGATGAAGAAGGCCGTGGTAGGCCACGGCCGCGCGGCCAAGAGCCAGGTGCAGGAGATGGTGCGCCGGCTGCTGCAACTGCCCGGCCTGCCCGGCACCGACGCCGCCGACGCCCTGGGCCTGGCCATCACCCACGCGCACGCGGGCGCGGCCATGGCGCGCGTGGGGCAAGTGGCGCAGCTGTCGCGGCGCCAGCATGCCATGTACAAGGGCGGGCGCAGCTACTGATTCCATTTCTAAATCAAACGATCACTTTGTCGGCTTCGCTTGTCGTGCTACAGCACTGCCTGCGCTTCGCCTTCGCGTGCTCGCTTGATTGATAAATGGAATAGCCGCGATTAGCTCCGGGGGTGGATGGGAATGTAGAACTCCCCGCCCGCACGGTTGAACTCATCGGCCTTCTGGGCCATCCCCTCGGCCAAGGCCGCATCCTCCGCAACGCCCTTGGCGGCGGCGAATTCGCGCACCTCCTGCGTGATCTTCATCGAGCAGAACTTGGGGCCGCACATGCTGCAGAAATGCGCCACCTTGGCCGCGTCCTTCGGTAATGTCTCGTCGTGGTATTCCTGCGCCGTTTCCGGATCCAGGCCCAGGTTGAACTGGTCCTGCCAGCGGAAGTCAAAACGTGCCTGCGAGAGGGCATCGTCGCGGGCGCGGGCACCGGGGTGGCCCTTGGCGACGTCGGCTGCATGGGCGGCGATCTTGTAAGCGATGATGCCTTGCTTGACGTCGTCGCGGTCTGGCAGGCCCAGGTGTTCCTTGGGCGTCACGTAGCACAGCATGGCCGTGCCCATCCAGCCGATCATGGCGGCGCCGATGGCGCTGGCGATGTGGTCATAGCCGGGGGCGATGTCGATGGTCAAGGGGCCCAGGGTGTAGAACGGCGCCTCGTGGCAGGTCTTGAGCTGCTCGGTCATGTTCGCCTGGATCATGTGCATGGGCACATGGCCGGGGCCTTCGATCATGGTCTGCACGTCGTGCTTCCAGGCGATTTGCGTCAGCTCGCCCAGGGTGTGCAGCTCGGCAAACTGGGCTTCGTCGTTGGCGTCGGACGCGCAGCCGGGGCGCAGGCCGTCCCCCAGGCTGAAGCTCACGTCGTACGCCTTCATGATGTCGCAGATATCCTCGAAGTGCGTGTAGAGGAAGCTCTCCTTGTGGTGCGCCATGCACCACTTGGCCATGATGGAGCCGCCGCGCGAGACGATGCCGGTACGGCGCGCGGCCGTCAGGTGGATGTAGGCCAGGCGCACGCCGGCATGGATGGTGAAATAGTCCACGCCCTGCTCGGCCTGCTCGACCAGGGTGTCGCGGAAGATCTCCCAGGTCAGGTCTTCGGCAATGCCGCCCACCTTTTCCAGCGCCTGGTAGATCGGCACGGTGCCGATCGGCACAGGACTGTTGCGCACGATCCAGTCGCGCGTGGTGTGGATGTTCTTGCCGGTGGACAGATCCATCACGTTGTCGGCGCCCCAGCGTATCGCCCAGACCAGCTTTTCCACCTCTTCCTCGATGCTGGAGGTGACGGCGGAATTGCCGATGTTGGCGTTGATCTTGACCAAAAAGTTGCGCCCGATGGCCATCGGTTCCACCTCGGGGTGGTTGATGTTGGCGGGGATGATGGCGCGGCCACGGGCCACCTCGTCGCGCACGAATTCGGGGGTGATGATCTTGGGGATCATCGCGCCCATGGGGTTGCCGGCCAGGCGCTTTTCGCGCGCTGCATCCGCCATGTACTGCGCCATCCACTCGCGCTTGCCGTTCTCGCGCAGCGCCACGTATTCCATCTCGGGGGTGATGATGCCGCGCCGCGCATAGTGCATCTGCGTCACGTTGCGGCCGGCCTTGGCGCGCAGCGGCGCGCGCTGCAGGGCTGCGGCCTCCAGGCGCAGGGCGGCCAGGCGGGCGGCGTCCTCACTCTTGCTGCCATCGTCCAGCGCCACGGGTTTGCGGCCCTCGTACTGCTCCACATCACCGCGCTCGGCAATCCAGGCGCCGCGCACGCTGGCCAGGCCCTTCTTCACGTCGATGATGGCTGCGGGGTCGGTGTAGGGGCCGGAGGTGTCGTAGACGCTGACCTGCTCGCCATTGGTGAGCGCAATGTCGCGCACCGGCACGCGCAGGTCGGCACGGCTGCCGGTGATGAAGGACTTGGTGGAGGCGGGAAACGACTCGCGCGTGCGGGCGAGCAGGGTGGCGAAGCTGTCGGGGGCGTTCATGGCGGGCATTCCTCAAAGGCGATGGATGGAATGCTCCGCAATCGGCAGGACGAAGGCGCGCTCTATGGCGCTCCCCCTCATCCCACTGCAGCTCTTCTTACGCTGGTACTAGCCAGATCAAGTTCGCGGTTTTGGCAGGTTATCCCACCATCTCAGCACGTCCATACGTGCACCCCGGAGCGGGCGCCAGTATAGGGCCAAGACCCATAACCGTTGCAGGATCAAAGCCATAACGCCTATGCGCGCGGCGCATCACCAGGCGCGCGCCGGCTGGGCAAAGCCCGCGGGGGCCAGGCGGTCGCTCTCAAAGCTCACGATCTCCCAGGCGTCCTCATGCGCCAGCAGCTCGCGCAGCAGCTGGTTGTTCATGGCGTGGCCGGAGCGGAAGGCGCTGTAGGCCGCCAGGAGCGGCTTGCCCACCAGGTACAGGTCGCCCATGGCGTCGAGGATCTTGTGCTTGGCAAACTCGTCGTCATAGCGCAGGCCGTCGGCATTGAGCACCTTGTAGTCGTCCATGACGATGGCGTTGTCCAGCCCGCCGCCCAGCGCCAGGCCATGGGTGCGCAGCATCTCCACATCCTTGGTGAAGCCGAAGGTGCGCGCGCGGGCAATGTCGCGCGCGTAGTTGCCTGTCCCCAGGTCGAATTCCACGCTCTGGCCCGTGGAATCCACGGCCGGGTGGGCAAAGTCGATCTCGAAGCGCAGCTTGAAGCCGTGATAGGGGTCAAGCCGCGCCCATTTGAGGTTGTGGCCCTCGCCCTCGCGCACCTCCACGGGGCGCTTGACGCGGATGAAGCGCTTGGGCGCGTTCTGCAGCTCCACGCCTGCACTCTGCAGCAGGAACACGAACGAGGCCGAGGAACCGTCGAGGATGGGTACCTCCTCGGCCGTGATGTCGATGTACAGGTTGTCCAGCCCCAGGCCGGCGCAGGCCGACATGAGGTGCTCCACGGTGTGCACCTTGGCCCCACCGACGCCGATGGTGGAGGCCATGCGCGTATCGACCACCGCCTGGGCGCTGATGGCAATGTCCACCGGCTCGGGCAGATCGACGCGGCGAAACACGATGCCGGTATCAGGCTGCGCCGGGCGCAGCGTCAGCTCGACGCGCTGGCCACTGTGCAGGCCCACGCCGACGGCGCGGGTCAGGGTCTTGATGGTGCGTTGCTGGAGCATGGGGGGAGATTTTAGTTGGTAGGCCAGGCACTTGCCGTTCATTCAGTATCTGACGAGGCGAGTCGCCGGCGTCTGCAGTTCCTCCTCCAGGATGCGGAGGACGGCTTGCTTGTGCTCGTCCGTCATGCGTGACGCATGGGTCGCCACACTGATGGCGGCGACATGGTCGGCCTGGACACGGATGGCGACGCCAACGCCCACGGCGCCGGTCGTCAAGAGATTCACGCTTTCCGCATGCTGGAGCCTGCGCGTGGCCGTCACCATCTGCCCCAGGCGATCCTGCGTGATGCCCGAGGCTTCATAGTCGAGACAGCGGCGCTCGTAAATCTGTGTCAGCTCCTGGTCGCGCAAGGTGGCCGCAAGGGCCAGGCTGGCCGTGCCTTGGCCCAGCAGGCGGATCTGACCGGTCATCAGGCTGTGCGCATGCAGCGGGTGATCGCCCACCTCCACATGCAGGCAATGCGCGAAGTCGCCGATGCGCACGATGAGGAATACCGAATGGCCGGTGCGGCGGGCGATGCGCGCCATGGCGGGGCGGCAGGCGTCGAAGATGGGCGGTTTCGTCATCGCGGACATGCCCGTGAACATGGCCTCCACGCCCAGCCGGTAGCGGCCGCTGCCCTCGTCCCTGGCGGCAAACCCCGATTCCACGAGCACCATCAGCAGCCGCCGCGCCGTGGTTCTGTTGAGCCCGGCCAGCTGCGCCAGCTCATTGATGGCCAAACCTGGCACATGGTGGCCGGCGAGCAGGCGCAGCACGGCCACCAGACGGGCAGGACTCTGCGCTCCGGGAAAGCCCGAGTTCATATCGTGAACATCCTGCCCATCCATCTTTGCCATCAGCACTCCCTCCGGCTCATAGTGCGCCCGTCAGCCCGCTTCCACAGGAACATGAGATGAGCATTTACCGGCCCGTACACGCACCCCATATACCGCCCGTCGTCGGGGATGGCAGGACGCCCCGCTGGACGCGGCGCCCACCCCAATCGAACTGGGGCGACTTTGGCCCGGACGACCAGTACGGGCGCCTGAACTACCTGGACGCAGAGAAGGTGAAGCAGGCCGCGCTGGAAATCCAGACCGGACGGCGGTTCTGCCTCAGCCTGCCGCTCGATCTCCCCGGCGGCAATGCCCTCAACCCGCGCCGCCATCCTCCGATCATCAAGCCATCCACGCGCCCGCTGGGCCCGGGGATGAATTTTGCGCTGTCCCGGGAGAACCCGAACTACACCGACGTCATCAGCGACGACTACGCGCAAATCTACCTGCAGTACTCGACCCAGTGGGATGCCCTGTCGCATGTCGGCAGCCACTTCGACGTCAACGGCGACGGCATCGACGAACTGGTCTACTACAACGGCTTCCAGGCGGGCATCGACATCCTGGCCCCCCAGGATCTGCCCGGCATGGATGGCCAGTCGCGCGCCAAGGCACTGGGCGTGGAGCGCCTGGCCGAGCAGGCCATCCAGGGCCGGGGCGTGCTGGTCAACCTGCGCAGGCATTTCGGCGACGGCCATACCCTGGTGTCCGGCCGCATGCTCAAGCAGGTGCTGGAGCAGGACGGCATCGAGGTGGAAAAGGGCGACGTCGTGGCGCTGTACACCGGTTTTTCCGACCTCCTCATGGGCTGCAACGGGCAGCCGCGCGCCGACATGGCGGAGACCGTCTGCGCGGTGCTCGATGGACGCGACCCGGAGCTGCAGCAATGGCTCATCGACAGCCACATCGCCAGCCTGGTGGCGGACAACTACGGCATCGAGTCCGTCCCGGGCCGCGCCGTGGACGGCTCCTGCGCCTTTCTACCGCTGCATGAGCTGTGCCTGTTCAAGCTCGGCATGCCGTTCGGTGAGCTGTGGTATCTGCACGAACTGGCGCAATGGCTGGAGCAGGCCGGACGCTACCGCTTCATGCTGACGGCCCCGGCCTTGCGGCTGCCCGGCGCGGTCGGATCCCCGGTGACGCCGGTGGCTACGGTATGAAGGGCAAGTCAATGGATTCCATGATTGAAGGCGCGCAAAAGAGCGCCGCCGCACGCCCCGCCACCCTGGACGGCATGCTGGCGTTGGCGCCTGCCGACGCGGTCGCCCTGAGCTTCGAACACCAGACCCTCAGCTACGCACAGCTGCGCGACCAGGTGGCGCGCGTAGCCAGCGGCCTGCACCGGCAGGGGCTGCGGGCGGGCGACAGGCTGGGCATCTGGCTGCCCAACACGCCGCGCTGGCTGATCCTGCATCTGGCCTGTGCGTCGCTGGGAGTGGCCACCCTGAGCCTGAATCTGAAACTAGGTGTCAAGGAACTAGTCAGCTTCATCGACCGGTCGCAATGCAAGGCCCTGGCATTCGAGTACGGCATCGTCAACGCCCATGCGTCGGCCGGCAGCGCCGGTTTTCTGGAAGGCAACAGCCTGGCCCAGCTGTGGCAGCAGCATGCCGGCTCGCTGCAACTGCTCATCGATGCCTCGACCTACGCGCAGGGTGGGCACGCCCCTGGCTGGCCTGCGCTGGCGCAGCAGCTGCCAACGGCTGCTGATCGCGCGCCCGGCTGGATCCAGTGGCAGGCCTTGGCCGCGACCGCCATCGCCTCGGTGGACTGCGACCGGGCCGCGCTGGCCCAGAGCGCCTGCATCATCCTGTCCTCGTCGGGAACGACCAGCAGCCCCAAGCTGATCGTGCACAGCCAGTCCAACGTCGCCCTGCATTCCCAGGACGCAGCCGCCGGCTTTGCCGCCGATGGCAGCAGCGCCACCCTACTGACGCTGCCCATGTGCGGCGCGTTTGGCTACTCCGCAGCCATGATGACGCTCGCCGCAGGGGCCAGGCTGGTGCTGCACGAGGCCTTCCATCCCGCTCAGGCCGCCGACGCGCTTCAGCAGCAGGCCATCACCCACATGTTCGGCACCAACGACATGGTGGACAAGATGATCGCGCCCCTGCCCGCGCACTGGCGCCCCAGGGCGCTGCGCTTCTTCGGGCACGCCAACTTCGTTCCCGGGCTCGATGAGCTGCCCGCCAAGGCGCAGCAGCTGGGCATTCCCATGGTGGGCTGCTTTGGCATGAGCGAAATCCTGGCGCTGTTCGCCCACCAGGATCCGGCCGCGCCCCTGGAGCGGCGCTCCCAGGCGGGTGGCTTTCCCATCACGCCGGGCGCCGAGGTGCGCGCTCGGCTGCTGGAGACCGGGGCGCTGGCTGCGCCCATGGAGCCCGGCGAGCTGGAGTTTCGCGGCCCGAACATGATGCGGGAATACCTGGGCAACCCGGAGGCGACCGCCGAGGCCTTCACCGACGATGGTTTTCTGCGCTCGGGCGACCTGGGCTACGTGAACGGCGATGGCGGCTTCACCCATGTGTCACGGCTGGGTGACGTGCTGCGCATCGGCGGCTTCCTGGTCAATCCCGCCGAGATCGAAGAGGCCGTCCTCGGCGCCAGCGGCGCCAGCGCCTGCCAGGTCGTCGCCGTGAATGCGGCGGGCAGCTCCCGGCCCGTGGCCTTCGTGATTCCGGACGCGGGGCAGGCCGTGGACGAAAGCGCCATCAAGGCCCAACTACAGCAGCAGATCGCCCGCTACAAGGTGCCGATCCGCATCTTCACCGTCGATAGCTTTCCCTGCACCACGGGGCCCAACGGCACGAAGGTCAAACGCAACGAGCTCCGAGAGCTCGGCCAATCATTGCTTGCACAGGAAGCATCGAAATGAGTTCCAGCATGACACCCCAGAAAGCTACCCGACGCGTCCTCATTACGGGCGCCAGCCGCGGCATCGGCCGTGCCGCCATGCGCCATCTGGCCGATGCCGGCTACCAGGTCGTGGGCCTGGCGCGCCATGCCCCCAACGATGCACGTCCGGACGAGCGGTTCGTGCAATGCGACCTGATGGATCTGGAGGCTGCACGCCAGGTCGTCGAAGACCTGGCCCGGGAGGGCGGTTTCTACGCCCTGGTCAACAACGCAGCCATTGCCCACACCACCAGCATCGCCGACACGCGCATCGCCGACATGAACGAGGCCATGGCCTTGAACGTCAACGCTGCGCTGATCTGCCTGCAGGCCCTGCTGCCCGGCATGCGGCAGGCCGGCACGGGCCGGGTGGTGAACATCTCCTCGCGCGCCGCCCTGGGCAAGTCCCATCGCACCGCGTACAGCGCCACCAAGGCCGCCCTGATCGGGATGAGCCGGACCTGGGCGCTGGAGCTGGCGCCGCACAACATCACCGTCAACGCCATCGCGCCCGGCCCGGTGGCCACGGAGCTGTTCAGGCAGGCCAGCCCGCCCGACGCCGCGCCCACCCGCGCCCTGTTGGCCGCAGTGCCGCTGCAGCGCGTAGCGGAACCGGAGGAAATTGCCCATGCCATCGGCTTCCTGCTACATCCGCTGACGGGCTACATGACCGGGCAGACGCTGCACATCGACGGCGGCCTGACCATCGGCGCTACCCGGCCGTAAAACCACCGGCAGTTGCCCATAGCCCCCCTCCCCCATCCATCACACCGAGAAAGAAGGAGACGACACCATGTCATTCAGACACTATTGCACGGCCGCCGCGGTTGCACTGCTATGCACGGCGGCCCAGGCACAGAACAGCCAACCCGTGCGCATCGGACTGATCGTGGATCAATCCAGCGTGTACTCCGCCGTCACGGGCAAGGGCAGCATCACCGGGGCGCAAATGGCGATCGAGGAGCATGGCGGCAAAGTGCTCGGGCGCAGCATTGAACTGCTGAACTTCG
>JAFEER010000244.1 GCA_018240985.1 Pseudomonadota bacterium
CAGGCGCTGGCCCAGGTGGAGCGCCTGGTGACGCAGCAGGCCTTCACGCTGGCGGCCAACGATGTGAACTGGGCGTCTGCGCTGCTGTTCCTGGCGCTGGTGCCGCTGGTGTGGCTGGCGCACCCCATGCGCGGGTCGGCCGGCGGTGCCGAGGCTGCCGCGGGGGCGCATTAAAAACGATAGCTGCTTGCGCTTTATCAGCAAGCGCCAAAGACCAATCAGCCCACATGCCGGGCCAGAAAGGCCAGCGTGCGCTCGCGCGCCAGCTTGGCGGCGGCTGCGTCATGGCTGCCGCGCTGGTCGCAGTTGAAACCATGGTCGGCGGCGTAGACCTCGACCTGCACCTCGGGGTGGGCGCGGGCAAAGGCCTGCACGCTCTCTTGTGAAATCCAGTGGTCGCGCGCGCCAAAGTGCGCCAGCACCGGCACGCGCGGCTGGCGTGCCACCTCGGCCTGCGTGGTGATGCCGCCGCCGTAGTAGGGCACGGCGGCCGACAGGCCATGCGCCAGGCAGGCCGCGCGCCAGGCGAGCAGCCCGCCCCAGCAGTAGCCGACGATGCCCACCTTGCCGTTGTGGCGCGCGGCGTAGTCGATGGCGGCCTGGATGTCGGGCAGCACGCCGGGCGCGGGCAGGGCCTCCACTGCGGCCTTGAGCGACCTGCCGGTTTTCCCGTCCTCCTCGCCGTAGCCCAGATCCACGCCCTGTTGCACGCGCGCAAAGGTGGACGGCGCCACCGCCAGGTAGCCATGCGCGGCATACCAGTCGGCCACGGCGCGGATGTGGCTGTTGACGCCAAAGATCTCCTGCAGCACCACCACCGCGCCGCGCGGCGCGCCATCGGTGCGCGCCACCCAGGCGGGGAAGGTGAAGCCATCGTCCGCCGTCAAATCTACCCACTGTCCCATGCCGCGATCTCCCGAATACGAATGTTGCGCGAAATGCCCTGCAAACCTTTTGCAATGCGCGATTGTTTCAGGAGTCGCGCGCTGATGGCAAAGATTGTCCTGGCGGGGCGCTGAGGCAGCGCGCCGCCACGCTCACCTGCTGTTGCCGCGCGACCCGGTGTCGCGGTCATTGGGGTAGCGCGAGCGCTGCGGAAACCCGAAGTTGAAGAAGATCGGAACGTCACGCGTTGTCGACGACGTAGTGCGGTTGCGGTAATACAGCGTCCATTCGATGGACTGGCGCACGGTTTCTTCGGAGACCTGGTAGGGTTTGCCGCCGGCCAGTATGGCGCGGCTGTTCACGTCTATGCGCCAGTTCGCAGGGGCCTCGGCGATCGCCGGCTGCAGGGTGCGGGCCTTGCCCTCCACCACGGTGATTTGCACATAGGGCCCGGCCGGCATGACGGCGTAGACGACCTTGCTGAACTGCTGGCTCTTGGTGCCCAGCGATTCGATGCAGGCATCCGACTTGTCCACGAAGATGCGCCCGCTGCGAAACAGGCTCACCACCAGGCAGCCCAAGTCCTGGAACAGGCTGGGGTCGGTGTTCTCGTCCAGCTCGATGGCGCCGCCGCTGCGGAATTCGATTTTCATGCGCGTGCCCGGGCCGGTATAGAAGCGGTCGCCGGCCAGCAGGGTCTGGCCGTTCTGGGCCGGCCGCGCCGCGCCGCTGTTGCCCGGGTCGACGAAGGCGTTGCGCCCCTCGATGGACGTAATCCGGCCTATCCACGGCGGCGCGCCCGGGCCGGTTTCGGGCTGCAAGGGTGCGCAGGATGCGGCGAGCGCAAGCAGCGCTGCCGAGCCGATGCGGCCAGCCAGCCGCCGGATGTTTGACGTGCTCATTTCATGCCCCCTTCCGGGTGGGAAAAAAGATTGTCCTGGCCGATGACCTGGATGGTCGTGATCGAGTCGCTCGGGTACCACATGGCCTTGCGTTCGGCGGGCAGCCACAGCAAGACGTTCTTGTCGTTGCGCGCCATCAGGTTGCCCCTGGCCACCGCGCCGCCCTTGAATTCGAGGCTGGCCACCGGATACACCGCGGCGCGCACCAGAATGCCGAAATCGACCGGCAGCAAAAGCGTGTAGACCATGCCGTACACCGCCAGCATCACGCGAAAGGCCCGCGCCAGCACCTGCGGCCTGATGAGAGGCGCCAGCGAAAACGACAGGCTGATGGCAATCAGCAGCACCAGATAACCGTCGAGCAGACGCCTGAATTCGCCCAGCAGCAGGTTGCTGCAGCGCTCGCCCTGCATCAGCAGCGAGGCGGCCACCGCGGGCGTCAGGCCGATGTCGGCCAGCGGGATCAAGGCCCGGCAGTCGGCGACGGGCGGCCCGCTGCGAAACAGCAGGCTGTCGATGCGCCCCAGCGCCAGCAGCGGGTAAAAAAAGCGCCCGGTGTGCGCGATCAAAAGCAGCACCAGCAGGGCGAGCAGCAGCGTGCTGGTAAGCGTTGGCCGCGCGGCGCCGAAGGCAATGCGGCGCGCATTGAAGCCGTCGGCAAGGCGGCCCCAGCCCCGGCGCAGCGGCCCGATTTCGCCCAGCAGCGCCCATAGCACGAGCAGGCTGACCAGACCGGCGCCCAGCGCCAGAATCATTTGCAGCAGGTGGGCGGTGACCACGAAGAAAAAGCGCGCCCCCTCGAGCAGCATTTCCTCGTGCTTGAAATCAACGACCTGCCCCAGCCCGAGCATCGTCAGGTGGGCGTGAAACGAGTAGTAGCCGGTGGCGTAGCAGATGGCCGTCAAGGCGGCGAGCGCGCCGCCAAGCCAGGCGATGGCTTCCTTGAGTCGCTGCAACAATTCCATGCCGCCTCCTCTGTGCCCTGGTGCCCGGAGGTCTGCTGCCGTGATGGACTGGTCGGTGCATCGCCGCTGGCGGCCTGCGGAGCAGGTTCTCCACCTGACTCTATACCGGCAAGGGCTGGATGGCTGCTTTTTCAGCGCCGGAAAGTCTCTGCAAAAGAGTAACTGGTGTTGCGTGGAGAAGGCTTATTTAGCTTTCCGACAAGTATTCCCGGGCATGGCCTCAGCATGGCAATTGCGCTGGCCTGGCCGGAGTGCGAGCGGTGCGGCCGGCGTGAGCGACCGCAAATGTAAGGGTCTGTGCAAAGCGAGACAACGCTTTTTATGAGCGCTACACTGAATTTCAGAAAGCCCCGGCGCAGTGGCGCCATGGACGGCACGCGCCGGCGAGCGCCGCAACCGTGCATGCCTCGAAGCAGTTGAGTTTCCTTTCGGTTATCCGCTATCCGTTCAAAGGGAGAATGGCCATGATCCGGAATCGCTGGCAGAGGGTGACGTTGGTTCTCCTGTCTCTCGGAAGCTTGATCCTTGCGGGATGCTCCAGGCAGGCACAGCCCGGCGCGGTGCTCGATGAGGCGAAGCTGGCCGGCCGAGACGGCGCATCCTTTGCGCACGCGTCGGAGGACTACTTCCACGACATGGATGGCGGCCTGGCGCTTACGCCGCAGGAAGTCGCCGGGCGCAACATGTGGCTGGTCTGGAGCGGCGGCAACGACCGCATGTGGGACGGCCTGACCAACTACACCTTCGGCGCCTTCGACCTGCTGAAGATGATCAGCTCCCACCCCAGCCAGGGCTATACGCGCGCCAGCCGCTGGGATTATTTCGGGCTGGTCAACGAGCCCTGCTTCGAGAGCGCCACTGGGCCCGATAAGAACCACCGCGGCCTGTGGCTGGATCAGCGGGCCAAGGACTGCGCACCCGACCCCTTCGAGGACCAGGCCAAATACCCGGGCGTGGCGATTGGCGCGCGCGGCAAGCCGCTGGGCGACGGCACGACGCAGCCCGTGGGCTCGTATTACGGCGAGGCCACCGGCATCCTCGGCCTGCGCCTGTTTCCGAACCCGGCCTTCGACGAAAAGGCGGCCAAGGCGTGGGACGCCGAGAAGTACTACACCGACCCGAAGTACTACAACCGCACGGATCTGGTGCGGCCCTACCGCGTCGGCATGTCCTGCGGCTTTTGCCACGTCGGCCCAAGCCCGGTGAATCCGCCCGACGATCCGGCGCACCCGAAGTTTGCCAACCTCAGCTCGTCGGTGGGCGCGCAGTACATGTGGGTGGATCGGCTCTTCATCCACAACGCCAACAAGCCCGAGGGCCAGAAGAACTACATGTTCCAGCTGGCCCACACCTACCGGCCCGGCTCCATGGACACCTCGCTGATCTCGACCGACAGCATCAACAACCCGCGCACCATGAACGCGGTGTACGACTTCATGGCGCGCATGGGCAAGGCCAAGCAGCTGTGGCACGAAAAGCTCGCCGATGGCGAACTGGACAACAAGCAGTTCAACGACTTCGTCACCAGCGGCCCGCTGACCGAGTTTTATGACAAGGCCAGCGCCACCGTCAGCACGCCCCATGTGCTGAAGGACGGCGCCGATTCGGTCGGCCTGCTGGGGGCGCTGAATCGCGTCTACATCAACATCGGGCTGTTCAGCGAGGAATGGCTGCTGCACTTCAACCCGGTGGTCGGCGGCAAGACCATCACGCCGATCACGATCGCCTCGGCGCAGAAGAATTCCGGCTACTGGCAGGCCACCGAGGCGGGCACGCCGAACACGGCGCTGTTCTTCCTGAAGGCGGCCCAGCCCGACCGGCTGCAGGATGCGCCCGGCGGCAACAGCTACCTGAACGCCGACAACGCCACGCTGGATCGCGGCAAGCAGGTGTTTGCCGACACCTGCGCGCGCTGCCACTCCAGCAAGTCGCCCAGGCCGCCGCCAGACCTGAACCTGGAGCCGCAAAACTGCGCCGGTGCCAACTACCTGGGCTGCTTCAAGCGCTACTGGAAATGGACGCAGACCGACGGCTACAAGACGCAGATGCGCCAGATCGTGCAGGACAGCGACTTCCTGCAAGGCAACTACCTGTCCTCGGACGCGCGCATCCCGGTCACGCTGCTGCGCACCAACGCCTGCAGCCCGCTGGCCACGAATGCGCTGGGCGGCAACATCTGGGACAACTTCTCCTCGCAGTCGTACAAGCAGCTGCCCTCCGTCGGCACGGTCACGCTCAGCGACCCGTTCAGCGGCGAGCCCCGGCCCTACGCCATGCCCGCCGGCGGGCGCGGCTATACCCGGGTGCCCTCGCTGATCAGCCTGTGGTCTACCGCGCCCTTCCTGCTGAACAACAGCGTCGGGCCGTTCGACTCGAATCCGTCGGTGGCCAGCCGCATGAAGGTGTTCGACGCGTCCATAGAGCAGATGCTGTGGCCCGACAGGCGCGAGCGCGACAGCGTGCTGGGCAACAAGGTTCCGGGCACCATAGACCGCACCACCCAGCGCAGCGAGGTCGTCATCCCCGCCGGCTTCCTGCCCGAGGCCATGCAGCCGCTGCAGGGCACGCTGCACCGCTGGCTGCCCTGGCTGGTGGGCGCGGGCGAAGACATCACGCTGGGCCCGATTCCCCAGGGGGTGCCGGTCAACCTGATCGCCAACCTCAAGCTGCGCAGCGAAAGCGACGACCTGGGCGACAAGGCCGCGCAAGTGCGCGACGTGGGCGAGCTGCTGCTCAAGCTCAAGCTGAACCTGGCCACCGCGCCCAAGGACGCCAGCGACCAGGCGCTGCGCGACCAGTTCGCCAACCTGAAGGAACCCATGCTGCGGCTGAGCAAGTGCCCCGACTTCGTGGTCAATCGCGGCCATTACTTCGGCACGGCCGAGTTCAACCAGCAAGATACCCTGAGCGCCGACGAGAAGGCCTTTGGCACCGAGCCGGTTCTGAGCGACGCCGACAAACGGGCGCTGATCGCCTTCCTGAAGACCTTCTGACCCTCCCCATGAGCGATGCCGAAAGCCATGCCTGGGACTACATCATCGTCGGCGCCGGCGCGGGGGGCGGCACGCTGGCGGCGCGGCTGGTCGAGTCCGGCATGCGGGTATTTCTGCTGGAGGCCGGCGGCGACCCGCGCAGCGCGGCCAACCCGCGCCTGCCCGATGATTACGACGTGCCGGGCTTTCACGCCTTTGCCTGCGAGAACGACGCCATGAGCTGGAACTTCCAGGTTCGCCACTATGCCGACGAGGCCCTCCAGGCGCGCGACCCCAAGTACAGCGCGGCGCGGCGCGGCGTGCTCTATCCGCGCGCGGCCGGCCTGGGGGGCTGCACCGCCCACAATGCCATGATCTTCATGCGGCCGCACGACAGCGACTGGAACCACATCGCCGCGCTGACCGGCGATGACTCCTGGGGCGCGCCGCGCATGCAGCGCCATGCCCGGCGGCTGGAGGCCTGCCACCACCGCCCGCTGTGGCGCGCCCTGAGCCGCTGCGGGCTTGATCCCACCGGCCATGGCTGGGATGGCTGGCTGCACACCGAGCGCCCGCTGCAGCTGGAGGCGCTGGGCGATGCGCAGATGGTGGAGCTGGTGGCCCGGACGGCGCGCGCCTTCACCGCCAGCCTGCCCCATCCCTGGCTCAGCGCCCTGCGCTGGCTGCGCGGCAAGGGCGACCCGAACGCCCGGCCCTGGGGCCGCGGCAGCTTCGAGGGCCTGTGCTACACGCCGCTGTCCAGCGCCGATGCGCAGCGCATGGGCGCGCGCGAGCGCTTGCTGCAGGCCGCGGCAAAACACCCCGGGCGGCTGCACATCGAGCTCCATGCCCTGGCCACGCGCGTGCTGCTGGATGAACAGGGCGCGGCCCGCGGCGTGGAATATCTCAAGGGCGAACGCCTGTACCGGGCCCATGCCTCGGCCAGCGCGGCGCCGGGAGAGCGCCGCCAGGTGCAGGCCGGCCGCGAGGTGATCCTGTGCGGCGGCGCCTTCAATACGCCGCAGCTGCTGCTGCTCTCCGGCATCGGCCCGGCCAGCGATCTGCAGGCCCTGGGCATTGCGCCGCGCGTCGATCTGCCGGGCGTGGGGCGCAACCTGCAGGATCGCTACGAGGTCGCGGTGACGCACCGCATGCGCCAGCCCTGGCAGATGCTCGCCGGCGCGCGCTACGCCCAAGGGGATGCCCAGTGGCAGCAGTGGCGCGACCGGCGCACCGGCCTGTACGCCGGCAGCGGCGCGGCCCTTGGGCTCATCCGCCGCTCGGCGCCCACGCAGCCCGAGCCCGACATCTTCTGCATGGCGCTGCCCGTGCGCTTCGAGGGTTACGCGCCGGGTTTCTCGCAGCTGATCCGCCAGCACGCCGACCAGCTGACCTGGGCCGTGCTCAAGGCGCACACCGGCAACCGCGCCGGCACGGTCAGGCTGCGATCCAACGACCCGCTGGACATGCCGCTGGTCAACTTCCACTATTTCGAGGAAGGCGACGACGCGGCGGGCACCGACCTGCAAGCGGTGCTGCAGGCGATACGCTTCGTGCGCCGCCTGACCGCGCCCTTGCTGGCCAGCGGCCTGATCGCCGAGGAATGCGCGCCCGGGCCTGCCGTGCAGACCGACGCCGAGCTTGCCGACTACGTGCGCGACACCGCCTGGGGCCACCACGCCTCCTGCTCCTGCCCCATAGGCAGCGCGGCGCAAGGCGGCGTGCTTGACAGCGGCTTCGCGGTGCACGGCACCCGCCGGCTGCGCGTGGTGGACGCGTCGGTGTTCCCACGCATCCCCGGTTTTTTCATTGCCGCCGCCGTGTACATGGTGGGCGAGAAGGCGGCCGAGGTGATCCTGAAGGATGCGGCCAACACGGGGGCATGAACCGGTTTTGGTTTTTTTGACAGCGGGCAACCGCCGAAGGAGCTGATGATGGCTTACGACGTAGCGCAACTGCTGGACATGACGCAGACCCAGCTCGACGATCTGTTCC
Source organism: Pseudomonadota bacterium (assembly GCA_018240985.1). Lineage (GTDB taxonomy): Bacteria > Pseudomonadota > Gammaproteobacteria > Burkholderiales > Burkholderiaceae_C > Alicycliphilus. Next base: position 7,720 of record JAFEER010000244.1, read on the forward strand.
GCGCCAGCCCTCCGGGCGACATTCCGGACGGCTCGGCCCAGGGCACGGCCATCATCGCGCCGGGCACCAAATACACCGAGAACATCGCCCACATCATCAACATCTTCGGCTGGCAGGGCAAGGTGTTCGATGCGCAGAAGGGCGTGCTCAAGAACAAGGTTTCGCCCCTGGGCATCGAGGCCATCGTGGCGCGCGTCTACAAGGACAAAAGCTGGCTCGACGGCGCGGAATGCATCGTGCTGGACTACTCCAAAACCTCGCTGCTGGCGCACTACATCCGCGACGAAATCCGCCTCATCGATCCGGGCTTCTACCTGGGCAAGGTGTACTGGGGCAAGGACAGGCTGATCGACTTCTGCCTACGGTTCTGAAGCCGTGACGCCGCAATCGCATTTCATGGTGATTGCCCCGCTGGCCGCTGGCCGGGAAGCCGGCTTGCGTGCGCTGCTGCAGACCATGAACCTCAACCCCGGCATGGCCGACCCGGCCGGCGCGCTGCTGCCGTTTGGCGCATTTGCACGGCTGCACTTTGCCCGCATGGTGCTGCTGGACGACGCGCTGCAGGCCGACCTGCAAGCCTATGGCCTGCCGCGGCCGCAGCTGCCGACCTGCCTGGCCTTCATGGGCGACTGCGACGGCCCGGCGCGCAGCCTGCTGGCCGAGCTGGCACAGCAGGCGGGCGAAGGGCTGCGGCGCATCTTTGCCCATTGCGAGGGCTTTCGGGCCGACGGCGACCTGCTGGCCTGGATGCTGGTGCACGACAGGCCGCTGGCGGCCAGCTATGTGAACTGGGTGGGGCGCAGCGTGCAGCAAATCCGGCAAGAGAGCGCCCTGCAGCGCGCGCTGTCGGCCCGGGTGGAGCGCGCGCCGCTGGCCAGCGGCGCAGAGGCGGTGCGCATGCACCAGGCGCTGCGCGCCTTCGTGGCGGACGAAACGCGCGCCGGCCGCCTGAGCCTGACACCGCCCGAGCCCACGCCGCTGGGCTGGCAGCTGGCAAAGCTGGTGCATTTGCTGCTCGTCCCGCTGATCGGCCTGCTGCTGCTGCCGCTGCTGATCGTGCTGCTGCCGCTGCTGATCTACCAGCTGCGCAGCCGCGAAAGCAGCGACCCCGAGAACTGCCCGCGGCCGCAGGCCGATGCGCTGCAGGCCCTGGAGGAGCTGGAGGATTACGACGTGAGCAACCAGTACACCGCGCAGGGCCCGGTGAAGCCGGGGCTGTTCCGGCGCTGGCTGGTCACGGTGCTGCTGGTGCTGATCGACTATGCCTGCCGGCATGTGTTCACGCACGGCTATCTGGCCCGGGTGCAGACCATACATTTCGCACGCTGGGCCTTCCTGGACGACAAGACCCGCGTGATCTTCACCAGCAACTACGACGGCAGCCACCAGGGCTATATGGACGACTTCATCAACAAGGTGGCCTGGGGCCTGAACCTGGTGTTCAGCAACGGCGTGGGCTGGCCGCGCACGCGCTGGCTGATCCTGGGCGGGGCGCGCATCGAGCAGCGCTTCAAGTACTACCAGCGCCGGCACCAGCTCCCCACCCAGGTCTGGTACAAGGCCTATCCCGGCCTGAGCCTGGCCGATCTTCAGCGCAACCAGCGCATACGCGAGGGGCTGGAGCGCGCGCACCTGGATGAGGCGCAGGCGCAGGCCTGGCTGGGGCTGCTATGAGCACCGCACCCGCACCCGCACCCGCCACGGCAGTGGAACTGGACGACATCCAGGGCCTGGTGCGCTTTGGCTACAAATACCACACGCAATCCTGTTTCTTGCTGCTGCGCGTCAAGGACTCCGGCGCGGCGCGCGCCTGGCTGGCCAGCGCGCCGGTGAGCAGCGCCGCCACGACCGCGTCGCCGCCGCCTACCGTGCTGCAACTGGCCCTGAGCAGCGAGGGCTTGCGCGCCCTGGGCGTGGCCGGCGACATCGTCGAGGCCTTCTCGGCGGATTTCGTGTCCGGCATGGGCAGCGAGCCCAGCCGCTCGCGCCGGCTGGGCGACATGGGCGCCAACGCGCCCGGCCAATGGCAATGGGGCACGGGCGCGCGCCTGCCGCATGTGCTGCTGCTACTGTACGCCTTGCCGGGCCGGCTGGACGAGTGGCAGCGCCAAATCGAAGCGCAATGCGCGGCGGGCTTCGACACGCTGGCCCGTCTGACCTGCGGCGACAGGCTGGGCTTCGAGCCCTTCGGCTTCGTTGACGGCCTTTCCCAGCCCCAGCCCGACTGGGGCCGCGAGCGCCCGGCGCTGGATGCCGAGCGGCCCGACTACGGCAACCTGACCTGCCTGGGCGAGTTCTTGCTCGGCTACCCCAACGAATACGGCGGCTACACCGACCGCCCCCTGCTGGCGCCCGAGCGTGATGCCGGCTCGCTGCTGCCGCGTGCCGAGGACGCCCCCGAGCTGGCCGACCTGGGCCGCAACGGCAGCTACCTCGTGCTGCGCCAGCTGCAGCAGGACGTGCGGGGTTTCTGGCAATACCTGGATCGGCAGGCGGGCGGCGACCCGGCATTGCGCGAAAAGCTGGCCGCCGCCCTGGTCGGCCGCACGCTGCAGGGTGTGCCGCTGGAGCCGCTGGATCAGGCCGCGCCGCCGGCCGCCGACGCCGCGCCCGACCTGAATGCCTTCGACTACCAGGCCGATCCGCGCGGCACCCGCTGCCCGCTGGGCGCCCATGTGCGGCGCGCCAATCCGCGCAGCGCCGACCTGCCGCCGGGCGAGGCCGGCCTGCTGTCGTGGCTCAAGCGCACGCTGGGCTTCGACGCGCAGGCGCGCGGCCTGGACCTGGTGGCATCCACCCGCTTTCACCGCCTGCTGCGCCGTGGGCGCGCCTATGGCGATGCCGTGCCGCCGGCACAGGCGCTGGCAGCTGCCTCCACTGGTGCCGACACCGGGCTGCACTTCATCTGCCTGGGCGCCAGCATCGCGCGCCAGTTCGAGTTCGTGCAGGCCGCCTGGCTCAATTCCACCCATTTCAACGGCCTGCAGAACGAGAGCGACCCGCTGCTGGGCACGCGGCTGCCCACGCCGGACGGGCAGGCCACCGACGGCTTTTCCATGCCGCAGGCGCAGGGCGCAGACCAGAAGCTCGCGGGGCTGCCGCAGTTCGTCACGGTGCGCGGTGGCGCCTATTTTTTCCTGCCCGGCATCCGCGCCCTGCGCTACCTGGCCGGCGCCGCCCAAGGAGGCTCACCATGAACTCCAACACCAGCCGTCCGGTGCCGCCGGCCAACACCGGCTCGGCCCTGCTGAACTGGCTGTCCGACAGCCTGCTCGCGCTGGTTCAGCTGGAGCGCCGCTTCGACCCCTTCCTGCGCCCGGCCTTCGACGCGGTCTTGCGCGAGCCGCTGACGCGCCTGACCACGGCGCTGATCAACGCCCAGCGCCCCAACGAAGGGCTGAAGATCGCCGAGGAGCGGCTGCTGCCCGGAGAGGAGGAATTCGTCGACTCCATCATTTCCAGCTTCCAGCAGCAGATGCGCGGGCTGTGGAAGCCCGGCGGCTTCGAGCGCGGCGGCAACACCAAGACGCAGGGTGTGGTGCGCGCCGAGTTCATCGTGCATGAGGGCCTGCCGGCGGCACTGCGCCACGGCATCTACGCCCAGCCGCGCAGCTACCCGGCCTGGGTGCGTTTTTCCGGCCCCGGCCCCTATGTCACGCCCGACATCGACGATGTGGGCTTCATGAGCATCAGCGTCAAGCTGATGGACGTCCCCGGCCCCAAGCTGATGGATGAGGAGCGCTTCACCCAGGACATGTTCGGCGTGTCGCCGCCCACCTTCGTCACGCCCGACGTGCGCGCCAACGCCCAGCTGCAGCAGGAAAGCCTGAAGAACGCGTCCATCTTCTACTTCCTCAATTTCCATAGGCCGCACCTGCTCGACCTGGTCATGCAGGGGCTGTGGATCAAGACCCAGAGCAGCCCCTTCGAGGCGCCTTACTTCAGCTGCGTGCCCTACCTGCTGGGCGAGGGCCAGGCGATGCAGTACTCCTTCTGGCCCAAGACCAGCAAGCGCACGCCCATTCCGCGCCTGCCGCTGCGCCCGCCCGACGACTACCTGCGCAATGCCATGGTCGCCGCGCTGGCGGAGGGCGATGTGGAGCTGGACGTGCGCCTGCAGCTGCAGACCGACCCCCACCTGATGCCGATTGAAAACGCCGCCGTGCTGTGGCCCGAACGCCTCTCGCCGCGCCTGTCGGCCGCCACCCTGCGCATGCCGCGCCAGAAGTTCGACTCCCAGGCGCAGATCGACTTCGCCCGGCGGCTTTCCTACAACCCCTGGCACAGCATTGCAGAGCACCGCCCGCTGGGCAACCAGAGCCGCGCCCGGCGGCGCATGTACCTGGAGCTGTCCAGGCTGCGGCACGAGATGAATGCCGTGCCCCACTTCGAGCCGACCGGCGACGAGGTGTTCGACTGAGCCACGGCACAAACGGCAGTGCTTAGGTGCGTTGGACAAGAGCGTCTCAATGGAGGTATTTAATGCGTGCATTCAAACATGACGACGATGTGCGCAGTGCGCTGCAGGGCCAGGGCGTGAATGCCGACGCCGCCATGGCCCGCGTACAGGCCATGTCCGACGCGGGTCAGGGCCGACTATCAAAGGCCATCTGTCGCACCCACGCCAGCCCTTCATCCAAATCCAAGTACAGACTGGCATAGGCCTTGCACAGCAGCGCATCCGGCAAGGCCCAGTCCCACTTCTCCCGTGCCAGATTCTTCACGTCCGCCAACAGGACGTCCAAAGGCGGCGTGTCGCTTGCAGCAATGTCCGCCAAGGCATTCAGGATGTCCTGGGTGGAGTGCTCCCCCTTCACCACCTCGACCCCGGGGCCCGAAGGGAAGGCCACGAATCCGCGAGAAATCAGCAGGCAAGCAATTGCCTCGTTAGCTGCATCGCCCAGCCACGTCATGAGCATCAACTCTTTACCTTGGTCTAGGGCAAACTTCGACGCAAGCTGAAAGCGAGAGTACGCGGCACGCGCTTCCGTCAAGAATCGCTGCGCCATCGCGTCCAGGAAAGCCAAGGAAGAGGTCTCCTCCAGCAATTCCCGCATCCGTTGGCGCACCTTCGTATGCGTGCGTCCGACCCCACCCGAGAACATCGGAGGAGCGCCGCCCTGGGCCCGGGTGACGTAGATGGCCTTCTGCTGCTCGTCCACTTCATCAACGTGCCAGGTTCGCCCTGCAAAAAGAATGCGCTGCCCCGGCAGCAGCATCTGGTCAACGGGAAGGGAACCCAGCGTTTTACCGCCCGCGACCACCCGAAACTCCTCTTCCGATGCGAAGGCCGCATAGAAGCTGTAATGGTTCACGAACTTCTCGCCCACACGTCCGTGCAGGAGCGCTCCGGATGAGTCTTGGGTCAGCAGCTCTTTATGGCCCAGGTGCCGCAACAGGTCTACAAACTCCTGCTTCGAGAGGCCCGTGAAAGGGGCTCCCGGCCCGCACAAGAGCCCAAAAGCCTCGCCTGCCGTGACACCACTGCGCTGGGCAATGGCCGAGAGCAGCTGCTGCACCAGCGTGGACAAGTGCACGCCCTGCACCCGGGGCGGCTCGAACCACTTGTCGATGAGCAGAGAAATCATGGCCGCCATCTGCACGGTATCCAGGCGCAACTTGTCTCGCAGACAGGAGCGGGTGCCTAGAGCATCCTCGACGCAGTAGCCGCGCAAAATCGCCGGCTCCCCCTTGCGTCGGCCGGAGCGGCCCAGGCGCTGACGCAGGCTCGCGACCGAGGGCGGAGGTCTAATCTGCGCCACGCACTTGACTGCGCCAATATCGATGCCAAGCTCCAGGGTGTTGGTGCAGAGGGCGGTCGCGGGCAATTCCTTCTGCTTGAGGGCCGCCTCGGTCTCCGCACGAATTTCCTTGGAAAGGCTGCCGTGGTGAGGCCAGAACTCGTTGGGAACCCGCTCGCGTTCGCACATCTTGGTCAAAAGATGCGTGTATTGCTCCACTTGTCGCCGAGAGTTCGGGAAGACGAGATTGTTCGCGCCTCGAAGGACCTTGAAGAGATGCGCTGCCACCTGACCGGGCGTGACGGGTTCCGACTCTTCCTCCTCGTCGCTCCCAGACTTCACCACCAAGGGCTCTTCATAGCCCTTTACGAGGACCTTGAGCTCCGTGCCCGCGGCCGCCGAATTGACCTGCGCGGGCTCCCCGCCCGGGCGCAGGAACTGCCCCGCAAGGCGCATATCGCCCAGGGTGGCCGAGAGGCCAATGCGGGGCACCTTCCGGTCTAAGGCGCGCTCGATGCGGTGCATCAGGGACTGCAGTTGCTTGCCGCGCTCCGAACCGATAAAGGCATGCAGCTCGTCAATCACGAAGAACGTAACGCGCTCGAAGACGGAGCCTACGGAGGACCCGCGGTTGCACAGGAGGGCCTCCAGTGATTCCGGGGTGATAAGAAGTACGCCATGGCGCTTGGTCAGAAAACGTGTTTTTACACTCGCCGATACATCCCCATGCCAGGGCCAGACCGGAATCTCCAGCTGTGCGCACAGCCGCTCCAGCCGCCCAAACTGGTCGTTGATGAGGGCCTTGAGGGGGCTCACATAGACGATGAGGCCTTCGCCGTCTGCGGAGAGCAGGTGTGTGAGGGCCGGAAAAAACGCGGCCTCGGTCTTTCCTGCGGCGGTGGCCGCCGCGATGATGACGTCCTGCTCGGCCCCCACGATGAGCGGGATGGCCTTTTCCTGCGCGTCACGCAGCTCCTCCCAGCCTTCGGCCCAGATGAAGCGCTGAATGCGCTCATCCAGGAGATGAAACGAGGAGCTTTCGCCGGCCATGCGCGCCTTCAGAGCTTGAAGGATGCGAGCTCGTCGTCCTCGTCGACACGCAGGTCTGCGGCGCCCGCCGTGTCCGGGACAACCTCCAGCCCCCCCAGGAGCCGCTGCCAGTCCGTGCCTGGGTTCTGCTCCAGCACCGCCAGCATGTTCACGAAGGAAGTGATGGTTGTGCGCGGCGTGCGGAAGTAGGTGTCGCCGATACGGTTGGCGCAATGCTCCATGAAACTGAAGATGCCCTGGTCGGGCAGCAGGTGTTCGGTGGCGTCGCCCAGGGCGTAGACATGGCGAATCTTTTGCAGCAGGACATAGAAGTCCTCCGGCGTCAGGCTGGAAAGTCGTACCACCGGCCCACTGAAGTCCACGAGGCCGTCCGCGGCGAAGGTGTTCTGGGAGAGCCGGCTTTGCAGGGCCGAGTAGCTGTAGAGGCCGCGGCGAGTATCGAGGAGGAACTCCGGTGTGCCGCCCAGAATGAAGCCCAACCCCACCGCCGTGCCCTGCAGCGAGTCGTTCAGGATGCGCAGAATCTGCTCGTAGTTGGAGTTGCGGGACTGGGCGTTGGCCAGCTTGTAGAGGTTGACCAGCTCATCGAGATTCACCAACAGCCCAGAGAAACCCGCCAGCCGGACAAAGCGCGCCATCAGCTTGAGTTGGTCGAAGACCGCCGCGTCATCGACGATGGTGCGCACGCCCAGCGCCGCGCGGGCGTCTGTCTTGGTGCTGAACTCCCCGCGAAGCCAACGGATGGCATCCGCCTTGAGCTGCTCGTTGCCCTCCTCGAAGCCGCGGCAATAGGCGGCGATGACATCGGCGAAGTCAAAGCCGTTAACGAGCTCCGTGAGATGCTCCAGTTTCTGGCGGATGACCGCCTCGATGGGCACGCCGGCAGCCTTAGCTTCCGCCTTGGCCGTGGCGATGAACTTCTCCACGATACCGCCGAGCGCTCCGCCGTCCGGCTTGGTGCGGGTGGCAATGTTGCGCATCAGCTCCGCGTACAGAGACCGGGCCTGGCCGCCACTGGCGTGCAGGCGGCGATCCGGGTTCAGGTCTGCGCTGGCCACCACGAGCTTCTTCTCCAAGGCAACGGCGCGCACCAGGTTCAGAAAAAATGTTTTGCCGGCGCCGTACTCGCCAATGACCAGGCGAAATGTGGAGCCGCCGTCTGCAATCCTGTCGATGTCGCCGATGAGCGTCTCGATTTCCCGGGTGCGGCCTACCTGAATCAGGTGCTGCCCCGAACGGGGCACAACACCGGCACGAAGTGACTGAACGACCGCGTCCCGGTCTCTGGGGCGGATGGATGGGGCAGCAGCGGGGGCGTTCATGTGGGTTGACTCTCCAAGAGGTCTCGATTGATGGTGATGGGGTCGTCGCCCTCGGTCAGCGGGCCGTCATGCGCATCGAACGCAGCCTCGTTGACGCGTTCCAGCGCGCCGTCGAGCATGAGGTCTAGGTCCGACGCCAGGTCGAGGAGTTCCTCGCGTGTCCACTGCGGCCGAGAGAGGAGCTGATGCACGAAGGCAGTATGCGCGGCATCCAGGCCCCGCAACCCCAAGGGGGCCTCGGGGAGGTGCTCTTCAGGCTCAGGCGCCGCAACAGCGGCGGGGGCAGGAGGCTGCGCCTCCACGGGTTCTTCGGTAAAGATATTGGACAGCAGTGCCGAGACCTTGTCCGTGTCGTGCTGCAGCGCCGCGATGCGGGCGGCGTCGAGTTGAAAACCAGCAGCTGCAGGCTTGGGCGCGATCGGAGATACGGTCTGAGCGGAAGGCGTGCCCGTGGGGGCGGCGGCCACCGCATGCACGTCCCCGAAAACCTTCTGGGGATCCACGCCCAATGCCTTGTAGACCTTCTCCAGCATCTTGATTTCTGTAGGCGAGACGGTTCCGTCCGCCTGGGCCACCGTCACCATGAACTTCGCGAGGGCCTCCTTCGCAGGCGCGGCAAGAGGTTCGAGCTTCTTCTTGAGCGATGCAAGCGAAGGCGGCACGGCCATCAGGTATCGCATGTGCGCACGCAGCCGCTGCTGGTGCGCCGCCGTCAGGTGCGTCCAGCCTTCGATGTGCTGGCGCAGGTGCTTGAATTCCTCGGCCCCAAAGTCCCCATCCGCGCTGGCCACGGCAATGGCCAGTTGCACCGTCAGTGCGGCGGATTGGTAAGGGGCGCTGTTGCGGTTCACGCTCTCACCGGGAGGCACGGAGAACAGGACCAAGGTCTCTTCGGGTTTGGGCGTCCTCGCGCCGTTGAGCACGTCCGGTTCCATGCCGACGTGGAGGCCCTCGAAAACGCGTGCCAAGCTGGTCACCGTGGCGCGCTCCAGACGCTGCGCTGTTCCCAGGCAAGCGGCTACCTCTTGCAGCTGCAAGGTCACCATCCCGTCGGCGATACGGGCCAGAAGCGCATCGAGCTTCTGCCGAGCATCGGAGGGCCATAGGTTGAGAGGTAGCAGGAGAAGGCCTTCAAGGGCATCGGCGGCCTCGGGAGAACGCCCCAGAAAGCGGCTGTAGGCATCCAACTCGCTGGTTGTGACATCCACTACCTCCTGAAGCTTCTCTACCGGCCCGGTGAGGACTGTCACATCCGGCGTGTCGCCGAAGGTTACCTTGATTTCTCCATGCGCCACGAGGGCGGCAGACGCCGCGCGGTAGAGGAATTTCAGTTTTGTCTTGTTTCTGGGAAGCACCAACCCGCCATTGAGCAGTGCGGCGTACCTCTCGTGAAACAGCTTCTCGAATTGTTCCGCGCAGCGCGTGGCGGGGGTTCGCAGGTAGATGTTCGGGTCTCTGCGCACCCAGGCGAGTGCTAGGGGTGCGGGGACCGGAACGTTGGCCATGGCGCACTGCCCCAGCGCCAGCCGCAGGTAGAGGGGGAGCTCGTAGCTGTCTGGAAACTCGGGCAGGGGCCGCGCGTAGAGCTTGTCCGAGTAGGTATTGAGCTCCACGACGGTGAGCAAATCGGTGGCGTACCGTTGGAACGAACCGCTTTGGCTGCCGTAGGTGCTCAAAAGCCTGCGAATCTCCTGCGCGATGGCCGGACGGTCTGCTTGAGCGGCCTTTGCCTCCTCTCCCTCGCCACTACCGTCAAGAATGACGCGACGCTCCAGGCCGTAGAAAAACAGGAACACATAGCCGATGTCCGCCGTGGGGTCCTGGCGGCCCCCCGCCGACCATTGCAGGTAGGCCCGGCGGGCTTCGGGAGTGATGTCCGAGTAGCTGGGCCAATAGTCCATGCCGTTACGGTCACTGTAGTCGCCGCGTGCCGCCACCTTCTTGGACGGGTCAATGAGCGACGGGTCAGGTCGCCCTGACGGGGTGCGTAGCGAGGTTCCCACATAGACCAGGCCCCCGGGGATGACCGTATCCGCGATGGTGATGGGCTGACCCGAAGGAAGCCAAGTGGCGGCGCCATATCCCGCGGGAGGGGTTGGGACTTTGTGGCTGCGGGGAGCAGGCGCGTCGCGGTATACGGAGACGGGCTCCTGCGTTATTGACGCTTCTCGTTCGGCCACAGCCGTCCTGCGTGGCTCTGCCACGGGTGAAGCCTGGGAGAAAGCCCCAGAGGGAAGGGGCGTTGAACTCCAGGGCTTCTCCTTTTTGCTCTTGTTTTGACTGAAGATGTACACGGCAGCACCTATCGCGGCCACTATTGCCAAAGTAATCCAGACCGCTTTAGGAATCGAGGCCAGCAAGGCAACGGCTCCTATCAGCAATACGAGGCCGACGCCCCCTCCCCCTGATTTCTTCGCCATTAGTCCATCCTTTTGGTTCGTGGCTTCTCGCCCGCATGACGCGGGAACAACGCGACCGGTTCTGACGCAGGTGGGATGTTACCAATCGCATCAAGAAGACACGTCCGTGTAATCGCCATCCCCGATGTATAGCGCAGGCATCATGCCCGCAGAGGGGCATATGCTTACGGCAAGACGTTAACGGGGGTGGTTTTGTCGGCCGTCGTGCCATCGCCGAGCTGGCCGTAGGTGTTACGGCCCCAGCACTTTGTGCCACCAGCCGCGGTCATCGCGCAGACGTGGGTGCCGTCACCCCCCCCCCCGTCGAGAGACTCACGACCTCTGCCTTGAGCCCAGTAACATCTACCGGAGAACGTCTGCGCACCACGGTGCCCGATTGGTTGCAGGCCGATGCCTGGTTCTGCGGCCCCGCCGCCTTTGGCGATGCGCTGGGCGAACACCTGGTAGCGTATGGCCTGGCGCCCGGCAACTTCCACAGCGAGCTGTCCAAGATGCGTTGGATGCTATATTGTTTATAGCCATAAGCAACTATCCATAAAGCATTAGATCCATTTTTAAGCATAAAACTATCCACCCGCCTGCCCGGCCACGGGTTCATCGCAGCCCATGGCGCTGGCGCCGCCCCAGCCCTGCAGGGGCTCCTGCGGCAGCGCCTCGGGGTGGGCGATGTGGCCGCTGGCCGGGTCGAAGCCGACCTGGCGCAGGTGGTAGGCCAGGCCCGCGTCCATGGCGTCGATGTGATGCGGCAGCCACACGGCCAGCTCATTCGCCATCAGGCGCAGCTCGCCCAGGCGCCCCTGGCGCGCGCGCTCGGTGCCGCCCTGCATGATCTGCAGCACCTGCTGGTGTTGCGTGCTGTGGCAGTTGCCGGCGGCAAAGCGCGTGGCCTGCATCCAGGCGTCTTCCTGGGCGAAATGGGCCTCGGTGTGCGCCAGCAACTGCTCCCAGGCGGCCATGATGTGCTCGTCACTGGCGCCCTGCACGGCGCGCACCAGCGCCACCGATTCCTGGTGCGTGGCGTCCATCTGCGGCATGTCGATGCCCATGCCCTCAGACCATTGCATTTCGGCCATGGTGCATTTCCTTTCTTGTCAACGCCCTTGCTGGCGCAGCCAGTCGGCCAGCTCGTCGGCCACCTGCGCCGCGGCCAGGGCCAGCGCCTTGGCACCGCCGGCGGCATCGGGCGTGGCGGCGGGGCGCCGGGCCGTGAACAGCTGCTGCGCCACCACGGTCTCGCCGGTCATGCCGGCATCGGCCAGCACGACACGCAGGCGCAGCACGCCGCTGCTGGCGTTGGCAGCATCGAAGACCTGGCTGAACTCCTCCAGCTGCACGCGCAGCACGCCGGGCAGGCGCCCGTCCTTGGGTTTTTGCAAGGCGGCCTGGTTGGGCGAGAACACGATGCGCTCGCGCGCCAGGCGCTCGCGCAGTGCCTGCTGCACCAGGGCCGCCGGCGGCTGGCTCCAGCGCGCCAGGCTGTAGGGGCGCAGCTCTTGCGCGTTGGCGTAGGCCAGGCGGTACTGCAGGGCCTGGCGGCCATCATGGATGTCGGGCGCATCCACCAGCACCAATGGCGGCAGGGCCATACCTTGAGGTGCGGGCGCCGCCGGCACGGCGCCAGGGCCGAAGTCGTACACGGTGGCGCGCTGGGGTGGCTCGGGCAGGGCGGAGCAGCCCGCAAGCAGCGCCAGAAATATCGAGCCATACAAGGCTTTTGCGCCCGTCTGGCAAGCGCGAGCAGCTATTTTTTTGATAGTTTTCATGGCCATCCTCTGCTGTTCCATCAGGGTTGCGCCGCCGGTGCCGCAAAACCGGGCTCGCCCGGCCCGGCCGCGCCACGGCCGGGGCCGTAGATGAGCGCCTGCGGGTTGTCGCTGATGCCGCTGGCGGTGCGGCCCAGGCGGCGCGCCGCCTGCGCGGCCTCGTCGGCGGCGATGTTCACGCGCGGCAGGGTGACTCGGCCAAAGCGATCCACGGCCACGGCCAGCGACTGGGTGCTGGTGCGGATATCGGTCAGCAGCCCGTCATCGGCCTGCAGCGCACGCAAGACGCCGCGCACCTCGTCGGCCGCGCCGGCGGTGCTGGCGCCGGCCTGGCGCAGCGCCCGCAGGCTCTGCTGCGCGTCCTGCGTCAGGGCGGGCAGGCCGGCCAGGGCCGGATCGAGGCGGGTAGCGACGGTGTTGTCCAGACGCTGCACCAGCCGGTTCATGCTGGTTGCGGCCGCGCCCAGCTGCCGCAGTGCGGTGCCGAAGCTCTGCTGGTTCTCGTCCCCCAGCAAGCTGCCCAGGCGTGCCATGACGTCCTGCACCTGGCCCATGATGGCCGGCCCCTGCTCGGCGATCTGGCTGAGGGGCGAGCTTTGCAGCGGCAGCCGCGGCAGGCCGTCCGGGCCGCGCGGCAGCGGGGGCAGCGCCGTGCCGGCATCGTCGAGCTGCACATGGGCCAGCCCGGTCACGCCCTGGTAGCCCAGGGTGGCAAAGGTGGTGGGGCTGATGGGGGCGTCGGTGTTCACGGCGATGCGGATCAGCACGTTGCCCGAGGCCTGCGGGTCGAAGCCGATGGATCTGACCTTGCCCACGGCCACGCCCTTGTAGCGCACCGCCGCCTGGGGCTGCAGGCCGCTCACGCTTTCCTTGCTCGACAGCTCGTAGAGCCGATAGTCGGTCTGGTCGCGCGTGAGCCACATGGCCAGGCCCGCCAGCAGCGCCGCCACGATGATCACGAACAGGCCCGCGGCCAGGGCATGGGACTTGTTTTCCATCAGGCCTCCTTGAGCGGGGCGGCGGCGCCCGGCGGCGGCGCCATGGCGCGTTGGCCGCGCCCCCCGGAAAAATAATGTTGGATGAAGGGGTGGTCGAACTGCGCCACCTGCTGCGGCGTGCCGGTGGTGATGACGCGCCGATCCGCCAGCACCGCCACGCGCGTGGACAGGGCAAACAGCGTATCCAGGTCATGCGTGACCATGATCACCGTGAGGCCCAGGGCCGCGTGCAGCTCGCGCAGCAGGTCGCAGAATTCGTCCGCGCTGTTCGGATCCAGCCCTGCCGTGGGTTCGTCCAGCAGCAGCAGCGGCGGATCCATGATGAGCGCACGCGCCAGGGCCGCGCGCTTGACCATGCCGCCCGACAGGTTGGCCGGCATGCGCGTGGCGTGCTCGGGCTTCAGGCCCGCCAGCTGCAGCTTGACCATGGCGGCGTCATCGACGAGCGCTGGCGGCAGCGTGCCCAGCTCGCGCAGCGCGAAGGCAATGTTGTCCAGCACGTTGAAGGCCGAGTACAGCGCGCCCTGCTGAAACAGCATGCCGACGCGGGCGCTGGCGCCCTCGCCCATCATCTCGGCCGCGGGCCGGCCCAGCACCGTCACGCTGCCGCGCGTCGGTTGCGTCAGGCCCAGGATATGGCGCAGGAGCACCGTCTTGCCCGTGCCCGAGCCGCCGACGAGCGACAAAATCTCCCCGCGCTTCACGCTCAGCTGCAGGTTCTCGTGCACGGTGAAGGCGGCGTCGCCCTGGCCAAACACGGTGGCCAGGTCGCGGATCTCAACCACGTTGTCGGTATCCATGGCTCAGAACCCCACGCTGCGGAAGGCCACGGCGAACACAGCGTCCACGATGATGACCATGGTGATGGCGCTGACCACCGAGGCCGTCGTGCCCTCGCCCAGGCTCTGCGTGTTGGGCTTGACGCGCAGGCCCCAATGGCAGCCGATGAGCGCAATGAACACGCCGAACACCACCGATTTGCCCATGGCCAGCCACAGGTTGGAGACCCTGACCGCGGCCGGCAGCATCTGCACGAAATAGGCCGATGACACGCCCATGGTCAAGTCGGCCGCCAGCATGCCGCCGGCCAGCGCCGCCAGCGTGGTCCACAGCGCGATCAGCGGCATCGCCAGGCCGAGCGCGATGGCACGCGGCATCACCAGGCGAAAACCGTGCGGGATGCCCATGACGCGCATGGCGTCGAGCTCCTCGGTCACGCGCATCACGCCGATCTGCGCCGTGATGGCCGAGCCCGAGCGCCCCGCCACCAGGATGGCGCCGAGCATGGGCCCGAGCTCGCGGATCAGCGAGATGCCGAGGATGTTGACGATGAAGGCCTCGGCGCCGAACTGGCGCAGCTGCAGGCTCATCAGATAGGCCAGCACCACGCCAATCAGAAAACCCACCAGGGCCGTGATGGGCAGGGCGCGCGCGCCCATCTGGTAGAGGTGGCCGGAGATGTCGCGCCAGGGCGCGCGCAGCGGGTTGCGCGCCAGGCGCAGCAAGTCGAGCACCAGTTGGCCTATGAGCAGCACCAGGCGGCGCCCATGGTCGAGCCCATGCAGCACCAACTCGCCCAGGTGATCCACCTGATCGGACAGGCGCCATGGGGCCGGGGCAGCGGCGGGGACGGAAAACTGCGCCACACGCTCGAGCATCTCGCGCTGGGCCGCGCTGAGCTCGACCTGCGCCGGCCAGGCCTGGCCCCAGTGGTTCCAGAGGATTTGCGCCCCCACATGGTCGAGCTTCCCCACGCCCTGCAGGCTCCAGGCATGGCCACTGGCGCAGGCCTTGAGCTGCCCGGACAGCAAGCGCCAGGCGCTGCGCTCGGCAAACGCGGCCGCCACCCAGTCGCCCTGCAGCAGCGCGCGGGGCTCTACCTGGCCGTCTTGCGTGACCGAGGGCGGGGTGAGAGTGGACATGTGGTGTTGGCTGTCAAAAAGTGCGACAAGTGCGGCACATCATTTCACACAATGCGCACGGTCATGGTCACCAATGTGAAAAATGCATCAAGACAGCTTGACTATGTACATAGCGCAGAGGCCCCTCACCCCTCCCGGGGGCTGCAGCGAGACGCTGCGCTCTTCAGGCTGTCCAGTTGCACACGGGTGCAACTGGAGCCGCAGCCTTCAGCCCCAAAGGGGCGAGGGCGATCGGTTGCGCCGGTATTTCCCCCTCTCCCACTGGGAGAGGGTGGGGGTGAGGGCCCACGGCTTGATCTGAGATATGTTGCTCATCAAGCAAGACAGGCCTGCAACCCATGACAACCAATAGTTGGCAGCTACAACTCTCGATTCAAACCATCAGCCCCGCTGCCAGCGCTTCAAACACCAGCCGAATCCGGCGCGAGGTGCGCAGTTCGCGGTGCGTGACCAGCCAGATGGGAAAGCGCACCGGCGGCACGTCGTTCAGCACGCGAACCATGCCGGGGGTCTCGCGGGCGATCTCGTCCATCATGGCGCCGATGCCCAGGCCCTGGCGTACCAGTGCCCAATGGGCGACGGTGTGGTCGGCGTAACAGCTGAAGTTGTCCTCGCACAGGTTCAGGCCGTACTGGCGCAGGTATTGCAGGTATTGACCGGAGCGATCCGAACCTACAAACGGCAGACGGGCCGCGTCCTCCGCGCTGCGCGGATGGCCATGGGCCTTGACCCAGGCTTCAGACGCATAGAAGCAGGCCTGGGCCTCGCGCACCAGGCGTGCGATCAGGTCTGGCTGATCAGGCTTGACGTGGCGGATGGCAATGTCCGCCTCGCGGCGCAGCAGGTCGCTCAGGGCGTTGGATGCGATCACCTCGACGGCAATGCCCGGCTCCTGCTCGCGCAACTGCTGCACCAGCGGGGGCAGCAGATAGGCGGCCACGGCGTCGCTGGCCGACACCGAAACGACGCCCCCCACCGCCTGCGAGCGGCCGCTGGCAGCCAGGCCCAGCGCTTCGGCGGCTGCGCCCATGGCGCGGGCGTGCTCCAGCAAGTCCTGCCCTGTGGGGGTGAGCGCCATGGCCTTGCCCACGCGCTCGAACAGGGTCACGCCCATGTGCTGCTCGATGGCGGCCACCTGGCGGCTCAACGTGGGCTGGGTCAGGCCCAGCTTGCGGGCCGCAGCCGACAGCGAGCCGGTCTGGGCCGTTTGCAGAAAGGCTTTTAACTGATTCCAATCGAGGTTATCCATACATAAACGTATATGTTCACTGCAATTTACCGCAGTTTCCTGCGCTTCAATGTATGGATAGCATCCAGGCGTTGTTCAATGCGTTTCAGCACTTCACTTTATCTGCCCCCGATGCCGTCCCCCCACATTGCTCCCGTCTCCACCACCTTGCCCTCGTCCGCGGCCGGTGCGGCAACGGCGTCCAAGGCGCTGTTCTGGAACCGCATCGCGGCCAGGTACGCGGCCGCCCCGATTGCCGACATGGGGGGCTACGAGACGACATTGCGGCGTGTGCAAGGGTTGCTGTCCACCACACATGACGTGCTGGAGATTGGCTGTGGCACGGGCAGCACCGCGCTGCGCCTGGCGCCCTTTACCCGACGCTTGCTGGCGACCGATGTGTCCTCCGAGATGATCGCCATCGCCCGCCAGCGGCTGGCCGGACAACCCTCGCCGCAGCTGAGTTTTGCCGTGGCAGACGCCGAAGCCACGGCCTTCGGGCAGAGGGCGTATGACGTGGTGCTGGCCTTCAACCTGCCGCACCGCGCGCGCGCCCTGGACGTTGCGCTGACGCAGGTGGCGCAGGCCCTGCGGCCGGGCGGCCTGCTCATCTCCAAGACACCCTGCATTGCCGAGATGAACCCGCTCATTGCCTACCTCGCCGTGCCACTGCTGCGGGCCAGCGGCATAGTCCCGCGCGTGTTGTGCCTCAACCAGCAGCGGCTGCAGTCGGCCATGGTGCAGCAAGGCATGCAGATCGTCTGTGCCGAGCGGCACGGCACGCGGGGCAAGGACTTTCGAGCCTTCATGGTGGCCCGCAAGCCGGGCTGATTGTCTTCTCATCCACCACAGCGTGCGGCCCTTTTCCGGGTCGCGGGGCCATGTTTTGCCCGTCCGTTTTCAACATGTCGCCTTGTTATCGCTTTTGCTCATCCCGTTGATCCAACGGATCCTCATGCCTGCTTTGACACCCGTTCCCACTAAGAGCTGCTTTACCCGTTGAACTCCACCCCACCCCTGAAACCACGACGCCATGAAACCCCTGAATATTCGTACGCACCTGCTGTCCGTTGCCCCCGCTTCGGCTGCCCTTGCCGCCCTGGCGCTCCTCACAGGGTGCGCGTCCACGCTCGACCAGAATGGCCTGGAGCAGCGCACGGCGCAAGCCATCGGACGACCTACTGGCCAGTTCTCCATCACCGATCGCCAGGAGGAAACCGGTGGCCGCATCACCTACACCGTCAACACACGCGATGGTGCTACCTACCAGTGCTATCTGTACGGCGCCACGGGCTTCCAGAAGGCCATGAGCTTTGGGCAGACGCCCCATTCCGACGCCATCTGCACGGCCATGGCAGGCAGCCAGGGCCGCAGTGGCACCCCGGCACCTGCGGCCGCCCCTGAGCAGAGGGGCCGCGGCGCTGGCAAGGAATGCAACGCGCTGCTGCGCGCTGCGGGGCGCTGCTGAATACTGCGCCCCTGAGCTTCAGCGCCATCAACCCTCAACCGCCCTTCGGGGCATCACCCACCACCACGAGCAAGACGAAATGAAAAAATGGCAGTTGGCAGGTGTGTTGTTGTCACTTCTGCTGGGCGGTTGCGCGAAGGTACCGGGCGCGGCCATCAGCACCGTGGGCGAGCGCAAGGTGGAGTACGTCCTGGCGGGCCAGGGGGCGCCGGTGGTCGTGTTCGAAAATGGCCTGGGTGCCACGCTGGACTGGTGGGCCAAGGTCTGGCCAGAGGTCGTGGTGCAAACCCAGTCATTGGCTTACAACCGCGCAGGCTATGGACACAGTGAACCGCCCCCACAGCCACGTGACGGTGCGCATGTGGTGGAGGAACTGAGGGCATTGCTCAGGGCGCGCCAAGTGACGCCGCCGTATGTACTGGTGGGGCATTCCCTGGGCGGTTTGTACATGCAGCTGTTTGCACGCAAATATCCGAACGAGGTGGCGGCGCTGGTGCTGGTGGACTCCACCCATCCGGATCAGGTGAAGGGCGCTGGCAACCCCGACAGTTGGCCGACATGGCTGAAAGTGGCCTTCCGCCTGGCGACCTCCGACACCGCCAAGCAGGAACTGGCGGCTCTCGATGCAACGGGGGATGTTGTATCAAGCCTGCAGGTGGATCCGTCCGTCCCCGTGTTTGTGCTGAGTGCGCTTCGCGCCGCGGGTGCGCCCTCCACGTTGGCTGATGACGCGGACAAGAAGCGGGCCGATCTCGCCCGTCTATATCCGGGCTCCATCCAAGTGTGGGTGGACAGCGGCCACGGTATTCCTCTGGAAAAGCCCGAGGCGGTGGTGCAAGCAATTCAAGAGGCTGTGCGCGCGGCCCGTGCGGCCCTCTCTTTGCACCCGGCGCAGTAACTTTTTGCCCAGGACACGGGGCCCGGCGGGGGGGCGGAGTGCAGTTCGTTCCAAGCCTCAAGCAAAAACAGCCTTCTCCTTTACCCATCAAGCGCTGCAAGCAATCAAAACAATAGCATTGGGCACTTTCCCTATCGACACTCGTGCGGCGATCCGCACAATCGGCGCCAACAGCACGCATCGATTGACACCGCCCACGACGTTTTTCCTCATCCACCATGAGCGACACCACCTTCGACTACATCATCATCGGCGGCGGCACGGCCGGCGCCCTGCTCGCCAACCGCCTGAGCGCCGATGCGCAAAAGCGCGTGCTGCTGGTGGAGGCCGGGCGCAAGGATGACTACCACTGGATCCACATCCCCGTGGGCTACCTGTACTGCATCGGCAACCCGCGCACCGACTGGCTCTACAACACCGAGCCCGACGCCGGCCTGAACGGCCGCACCCTGCGCTACCCGCGCGGCAAGACCCTGGGCGGCTGCAGCAGCATCAACGGCATGATCTACATGCGCGGCCAGGCGCGCGACTATGACCAGTGGGCCGACATCACCGGCGAGCCGGCCTGGCGCTGGAGCAATGTGCTGCCGGCCTTTCGCCGCCATGAGGATCACTGGCGCCTGGACCAGCCCGGCGGCGCGAGCGAGGCCTTCAAGCAGCTGCACGGCAACAAGAGCACCGGCAGCACCGGCGAATGGCGCGTGGATCGCCAGCGCCTGCGCTGGGACATCCTGGACGCCTTTGCCCAGGCGGCGAGCGAGGCGGGCATTCCCGCCACCGACGACTTCAACCGCGGCACCAACGAGGGCGTGGGCTACTTTGAGGTGAACCAGAAGGACGGCTGGCGCTGGAACACGGCCAAGGCCTTCCTGCGCCCGACCTGCTACGGTCGGCCCAACTTCGAACTCTGGACCTCGGCCCAGGCCACGCGCGTGCTCACCGAGCGCCTGCCCGAAGGCGGCTTGCGCTGCACCGGCGTGCAGGTGTGGACGGGCGAGGAGATGGTCACGGCACAGGCGCGCGATGAGGTCATCCTGAGCGCCGGCGCCGTGAACTCACCGCAGATCCTGCAGCTGTCGGGCATAGGGCCGGCGGACTTGCTCAAGCAATACGGCATCGACGTGGTGCTGGACCTGCCCGGCGTGGGCGCCAACCTGCAGGATCACCTGCAGATCCGCGCCGTGTACAAGGTCAAGAACGTGGCCACGCTCAACACCCTGGCCAATAGCCTGGTCGGCAAGGCCAAGATCGGGCTGGAATACCTGTTCAAGCGCAGCGGCCCCATGAGCATGGCGCCCTCGCAGCTGGGCGCCTTCACGCGCAGCCGGCCAGACCTGCCCTACCCGAACATCGAATACCATGTCCAGCCGCTGTCGCTGGAGGCCTTTGGCGAGCCGCTGCACAGCTTCCCGGCGTTCACGGCCAGCGTCTGCAACCTGAACCCGACGAGCCGCGGCAGCGTGCACATCAAGAGCCCGGACTTCTGTGCAGCCCCGGCCATCGCGCCCAACTACCTGTCCACGCCCGAGGATCGCCAGGTGGCCGCCGACAGCCTGCGCATCACGCGCCACATCGTCAGCCAGCCGGCGCTGGCGCGCTACCAACCCGAGGAATACAAACCCGGCCTGCAATACCAGAGCGACGAAGAGCTGGCGCGTCTGGCCGGCGACATCGCCACCACCATCTTCCACCCCGTGGGCACCACGCGCATGGGGCGCATGGACGACCCGCTGGCGGTGCTGGACGCACAGATGCGCGTGCGCGACGGCCGTGGCGGCGTGATCCGGGGCCTGCGCGTGGTGGATGCGGGCGCCATGCCCACCATCACCAGCGGCAACACCAATGCGCCCACGCTGATGATGGCCGAGATGGCGGCACAGTGGATCATCGAGGCCTCGCGCACCAAGATGTGACCCCGCTGCGACCACGATGACTGATTGCGGGAAATCACCAATGTCCCATGCGCGACTAGTACCGTAAAGTCTCGCCACTCGACGCGCGCCTCGGCTCGCCAAACGAGGGGACCGAGGAGACAAACCCCAACAGCAAGAATATCCACATTAAAACGGCATCCGCAATGAGGTGCCGCTTCACAAGGCACCTGCAACCCAGGTGCCTTTTTTCTTGCCTTCCAGGTCCACCCTTCGATCCAGTAGGACAATCCGCGCCATGGAATGGATCATCGTCTCGCTGGCCTCGCTGCTGGCCGGTTTTGTGGATGCAATTGTGGGGGGCGGCGGCCTGATCCTGGTGCCGGCGTTGTTTGCCACCTTCACCAGCGCCCCGCCAGCCACCCTGCTGGGAACCAACAAAAGCGCCTCTGTCTGGGGTACCAGCATGGCCACCTGGCAGTACAGTCGCCGCGTGCAGATGCCGTGGCGCGCCATGCTGCCCGCTGCGGCTGCGGGCTTTAGCGGCTCATTTGCCGGCGCCTGGGCGGTCACGGTGATGTCTGGAGATTTCCTGCGCAAGCTGCTCCCGCTGATCCTGTTGGCGGTGCTCATCTACACCCTGGCCAGGAAGGATTTGGGGCGCGAGCACCAACCGCGCTTTGCAGGTCGCGCAGAGGTCTTGCTGGCTTGCCTGATTGGCCTGGTCATCGGCTTCTACGACGGTTTTTTCGGCCCCGGAGCCGGTAGCTTCTTCGTATTCGCGTTCGTGCGCCTGCTGGGCTACGACTTTCTGAACGCCTCGGTGTCGGCCAAACTGCTGAACCTGGCGACCAACAGCGCCGCCATCATCCTGTTCGCCATGAAGGGCCATATCTGGTGGCATTTCATGGTGCCGCTGGCCATTGCCAATGTGCTGGGCAGCTTGCTCGGCACCCATATGGCCCTGCGCCACGGCACGGGCTTTGTGCGCGCCATCTTCATCCTGGTGGTGAGCCTGCTCATCCTCAAGACCGGCTACGACGCTTTCCTGCGTTGAAGGAGTCCATCATGCCCGAGCTGACCCTGATCGGCGCGCCCACCGACATCGGCGCCAGCGTGCTGGGCGCCAGCATGGGGCCGGATGCGCTGCGCATCGCCGGCATCGCGCGGGCGCTGCAGAACCTGGGCCTGCAGGTGCAGGACGCGGGCAACCTGAGCGGCCCGGGCAACTCGCAGGCGGCGCCCCACGGCGGCTTTCGCCATCTGGCCGAGGTGACGGCCTGGAACCAGGCCGTGTTTGTTGCCGCGCTGGCGGCACTGAGCGCCGGTCGCCTGCCGCTGCTCATGGGCGGCGACCATAGCCTGGCCATAGGCTCGATCAGCGCCGCGGCGCAGCATTGCCGCACGGTTGGCAAGCGCCTGAAGGTGTTGTGGTTCGATGCCCATGCGGATGCGAACACGCCCACGTCCTCGCCCAGCGGCAACCTGCACGGCATGCCCGTGGCCTGCCTGCTCGGCCATGGGCCGCAGCAGCTCACGCAGCTGGCGGGTGCCGCGCCCGCGCTGCAGGCACAGCAAATCACCCTGGTCGGCGTGCGCAGCGTGGACGCCACCGAAAAGCGCTTCGTCAACACCCTGGGCATCGAGGTCTACGACATGCGCAGCATCGACGAGCTGGGCATGCGCGCCGTGATGCAGGCGGCACTGGCCGACGTGGACGAGAGCACCCACCTGCACCTGAGCTTCGACATGGATGGCCTGGACCCAACGATCGCCCCCGGCGTGGGCACGCCGGTGCGCGGCGGCCCGAGCTACCGCGAAACCCAGCTGTGCATGGAAATGCTGGCCGACAGCGGCGCCCTGGGCTCGGTGGACATCATGGAGTTGAACCCGGCCCTGGACATCCGCAACCAGACGGCCGAGTTGGCGGTGGACCTGCTGGAGAGCCTGTTCGGCAAATCGACATTGATGAGGCCGTGAAGAAGTTGAGCGTTTTGCGTTGGGCGCTTGGCGTGCGCCGCTCAACGCAAAACGCTCAACGCTCAACCTCTCCTACGGTTCTGGCCCCACATTGACCTCATCGGCGCGCCGGGGTGCGCCGATGGGTGCTGCGGCCTGGCCCTTGGCAACGGCGGCCAGGTCTTGCTCGTTCGGGTACTGGCCCAGCAGCCAGTAGTCGAACACGCGCCGCACGATGGGGGCCGCAGCAGCGGCGCCAAAGCCGGCGTTTTCCACGATCACGGCCACGGCCACCTTGGGGTCTTCCACCGGCGCGAACGCGGCGAACAGCGAATGGTCGCGCTTGTGCTCCTCCAGCAGCCTGGCGTTGTACTTCACGTTCTGCCCCAGGCTCACCGCCTGGGCCGTGCCGGTCTTGCCGGCCGAGGTGTAGGGCGCGCCCAGAAACACGCGCCGGCCCGTTCCGGCCTGATTCACGGCCATCAGGGCGTTGTTGATGATGGCCACGTTCTTCGGGTTGAAGCCCAGGTTCTCGCCGGGCGGTTGCTGCACCTCGGTGACCTGGCCCGTGACCTGGTCCTTCACCGCCTTGATGAGGTGCGGGCGGTGGCGCGTGCCGCCGTTGGCCAGCGTGGACTCGGCCACGGCCAGCTGCAGCATGGTGAAGCTGTTGTAGCCCTGGCCAATGCCCAGCGACACCGTCTCGCCCGGGAACCAGCGCTTCATCTCCGGGCGCTTGTAGGTGCTCCGCTTCCACTCGGTGCTGGGCAGCACGCCGCGCACCTCGCCGCCTAAGTCGATGCCGGTGATCTGGCCGAAGCCCAGCGGCTTCATGAAGTCGTGGATCGCGTCCACCCCCATCTCCACGCCCAGCGAGTAGAAATAGGTGTTGCTTGAATGCTGGATGGCGCGGTGCATGTCCACGCCGCCCAGGCCCCCCTCGTGGCTGCGGAAGGTGCGCCCGCCGTAGTTGTAGAAGCCCGGGTCGTTGATGACCAGCGTGGGCGAGCGTTTTTTCAGCTCCAGCGCCGCCAGGGCCATGAAGGGCTTGTAGGTGGAGCCGGGCGGATAGGTGCCGCGCAGGGCGCGATTGAGCAGCGGCTTGTTGATGGACTCGTTGAGCGCCTGCCAGTTTTCCTGGTCTATGCCCTCGACGAACAGGTTGGGATCAAACGTCGGCTTGGAGACCAGGGCCAGCACCTCGCCGTTGCGCGGATCCAGCGCCACCAGGGCGCCGCGGCGCTCGCCGAACATGTCCTCGATGAGTTTTTGCAGCTTGATGTCCAGCGACAGCATGACCGTATTGCCGGGCGTGGCCGGGTGGCTGTTCAGGCGCCGCACGGCGTGGCCGCCGGCCGAGGTCTCCATGCGCTCGAAGCCGGTCTGGCCGTGCAGCGTGGGCTCGAAGCTCTGCTCCACGCCGAGCTTGCCGATGTAGTCCGTGCCGCGGTAATTGGCCGCGTCGTCCGAGTCCTCGATGCGCTCCTTCTCGCGCTGGTTGATGCGCCCGATATAGCCGATGGCGTGGCTGCCCACCTCGGCCAGCGGGTAGTTGCGAAACAGCCGCGCCTTGATCTCGACACCGGGAAAGCGGTAGCGCTGCGCGGCAAAGCGCGCCACCTCCTCGTCGGACAGGCGCGTGCGTATCGGCAGCGAATCAAAGCTGCGCGACTCATCGCGCAGGCGCTTGAAGCGGCGCCGGTCGCGCGGCTGTATGTCCACGATCTTGGCCAGCTCGTCGATGGTGTCCTCGAGGTCGATGGCGCGGGACGGCGTGATCTCCAGCGTGTAGGCCGAATAGTTGGTGGCCAGGATCACGCCGTTGCGATCCATGATCAGGCCGCGGTTGGGCACGATGGGCACGATGGCGGTGCGGTTGCTCTCGGCCTGCTCGGCCAGGTCTTCGTGGCGCTCCACCTGCAGCACCAGCAGGCGCGCCACGATGAGCCCGAAGGCCAGCAGCACCACCAGGCCGAGCACGAACACGCGCAGGCGAAAGCGCCAGATATCGGCCTCCACATTGCGCAGCTCGGTCATGCCTTCGCTTCCTTACAACGGACGATTGTCGTCCTGATCGGGCGGGCGGCGCTGCGGCGCCAGCAATATCCAGCTCGCCAGCGGCCAGATGGCGGCCTCCAGCAGCGGCGCCGCAGCCGCCTCCGGGCCAGGCAGCAGGCCACCGCTGGCCAGCACGCGCAGGGCCAGTTCCACCACATGCGCGGCAAAGAACAGCGGCAACAGCTGCAGCGCCTGCAACAGCGGGCCGAACCACAGCAGGCGCCGGCTGGCCTGCTGCGCGCCGAACACCAGGCCGGCGTAGACCAGCGCATGCTGGCCCAGCAGCGCCGACTGGCTCACGTCGATGCACAGGCCCATCGCAAAGGCCACGCCCAGCCCCACGCGCTGCGGCTGGTGTATGCCCCAGAAGGCCAGCAGCACCATGAGCCAGTCCGGCGTCCAGACCACGCGGCCCAGGGGAAGAATATCCAGCGCCAGGGCCAGCACCAGGCTGGCAACGATGAAGGCAGGGTTCACGGGCAGCAGCAGCTGCTGGCCCTTGGGCATGATCATTTGCGGCCTCCACGTTTTTGCGCCGCCGGCTCGGGCGCGGGCCGCGGCGGCAGCTCGTCCACCAGGGGCTTGAGCACCATCACATGGCGTGCACCGTAGACCTGGGCCAGGGGCGCGCAGTAGATGCGCGCAAAGGTGGAGTCGGCGCGGCGCTCCACGCGCACCACGCGCGCCACCGGCAGGCCGGGTGGATACAGGCCGTCCACGCCGCTGGTGCTGAGCACATCGCCCTCCTGCACGTCGGCATTGCCGGGCGTGAAGCGCAGCTCCATGCCGCCGCCCAGGCCGGCCACCGGGTCGCCATAGGCCACGCTGCGCGCGCCGGTGCGCAGGTTCAGCACCGGAATCGCCTGGTCGCGGTCGATGAGCAGGGTGACCTCGCTGAGCATGGGATAGACGCGCGTGACCTGGCCCAGCACGCCGGCGGCATCGACCACCGGGGAGCCTGGCTCCACGCCGGCCAGCTGGCCGCGGTCGAGCATCACGCGCCGGGTATAGGGGTCTGCCGTGTCGTAGATCACCTGCGCGGCCAGGGCCGGCGTGGTGAGGCGCTGGCGCAGCTCCAGCAGCTGGCGCAGCTCGGCGTTTTCGCGCAGCAGCTGATCGGTCTCGCCGGCGCGCATGGACATCTGCGCCATCTTTTTCTGCGCCTCGTCCATGCCTTGCTGCGCGGCCTGGAGCGACTGCAGGTAGCCCGCACCCTTCTCGGCGAACTCCACCGGCTGCAGCATCAGCCACTGCAGCGGGTACAGCACGGTGGCCACGGCCTTGCGCAGTGGCTCGGTAACGTGAAAGCGCGCATCGGCCACCATCAAAAACAGCGCCAAGGCGCTGTACAGGGCAAGGCGGGACAGCGCTGACGGCCCATGCTTGAACAGCGTGGGCGCCGTGCGATCCAGGGTTCCCAGTGGCATGCGGCGAATCAGCTATCCGTTGCGCAACGCTCTGCCCGCAGCGCCTGGAACTGGCACAACCCAGGCCAGCAACCGCCGCGCAAGGGCCGCCCCGCCGCGCTGAGCAAGTGCCCCCTTCCCGCGGCGCGCAGCGCTGCGAGAGAAGGGGGAAGCGGCGCAGCCGCTCAGGGGGTTGTCCTTCATTCGCTCGTGAAGATGCTGCCCTGGCGATCCATGCGCTCCAGGGCAATGCCGCAGCCGCGCACCACGCAGGTCAGCGGCTCCTCGGCCACCAGCACCGGCAGGCCGGTTTCCTCGGCCAGCAGGCGATCGAGGTCGCGCAGCAGCGCGCCGCCGCCGGTCAGCATCATGCCGCGCTCGGCGATGTCGGCGCCGAGCTCAGGCGGGGTCTGCTCCAGCGCAGTCTTGACGGCCGAGACGATCTGGTTCAGCGGCTCGGTCAGCGCCTCCAGCACCTCGTTGGAAGAAATCGTGAAGCTGCGCGGCACGCCCTCGGACAGGTTGCGGCCCTTGACCTCCATCTCCTTGACCTCGCTGCCCGGAAAGGCCGATCCGATCTGCTTCTTGATGGATTCGGCGGTGGGCTCGCCGATCAGCATGCCGTAGTTGCGGCGGATGTAGTTGATGATGGACTCGTCGAACTTGTCGCCGCCCACGCGCACGCTGCCCTTGTAGACCATGCCGCCCAGGCTGATGACGCCGACCTCGGTGGTGCCGCCGCCGATGTCCACCACCATGGAGCCCGAGGCCTCGGACACCGGCAGGCCCGCGCCTATGCCGGCGGCCATTGGCTCCTCGATCAGGTAAACGGCCGTCGCGCCAGCGGCTTCAGCTGCATCTTTGATAGCGCGGCGCTCGACCTGGGTGGAGCCGCAGGGCACGCAGATGATGATGCGCGGACTCGGCGTGAGCAAGCTGCGCGGATGCACCATCTTGATGAACTGCTTGATCATCTGCTCGGTGATCACGAAGTCAGCGATCACGCCGTCCTTCATCGGGCGGATGGCCTCGATGTTGCCGGGCACCTTGCCCAGCATGGCCTTGGCCTCGCGGCCCACGGCCTGGATGACTTTCTTGCCATGCGGGCCGCCCTCGTGGCGGATGGCGACGACGGAAGGTTCGTCGAGTACGATGCCCTTGTCGCGGGCAAAAATCAGCGTGTTGGCGGTGCCAAGGTCAATGGCCAGGTCGGTCGAAAAGTACCGACGGAAAGCTCCGAACATTCAGGAATCCTCTGGGGGCACGGCATGCGCTTCGGCCTGCCATCGCCGGGTTTTACAGGGTGTTTGTGGGATTTTTTCGCACGATGACCGGCAATGTGAAGGTCTTGCGGCAAAGGCGGGATAATAACGCATCCCCTGTGAATAACTCTCCCCCAGGGCATGCCGCGGATGTTTGTTTACATACCGTTGCGCGCGCCTCCCCCTCCTTTTCCCCTTATGGCACTGACACCCCAGGACATAGCCCGCATCGCCCATCTGGCACGGCTGGAGCTCAACTCCGACGAGAGCGGGCGCATGCTCACCCAGCTCAACGGTTTTTTCAGCATCGTGGACAAGATGCAGGCCGTGGACACCCAGGGCATACGCCCGCTGCCCCATCCCGTGGCCGCCATCCAGCCGGTGCAGCTGCGCCTGGCCGACGATGTGGCCAGCGAGCCGAACCAGCGCGAGG
This sequence comes from Pseudomonadota bacterium, assembly GCA_018240985.1. Lineage (GTDB taxonomy): Bacteria > Pseudomonadota > Gammaproteobacteria > Burkholderiales > Burkholderiaceae_C > Alicycliphilus. The sequence continues at coordinate 35,519 of JAFEER010000244.1, forward strand.
CCAACCAGCAAAGCGCCCCGGCCGTGGAGCGCGGGCTGTTCCTGGTGCCCAGGGTCATAGAGTGAGGGCCAGGCCATGACGCACAAAACCGATCTGCACGACCTGGGCGTGGCCCAGCTGGCTTCCGCGCTGCGCGACAAACAGGTTTCAGCCGTCGAGGCGGCCCAGCATTTCCTGGCCCGCGCCAAGGCGCACCAGCACCTGGCTGCCTACCTGGCCATCGACGAAGACGTGACGCTGGCCCAGGCGCGCGCCCAGGACGCCGCCCTGGCGGCCGGCCAGGCGGCGCCGCTGGCCGGCCTGCCGATTGCGCACAAGGACGTCTTCGTCACGCGCGGCTTTCCCACCACTGCGTCCAGCAAGATGCTGGCCGGCTACCGCTCGCCGTTTGACGCCACGGTGGTCGCGCGCCTGGCGCAGGCCGGCTGCGTGACGCTGGGCAAGCTCAGCTGCGACGAGTTCGCCATGGGCGCCAGCAACGAAAAGGCCGCCGTCGCCCCGCTGGGCTTTAACGCGGCCGAGCCCGCGCGCAACCCCTGGAATCTGCAGCATGTGCCCGGCGGCTCCTCGGGCGGCTCGGCCGCGGCCGTGGCGGCGCGCCTGGCGCCGGCCGCCACCGGCACCGACACGGGCGGCTCGATCCGCCAGCCGGCCAGCTTCTGCGGCATCACCGGCATCAAGCCCACCTATGGCCGCGCCAGCCGTTACGGCATGATCGCCTTCGCCTCCAGCCTGGACCAGGCCGGCCCCATGGCGCGCAGCGCCGAGGACTGCGCGCTGCTGCTGAGCCAGATCTGCGGCCCGGATCCCGAGCGCGATGCCACCAGCCTGGACTACCCGGCCGAGGACTTCACGCGCACGCTGCAGGACTCCATAGCCGGCCTGCGCATCGGCGTGCCGGCCGAGTTCTTCAGCGACGGCCTGCAGGCCGACGTGCGCGCCGCCGTCGAGGCAGCCTTGAAGGAATATGAAAGGCTAGGCGCCAAGCTGGTGCCCATCAGCCTGCCGCGCACCGAACTGGCGGTGCCGGTGTACTACATCATCGCGCCGGCCGAGGCATCGTCCAATCTGTCGCGCTTCGATGGCGTGCGCTACGGCCACCGCGCCAAGGAATACACCGACCTGCTCGACATGTACAAGAAGTCCCGCGCCGAGGGCTTTGGCGACGAGGTCAAGCGCCGCATCATGATCGGCACCTATGTGCTGTCCGAGGGCTATTACGACGCCTACTACCTACAGGCGCAGAAGATTCGCCGCATGATCGCCGACGACTTCCAGGCCGCGTTCCAGCACTGCGACCTGATCGCCGGCCCGGTGGCGCCCACGGTGGCGCCCAAGCTGGGCGCGCAGACCGACCCGGTGACCAGCTACCTGGCCGACATCTACACCCTGCCGGCTTCGCTGGCCGGGCTGCCGGGCATGAGCGTGCCCGCGGGCACCGGCGCCGGCGGCCTGCCGGTAGGCCTGCAGCTGATCGGCAACTACTTCCAGGAGGCCAAGCTCTTGAACGCCGCCCACCGCCTGCAGCAGTCAACCGACTTCCACCTGGTCAAACCCGAAGGCATCTGACCATGAGCGCAACACTCATCCATGGCTACGAGGTCGTGATCGGCTTCGAGACCCACACCCAGCTGGCCACCCACAGCAAAATCTTCAGCCGCGCCAGCACCGCCTTTGGCGCCTTGCCCAACACCCAGGCCTGCGCCGTGGACTTGGCCCTGCCCGGCACGCTGCCGGTGATGAACCGCGAGGCGGTCGCCTGCGCTATCAAATTGGGACTGGCTCTCGGCTCCCACATTGCGCCAGAGAGCATTTTTGCGCGCAAGAACTACTTTTATCCAGACCTGCCCAAGGGCTACCAGATCAGCCAGTTCGAGATTCCGGTGGTGCAGGGCGGCGAGGTCAGCTTCTACCTGGGCGAGGAAAAGAAGACCGTGCGCCTGGTGCGCGCGCACCTGGAGGAAGACGCCGGCAAGTCGCTGCACGAAGAATTCCATGGCATGAGCGGCATCGACCTGAACCGCGCCGGCACGCCGCTGCTGGAGATCGTGACCGAGCCCGACATGCGCGGCACCGAGGAGGCCGTGGCCTACGCCAAGGCGCTGCACCAGGTCGTCACCTGGATCGGCATCTGCGACGGCAACATGCAGGAGGGCAGTTTCCGCTGCGACGCCAACGTGTCCGTGCGCAAGCCCGGCCAGCCCCTGGGCACGCGCCGCGAGATCAAGAACCTGAACAGCTTCAAGAACATGCAGCTGGCGATCGACTACGAGATCCGCTGGCAGATCGAGCAGCTGGAGGACGGCCACAAGATCCAGCAGGCTACCGTGCTGTTCGACCCCGACACCGGCGAGACGCGCGCCATGCGTACCAAGGAGGACGCGGCCGACTACCGCTACTTCCCCGATCCGGATCTGCCGCCGCTGGTCATTGCCAGCAGCTGGATCGAGGACATCCAGGCCCACATGCCCGAGCTGCCACGCGCCATGGCGGCACGCTTCGTTGAGCAATACGGCCTGCCCGAATACGACGCCACCACGCTCACGCAAAGTCGCGCCATGGCGGCCTACTTCGAGGCCGCTGCCAAGGGCTGCGGCGCACCGAAGCTGGCCAGCAACTGGGTCATGGGCGAGATCTCGCGGCGCCTGAATGCCGAGGAAATCGGCATGGACGCGGTCAAGGTCACGGCCGGCCAGCTCGCCAGCCTGATCGGCCGCATCCAGGACGGAACGATCTCCAACAACGCCGCCAAACAGGTGTTTGACGCGCTGTGGAGCGGCGAAGGCAGCGACGTGGACGCCGTCATCGAGGCCAAGGGCCTCAAGCAGATGAGCGACACCGGCGCGCTGGAAAAAATCATCGACGAGGTGATTGCCGCCAACCCCGCCAACGTGGAGCAATACCGCGCCGGCAAGGACAAGGCCTTCAACGCCCTGGTCGGCCAGGTGATGAAGGCCAGCAAGGGCAAGGCGAATCCCCAGCAGGTCAATGAGCTGCTAAAGGCCAAATTGGCCTGAAACGCTTGCCAGCAAAGCACTGGCAGCTATAAAAATAGGGCTCCTTACGGAGTCTTATTTTTGCCCCGGCGCCGCCGCAGGGGGCGCACCCCATTGCGTGGACGAGGCGCGCTGCGCCGTCCACAGCTGGCGCAGCTGGGCCAGCTCGGTATCGAAGCGCTGGTGGATGCGGCTCTTTTCCAACTCCTGCCGGGCCAGAAAGCGCTGCTGTTCGACCTGATCCGCCTCATTCTCGGCAACCTGGCGCTGCAGCTTGGCGGGCGCCTTGTGCACGTCGCCGCGGTAGAACTCCAGCTCGGTATCCAGGCGTTTGCGCTCGGCCTTCAGCGCCTGCTGGCGCTTGAGCGCCACGACGATGACCTCCTCCACCTGGTCGATGGCGGCATCGCGCTCGGCCTGGTGCGCGGCCTCGTCGGGGTAGCGCGCCATGAGCACGCGCTCGCGCCGGCGCTCCTCGACGATGCGGGCGCGCTCCTCGGCCTCCTTGCGGCGCTGCACTTCCTGCGCGGCGCGCTCGTGCTCCGTCAGGGTGGGGCCGATGCGGCGGCGCTCGGTGCCCATGTTGTCCAGCACGCGCTGCTCGCGGTCCACGCAGTCGGCAATCGGCCGATCGGAGGTGATGCGCCGGCCATGCCGGTCGATGCAGGTATAGACCTCCTGCGGCTTGGCCTGTTGCGCCCAGGCCGGCACGCCCAAGGCCAGCAATGCCCCTGCCAGAAAACCACCCGCAACTGCGCTTGCGTTCACGCCCATGCCCTCCCCAACCTGGTCTCAGTCGTCCACACCATAGCGCTGACGGTAGGCCAGCACGCGCTCGTGGTGGGCGTGCATTTGCGCGTCGCCCCCGGCAGCCTGCAGATATTGCAGCAAATCGGCCAGGCGCGCGATGGCACAAACCTCCATGCCCAGCGCGCGGCGCA
>JAFEER010000245.1 GCA_018240985.1 Pseudomonadota bacterium
ATGCCGCCGGCCACACGCACCACGGGCAGCGAGACACCAAAAAAACTGAGCAGGTAGGAGCCGATCAGCATGGCCCCGGCCAGCAGCAGCGCGGCATTCTTGCCGACGCGCCGCGCCAGCTGGGCGCGCCCCTGGTCATTCAGGCCGCGCGTTAAATCCACGAACACCGGCGCCGACGCCAGCGGGTTGATGATGGGCAGCACGCCCGCCAGGGCGAACAGCAGGCTCTTGCCAAAGGCGGACAGCAAATAGGGAACGGTCAAATCCATGGGCGCTACTGTACGCGCCAGCTGCCACTAAAAGCGCGGCAGATCCGGATGGCTGAGCTTGCCGCCGCGCACCAGCATCTTGCCGTACTCGGCGCAGCGGTTCAGCGTCGGGATGACCTTGCCGGGGTTCAGCAGGCCTGCGGGATCGAAGGCTGCCTTCAGGCCGATCATCTGCGCGTTCTCCTCGCGCGTGAACTGGGTGCACATGCTGTTGAGCTTTTCCACCCCCACGCCATGTTCGCCCGTCACCGTGCCGCCCATGGCCACGCTGGTCTCCAGAATGTCGGCGCCAAACAGCTCGCAGCGGTGCAGCTCATCGGCATCGTTGGCATCGAACAGGATCAAGGGGTGCAGGTTGCCGTCACCGGCGTGGAACACGTTGCAGCAGCGCAGGCCGTATTTCTTCTCCATCGCCTGGATGGCCAGCAGGATGTCGGCCAGGCGCTTGCGTGGAATCGTCGAGTCCATGCACATGTAGTCCGGGCTGATGCGGCCGCTGGCCGGGAAGGCATTCTTGCGCCCGCTCCAGAAGCGCATGCGCTCGGCCTCGCTTTCGCTTACGCTGATGGCGGTGGCGCCGGCGCCGCGCAGCACCTCGCTCATGCGCGCGATCTCCTCCTCTACCTCCTCGGGCGTGCCGTCGCTCTCGCACAGCAGGATCGCCTCGGCCGTCAGGTCGTAGCCGGCCTTGACGAAGTCCTCCACGGCGGCCGTCATGGGCTTGTCCATCATCTCCAGGCCGGCGGGGATGATGCCGGCGGCAATCACCGCGGCCACGGCGTCGCCGGCCTTGCGCACGTCGTCGAAGCTGGCCATGATGCAGCGCGCCAGCTGGGGGGAGGGGATGAGGCGCACCGTGACTTCCAGCGCCACGGCCAGCATGCCCTCGCTGCCGATCACGGCCGCCAGCAGGTCGTAGCCGGGAGCGTCCAGCGCCTCGCTGCCAAAGGTGATGGGCTCGCCCTCCATGGTGTAGCCGCGCACGCGCAGCACGTTGTGCACCGTCAGGCCGTATTTCAGGCAGTGCACGCCGCCCGAATTTTCTGCCACGTTGCCGCCAATGGTGCAGGCGATCTGGCTGCTGGGGTCGGGCGCGTAGTACAGGCCGTGGGGCGCGGCCGCCTCGCTGATGGCCAGGTTGCGCACGCCGCATTGCACGCGCGCCGTGCGGGCGACCGAGTCCACGCTGAGGATGCGGTTGAACTTGGCCAGCGACAGCGTCACCCCCATGGCATGCGGCATGGCGCCGCCCGACAGGCCCGTGCCCGCGCCGCGCGCCACCACCGGCACGCCAAGGCGATGGCAGGCCTTGAGCACGGCCTGCACCTGTTCTTCCGTCTCGGGCAGGCACACCACCAGCGGGCGCTGGCGGTAGGCGGTGAGGCCGTCGCACTCGTAGGGCGTGGTGTCTTCGCTCTGCCACAGCAGGGCATGTTCGGGCACGCAGGCCTGCAGGGCCTGCACGACGGCGCGCTGGCGCGCGGCGCGCTCGCTGCTTGTCGGGGTGGCGGGTGGGGTGCTGTGGGTGGAATCGGCCATGACGCGACTGTAGGCCAGGACGCGCCGGCCTAGTGTGAATCTTCTTGCAAGTGGCCGTGAAACGGTTGCCATGCCTTAGCGCCGCCCCGCAACCGCCAGCCCAAACCTGAAACTCGCCCCCTGCCCCGGTATATCGACCAGCGCAATCGAACTGCCATGCAGCTCCAGGATGCGGTGCACGATGCGCAGGCCCAGGCCGCCGTCGCGGCGCGCCCCGCCCAGGATGAAGGCGCGCTGGAACAGCCCTGCGCGCAGCTCGGCGGGAATGCCGGGCCCGGTGTCGCTGACCGTGACCTCCACTGCCGCGCCGGATGCCGACGGTGCGAGTGCAATCCGCACGGCGCCGCCCTCGGGCACATGGCGCAGCGCGTTGTCCAGCAGGTTGCCGAGCACGCGCTCGATCATTCCCAGGTCTGCCTCGACCGTGGGCAGCTGGGGCGGGAAGGCGGCCTGCAGGGCGATGCGCCGGGCCTCGGCGCGCAGCTCGAACTTCTGGAACACGTCCTGCACCAGGTCGACCAGGGAAAACGGCTCGGGCTCGGGTTGCACAAAACCGTATTCCAGGCGCGCCAGCTCGAACAGGCTTTGCACCAGTTCGCCCACCTTGCGGCTCTGGTCGATGGCAATGCCCAGGTAGCGGCGGCGCTCGGGCGCGTCCAGCACGGCATCCTTGAGCAACAGCGTCTCCAGATAGCCGTGCAGCGAGGACAGCGGCGTGCGCAGGTCGTGCGACACATTGGCGATCAGCTCGCGGCGCTCCTGGTCCTGGCGCATCAGCTCCTTCCACTGCGCGCCGATGCGCTCCACCATCTGCCGGTAGGCGCTGCGCAGCACGGCGATCTCGTCGCGGCTGTCCTGCGTGGCGCCGGGCTGCGGCTGCGGCAGCTCGGGCGGCACGCCATGGATGTCGAAGCGCGCCACCTCCTCGGTGAGCCGGCGCAGCGGCCGCGTGATCAGCGTGAAGGCCACCAGGCCCGCGGCCAGGCACAGCAGCGCCACCAGGCCGATGGACCACAGCGCCGTCGTCAGCACATTGCTGGCCGACCCCTGGGCCACGAGACGGTCGTGGGCCTCGCCCAGCAGCACCACGTAGATGTAGCCGACCTCGCGGCCCTGCACGCGCAGCGGCGCGGCGCTGAACACCTTGCGCCCCTCGGCGCTGCGCGGGTCGTCGCCCAGGATGGGCAGCGCGCCGCCGCCCAGCAGCCGGTGCACGGGCGCCAGATCCACCCGGTCGCGGCGCAGCCGCCCCGCGGGCGCCGCATGGCCGGCGATGCGGCCATCGGGCTCCAGCAGGTAGACCTCCACGCTGGGATTCACCATCATGAGCTGGCTGAACAGATGGCGCACGGCGTCGGGGTTGAGCCCATGGGCATCGGTGAGCTGGGCCTCGCGGGCAATGCTCTCGGCCACGCCGCGCGACAGGCCCTGCACCACCTCCAGCTCGTGCATGCGGCTGGCGCGCAGCTGTATCCAGGCCGAGGCGCCGCTGCACACCAGCAGCAGCACGGCGAACACCAGCGACAGGCGCTGGGTCAGCGTCAGGCGCAGCCTCATGGTGCCTCCCGCGGATCGGCGAACTTGTAGCCGCGCCCCCATACCGTGAGGATGCGCGCCGGCTGGGCGGGATCGGCCTCGATCTTGGCGCGCAGGCGGTTGATGTGGGTGTTGACCGTGTGCTCGTAGCACTCGAGCCGGTAGCCCCAGACGGCATTCAGCAGGTCCATGCGCGAGAACACCTTGCCGGGCTGGCGCGCGAAGAAGTACAGCAGGTCGAACTCGCGCGGCGTCAGGTCCAGCCGCACGCCGTCAAGCCGCGCATCGCGCGCGACCGGATCCATGGACAGGCCCGCGATGGACAGGCTGCCGGCCTCCAGACGCACGTTCTGCGCCAAGGCCTCGACGCGGCGCAGCAGCGCCTTGACGCGCGCGACCAGTTCCAGCACCGAGAACGGCTTGGCCAGGTAGTCGTCCGCGCCGATCTCCAGTCCCAGGATGCGCTGCACCTCGCTGGAGCGTGCGCTGATGATGATGATGGGCGTGTAGCGCGCCATGGCGCGCGCGCGCCGGCAGATCTCGAGCCCGTCCACGCCGGGCAGCATGATGTCGAGCACCAGCGCATCCCAGCCGCCGTGCTCCAGCTGCCGCAGGCCGTCGTCGCCGCGCGCGCAGTGCACGACCTCCAGGCCCTCGTCGCGCAGGTGCAGGGCGAGCAGGTCGGCGATATGGGCGTCGTCCTCGACAAGAAGTACGCGGCGCGTGGCAGCCATGGTCAAGGTGTCTCGGAAGTGATTGCGTTGCTGGGCCGCCCCTATGCTGCCCGGCGTCCCATTGTGTGCCAACGCCGGGGCCGCAGTTATCACGAATTTTTGAAGTTTGCGTGAGGACTTTGGGAGGTGGTTTCACTAAGCTAAACCCATCCGATCCCAACCCTCAAGGAGCGCACCGTGACCACCCGACGCCATCTTCTGTGGACTGCAGGCACCGGCGCCGTCGCCGCCCTGGCGGCCGGCCTGTTCCCGCGCCGCGCGCCGGCCGCTGCGGCCAGCGAGGTTTTCGAAGTCGGCCACAGCGACGCCGAATGGCGCGCGCGGCTCACGCCCCAGCAATACGCCGTGCTGCGCCAGGAAGGCACGGAGCGTCCCTTCAGCAGCCCGCTCGACAAGGAGCACCGCGCGGGCATCTTCGCTTGCGCGGGTTGCGGCCTGCCGCTGTTCTCATCCAAGACCAAGTTCGACAGCGGCACCGGCTGGCCCAGCTTCTGGCAGCCGCTGGACAGGGCCGTAGGCACGCGCCAGGACCGCCGCTACGGCATGCTGCGCACCGAGGTGCACTGCCGCCGCTGCGGCGGCCACCTGGGCCATGTCTTCGACGACGGCCCCCCGCCCACGGGCCTGCGCTACTGCATGAACGGCCTGGCGCTGAGCTTCACGCAGCAACCCGCCTGAGCGCCGCCCGCCACTGCCACTTGGAGTCCAAGCCATGCTGCTCATCGTTCTCGCCTACCTGGGCGGGGTGCTGACCATCGTCAGCCCCTGCATACTGCCGGTGCTGCCCTTTGTCTTCTCGCGCGCCGGCGAATCCTTCACCAAAAGCGGCCTGCCGCTGCTGGCCGGCATGGCGCTGACCTTCGCGCTGGTCGCCGCGCTGGCCGCCGTGGGCGGCGGCTGGGTGGTGGCCGCCAACGAATACGGCCGCTGGCTGGCCCTGGCCCTGGTGGCGCTGTTCGCGCTGACCCTGCTGTGGCCGGGCCTGGCCGAACGCCTGGCGCGCCCCCTGGTGGCCGCGGGTTCACGCCTTTCGGCAAGCGCCCAGGGCGGCGATACCGGCGGCGCGCGCCCCGGCGCCTCGCTGCTGCTGGGCGTGGCCACGGGCCTGCTGTGGGCGCCCTGCGCCGGCCCGATCCTGGGCCTGATCCTCACCGGCGCCGCGCTGCAGGGGGCCAACACCACCTCCAGCCTGCTGCTGCTGGCCTACGCCGCCGGCGCCGCCACCTCCATGGCCGCCGCGCTGCTGCTGGGCGGCAAGGTGTTCGCCGCGCTCAAGCGCGCGCTGGGTGCGGGCGAATGGCTCAGGCGCGGCCTGGGTGCGGCCATGCTGGCCGGCGTGGCCGCCATCGCGCTGGGGCTGGATACCGGCGTGCTGGCCCGGCTGTCCACGGCCTCCACGGGCGGACTGGAGCAAGCGCTCGTGGATCGCCTGGGCGCGCGGCGCGGCGCGGACGCGGCGGCCATGCAGGGCGGCCCGGCGATGATGCTGCAGGCCTCGGCAAGCGCCGGCCCGGCCATGATGGCCGCTGGCGCCGGCGCCGCGCCGCTGCCCGATGAGGGCCCGGCCCCGGCACTGGACGGCGCAACGCAGTGGCTCATCTCCGCGCCGCTGACGGCGCAGCAGTTGCGCGGCAAGGTGGTGCTGGTGGACTTCTGGACCTATTCCTGCATCAACTGCCTGCGCACCTTGCCCTATGTGAAGGCCTGGGCCGAGAAGTACCGTGACCAGGGCCTGGTCGTGGTTGGCGTGCACGCGCCCGAGTTTGCCTTCGAGCGCAAGCCGTCCAACGTGGAGAAGGCCGTCAAGGACTTAGGGATCACCTACCCCGTGGCCCTGGACAACCAGTACGCCATCTGGCGCGCCTTTGGCAACCAGTACTGGCCGGCGCACTATTTCATCGACGCCAAGGGACATATCCGCCATCACCACTTCGGCGAGGGCGACTATGCCGAGTCCGAGCGCGTGATCCAGCAGCTGCTGCGCGAGGCCGGCGCCCCGCAGATGGCCCAGGGGCTGATCGACGTGCAGGCCCGGGGCGTGCAGCAGGCCGCCGACATGGCCGACGTGCGTTCGCCCGAGACCTACCTGGGCTACGAGCGTGCCGAGCACTTCGCATCCACCCCCGCCGCCGTGCATGACCGGGCCACGGCCTATGCGACGCCCGCGCGCCTGGGCCTGAATGCCTGGGGCCTCACGGGGCGATGGACGGTCGGTCCGGAAAGCGCCACGCTGGACGGCGCATCGGGCCGCATCGCCTACCGCTTCCATGCCCGCGACCTGCACCTGGTGCTGGGCCCCGGGCCCGATGGCAAGCCCGTGCGCTTCAAGGTCCTCATCGACGGTCAGGCGCCGGGCGATGCCCACGGCACGGATGTCGCCGCCGACGGCAGCGGCACCGTGACCGAACAGCGCCTGTACCAGCTCGTCCGCCAGCCAGGTGACATCGCCGAGCGCAGCTTCAGCATCGAATTCCTGGACTCCGGCGTTTCCGCCTACGCCTTCACCTTCGGCTGAGCCCGGCATCTTCCACGCCCCTTGAGGAGCACGCACCATGAACGCACACATCACCCCAAGGACGCCGCTGCGCGGCGCCCTGCACATCCTGGCCGGTGGCCTGCTGCTGGGCGGCCTGCTCTGGCAGACCACGGCCCTCTGGGCCGGCGAGCAGGCCGTGCGCCTGCCGCCGCCGGCGCAGGAGATTGCGAGCACGGGCCAGGGCCCGCAAATCCCGCAGAAGGCCATCTTTGCGGGCGGCTGCTTCTGGGGCGTGCAGGGCGTGTTCCAGCACGTCAAGGGCGTGCAGAGCGCCGTCTCCGGCTACAGCGGCGGCACGGCGGCCCAGGCTTCGTACTCCATCGTGAGCAGCGGCCGCACGCAGCATGCGGAATCGGTGGAGATCACCTATGACCCGGCGCAGGTCAGCTACGGCCGGCTGTTGCAAATCTTCTTTTCCGTGGTGCACGACCCGACCCAGCTCAACCGCCAGGGCCCCGACGTGGGCACCCAGTACCGCTCGGCCATCTTCGCGACCACGCCGGCCCAGTGGCAGATGGCGCAGTCCTATGTGGCGCAGCTGGACGCCGCCCGTGCCTTCGCCCGGCCCATCGTGACGCGGCTGGAGCACCAGCCCAGCTTCTTCCCGGCCGAGGCCTACCACCAGGACTTCATGACCGAGCACCCGCGCCATCCCTACATCGTCATCAACGACCTGCCCAAGGTGGCGCAACTGCAGCAACTGTTCCCCGACAGCTACCGCGGCGACCCCGTGCTGGTCAGGCAGGGGCGGTAGCGGGGCATGCCCTCAAGAGATCAGGCCATGGTTCGGCGTAGCCAGTCAGTAAAAGCGGCGCATTCCCAGCGATCCATGGTGCCCGTGCGCCAGCACAGGTAATGCGCGTAGGGGCTGGGTGCGTCGATGGCAAACAGGCGCACCAGGGTGCCCTGATCCAGCCAGGGCGCCGCCAGCTTCAGGCGCACCGGCGCCACGCCCATGCCGGCGGCGGCGGCGTCGCACATCAGGCCCACGTCGTTGAATTGCGAGCCCTCGTTGGGCTCGGGCCAGGCCAGGCCGGCGGCGGCGAACCAGCTGCGCCAGGGCTCGAGCGGGCTGCGCAGCAGGGGCAGGCCCTCCAGATCCTCGGGGCGCTCGAAGGGCCCATGCTCGCGCACGAAGCCGGGCGAGGCCAGGGGCGTGAGCACGTCGCGCGCGATCTCCACATGCTCCATGTCGGCGTAATGGCCGGGGCCGTAGCGCACCACCAGGTCGGCGTCCTCGGCCACCACGTCCAAGAGCGGGATCGAGACCTGCAGCGCCAGGTCGATCTCGGGATAGGCCTCGGTGAACTGGCGCAGGCGCGGGATCAGGATGGAGCGGGCAAAGGTCGGCGTGACGGCGATCTTCAGGCGCCGCCGGCCCGTGCTCACGGTGCTGCCCGGCAGGCGCTGCAGGGCCGACAGGCCCTCGCGCACCTGGGCCAGGTAAGCGCTGCCGTCGGTGGTGAGCGAAAAATCGGCGCGCCCAAACAGCCGCGTGCCCAAAATCTGCTCGAGCTGCTTGACGCGGTGGCTCACGGCGCTGGGCGTCACGCACAGCTCGTCGGCCGTCTGGGTCACGCTGCGCAGGCGCGCCAGGGCCTCGAAGGTCAGCAGGCACTGGATGGGCGGAATGCGCCGCAGGCTGGCGGCGTCCAGCACCGGCCTGGCGGCGACAGGGTTGACGGGGGCGGAGGCCATGGCGCAACAGGTTAGCGGAACACCACCGTCTTGTGGCCATTGAGCAGCACGCGGTGCTCGCTGTGCCACTTCACGGCGCGTGCCAGCACCTGGCTTTCGGTGTCTCTGCCGCGCGCCGTCAGGTCTTCCACGGTGTCGGTGTGGTCGGCGCGTGCAACGTCCTGTTCGATGATCGGCCCCTCGTCCAGGTCGGCCGTCACATAGTGGGCGGTGGCGCCGATCAGCTTCACGCCGCGCTCATGCGCCTGGTAGTAGGGCTTGGCGCCCTTGAAGCTGGGCAGGAAGCTGTGGTGGATGTTGATGGCGCGGCCCGCCAGCTTTGTGCACAGGTCGTTGGACAGCACCTGCATGTAGCGTGCCAGCACCACCAGCTCGGCTCCTTCGGCCTGGATGATCTCGTACTGCCGCGCCTCGGCCTGGGCCTTGGTGGCGGCCGTGACCGGGATGTGGTGAAAGGGAATGTTGTAGCTGGCGGCCAGTTGGTAAAAGTCGCGGTGGTTGCTGATAATGGCGCGCACATCAATGGGCAGCAGGCCGCTTTTCACACGGAACAGCAGGTCGTTGAGGCAATGGCCTTCGCGGCTGACCATGATCACGGTAGGCATGGCGGCGGCCTTGGCGTGCAGGCTCCAGTGCATGGCGTAGGGTTCGGCAAAGCGCGCCAGCTGCTCTCTCAAGGTGGCGCCATCATGCTGGGCGCAGGCAAATTGCACGCGCATGAAGAACAGGCCGGTGGCCTCGTCGTTGTACTGGGCGGCTTCTTCGATGTTGCCGCCATGCTCGAGCAGGAAGCCCGAGACGGCGTGCACCAGCCCCAGGCGGTCGGGGCAGGACAGGGTCAGAATGTAGGCAGGGGTCATGGTGCGAATTGTCGCAGCAGGCCCCATGGTGTGGGTGGAGGGACAATGGATCCGAATGCGCCGGGGGCTGGCTCCCGGATGAGGCCCTGGTGGGGCATGGTGTTGTATCTGGTCGTGGGCGCGGTCTGGGTGGCCGCGGGCGATGGGCTGCTGGGTTTTCTGGTGGCAGACGCGCGGCAGATCGAGCGCTGGCAGACCGCCAAGGGCTGGCTGTATGTGCTGCTGACCGGCGTGCTGGCCTGGTGGCTGCTTTCGCGCATGCGTGCGGCCGAGCGTGCGCGTGCGGCGCTGGCGCAGGAGCGCCGGCAGATTGCCCACTTCGCACCGGTGGGCGTGGCGCATGTGGAGCCCGGCAGCCTGCGATTCGTGGACGCCAACGAGCGCCTTTGCGGCTGGCTGGGCCTGCCCCTGGCGGCACTGCAGCACAGCCGCTTCGGCGATCTGGTGCGCCCCGATGACCGTAGCCGCGCCGAGCAGCAGCTCCAGTGCCTGCTGGCCGGTGAGATCGATCACTACCAGGTGGAGGGGCTGTGTCTGGGGGCCGGCTCTGCCGCACCGCTGCCCGTGCTGTGCACCGTGAGCCTGGTGCCGGCGCACGCAGATGCCGGCGCGCAACTGCTGTGCGTGCTGCAGGATTTGGGCGAGGTGGACGCGGCGCGCGCCGAGTTGCTGCGCAGCGAAAACATCCTGCGCCTGGCCCTCGATGGCAGCGGCAGCGGGCTGTGGGACTGGGATCTGCGGGTGCGCCGCTCCACCCATTCACAAGGCCTGGTACGCCTGCTGCGCTACCAGGGGCAGGAACTGCCGTCTGGAGAAAACCTGCTGCGCCGCCTGCACCCAGAGGACTACCGCCGCGTCCACCACGCCGTGCAGCAGGCCATTGCGACCGGCGAGCCCTTCGTGGAGACGGCGCGCCTGCTGCGCTACGACGGCAGCTATTGCTGGTTCGAGGCGCGCGGCCTGTGCCACCGCGGTGCGCAGGGGCGCCCGGAGCGCTTCTCCGGCATCCTCACCGATCTGACCGCCAGCCGCGCGCTGGAGGAGCATCAGCGACTGGCCGCCACCGTGGTGGACAACACCCAGGAGGGGGTGGTGGTGGCCGATGCACGAGGGCGCATTCTGTCCATCAACCCGGCGGTCACGCGCATCCTGGGCTATGGCGAGGAGGAAGTGCTGGGGCAGAACCCGCGCATGTTCCAGTCCGGCCGGCACGACAAGGCCTTCTATGTGGCCATGTGGGGCGCCGTGCTGAACAAGGGCCACTGGCGCGGCGAGATCTGGAACAAGCGCAAGAACGGCGAAATCTTTCCCGAGCGCATGTCGCTGTCGGCGGTGCGTGACACCGACGGCCAGGTCACGCACTACGTGTGCATGTTCAGCGACATTTCGCAAGAGCGCGCCCAGCACCAGCGGCTGGAGTTCCTCTCGCACCGCGACAGCCTGACCGGCCTGCCCAACCGCGCCTGGTTCGTCGAGCAGCTGGCCGAGGCCATGGGCCAGGCCCTGGCCCATGGCGAGCAGATGGCCGTGCTGCTGCTCAACCTGGATCGTTTCAAGGATGTGAACGACAGCTACGGCCATGCCGTGGGCGACGAGGTGCTCAGGCATACCGCACAGCAGGTGCGCCAGAGCCTGCGCCCGGGTGACCTGATGGGGCGCATGGCGGGCGACGAGATCGCGGTGCTGGCGCGCGACCTGCGCCACAAGGACGGCGCGGCGGCCGTGGCGCGGCACTTGATCAATGCGGCCGGCGAGGCCTGGACTACGCCAGACGGCATCGAGGTCATGGCCGGGGTGAGCGTGGGCATCAGCATGTTCCCCGAGCACGCCCGCGACGCCGAGCAGCTGCTGCAGGGGGCGCATTCCGCCGTCTATGGCGCCAAGGCGCGTGGGCGCAGTGCCTATTGCTTCTTCGATGAATCCATGATCCAGGCCGCGCGCGAGCGCCTGGAGATGGAGGCGCGGCTGCGCACGGCGCTGGCGCAAGGCCAGCTGCTGCTGCACTACCAGCCGCAGGTGAACGTGGCCACCGGGCGTATCGAGGGCGCCGAGGCACTGGTGCGCTGGCAGGACCCCGAGGAGGGCCTGATCTCGCCCGCGCGCTTCATTTCCGTGGCCGAGACCTCGGGCCTGATCGGCCCGCTGGGCCGCTGGGTCATGCACGAGGCCTGCCGCCAGGCGCAACTGTGGCGCACTGACGGGCTGCCGGCGCTACGCATGGCGGTGAACGTCTCGCCGCGCCAGTTCCACCTGGACGACATCGCCGCCTGCGCGGCGCAGGCGCTGGCCGCCAGCGGCCTGCCGGCGCATTGCCTGGAGCTGGAGCTGACCGAGTCCGCCCTGGCCGAGCGGCCCGAGGAAATGCGCCAGGTGCTGCAGCGCCTGCGGGTTCAGGGCGTGCGCATCGCGGTGGACGACTTCGGCACCGGCTACTCGTCCCTGGTGCATCTCAAGCGCTTTCCCATCGACGTGCTGAAGATCGACCAGGGCTTCATACGCGACATCCCCGCCAGCGCCGACGACATGGCGATCAGCGCCACCATCATCGCCATGGGGCACAGCCTGGGCCTCTCGGTGCTGGCCGAGGGTGTGGAGACGCAGGAGCAGCTGGCCTTTCTGCGCGAGCGTGGCTGCGACAGCTACCAGGGCTACCTGTGCAGCCGCCCCGTGCCGGCGGAGCAGTTTGCGCAGCTGCTGCGGGCGCAGGGCGCGGCGCAGCAGGCGGCCTGAAGCGGAGAAAAAGGGGCCTACCGGACTGCAGGCCTTGCCAGGGGCATGATTGCGCGCAGCTCGGCGCAGTGGTCGCGCGGCGGCAGTGCGGGCGTTGGGTAGATGTAGATTGCTTCTTTTTCAGTAGCTGCTTGCGCTTGACCAGCCTGGGCAATGGCTGATTTTGACCCAAAATCTGCCGGCAGCCAGGTCGGCACGCCCAGGTCGCGCCGCACATGGCCCCAGCCGGCCACCAGCAGTACCGTGCGTTCGGGCTGGCGCGCATTCAGCATGGCCTGGGCCATGCTGGCGTCGCGCGCCAGCTGGATGCGCACCATGGGCATCAGGCGCTCTTGCGGCAGCAGGCCGCAGTGGCCATCGGCAATGGCCTGGCGCTGGAGCTGCAGCGCCGCAGGCGGCAGGTGGGCGTCCAGGGCCGCGTCCTGCATGGCGGCGCGCATGTGGCTTCGGGGCAGATTGCCGCCGCGCACCGGCACGCCCGCGGCCACGGCGGCCATGACCACCGGGCGGTATTGCTCCCAGGGCCAGGCGTCCTCGTTCCAACGCAGGGCGGCATACACCTGGGCGGGGTTGGCATCGGGCGGCAGGCCGTCGGTGCCGGTGCCGGCCTCGGCCATCTCCAGCACCAGCGCCGCCAGGCGGCCGCGCGCGGCCAGCCAGCGCACGGTGGCGGCCTCCCATTGCTGGTGCGCGCCGGCGTCGTGCTGCTCGCCCAGCAGCAGGGCCGGCGTGCCCTGCCAGTCGGCCAGGCATGCATGCCAGGCCTGATCGTCCTGGGTTTGCAGGGCGCCGGTGCCGGCGCAGCCGGGCAGTGCCAGCAGTATCAAGGACAGCCATGCCGACGCGCAGGCGAGCGCCCATGAGGAGGGTGCGGAGGGTTTGGATTTGCGCATCAAAATGAAACCAAACGTTAACAAAGAAACATGATGGGGAAGCCGTCTTGTCACGTGTCTACGGGCGTGCTGGTGCTACAGGAAGTGTATGGCATAGTGGCGACACGCTATATATAGTGTTTGTCAAGCCTTTTTGGTGAATGCAAAGCTTGGGCTCTGGGTGCACAATCCAGGCCTGACTGCCTACAATTTCCCCCCTTCGAACACCTCCAGGAGCTTCCTCGCCATGCAACGTGAGATCACCGACCTCGCCCCCAGCCTGCCCAGCCAGTCCATCAGCCTCGATGTGCTGCAGGAGAAATACTTCAAACAAGGCGAGAGCGATGTCGAAGACCTGTACCGCCGCGTGGCCCGTGCCCTGGCCTCGGTGGAGCGCGAGGAGCTGCGCGAAGCCATGCAGGCGCGCTTCCTGGACAACCTGCGCGCCGGCGCCATTGGCGCCGGGCGCATCATGAGCGCCGCCGGCACCGACATCCAGGCCACGCTGATCAACTGCTTCGTGCAGCCCGTGGGCGACTGCATCCAGGGCGTGGACAACGCCGGCTACCCCGGCATCTACGAGGCCCTGCGCGAGGCCGCCGAGACCATGCGCCGCGGCGGCGGCGTGGGCTACGACTTCTCGCGCATCCGCCCGCGCGGCGCCATGGTCAAGGGCACGGCCTCCATGGCCTCGGGGCCCTGCAGCTACATCAACGTGTTCGACCAGTCCTGCTCCACCGTGGAGAGCGCCGGCGCACGCCGCGGCGCGCAGATGGGCGTGCTGCGCATCGACCACCCGGACGTGCTGGACTTCATCACCGCCAAGCGCACGCCGGGGCGCTGGAACAATTTCAACGTCTCCGTCGGCGTGCCCGACGCCTTCATGCAGGCGGTGGAGCAGGACGGCCCCTGGGAGCTGGTGCACAGCGCCGCCCCCGGCGCCGAGCTGCTCAAGGACGGCGCCTACCAGCGTGCCGACGGCCAATGGGTGTACCGCAAGCTGCGCGCGCGCGAACTGTGGGACACCATCATGAAGTCGGCCTACGACTTCGCCGAGCCCGGCATCCTGTTCCTGGATCAGATCAACACCGACAACAACCTCAGCTACACCGAGACCATCCAGGCCACCAACCCCTGCGGCGAGCAGCCGCTGCCGCCCTATGGCTGCTGCGACCTGGGGCCCATCATCCTGACGCGCTTCGTGCGCAACCCCTTCGGCTTCTCGGGCCAGCCCGGCTTTGACTTCGACGCCTTCGAGCAGGTCGTGGCAACCCAGGTGCGGGCGCTGGACAACGTGCTTGACGTCACCTTCTGGCCGCTGGAGCAGCAGCGTGCCGAGTCCGCCGCCAAGCGCCGCATCGGCGTGGGCTTTACCGGCATGGGCAACACCCTGGCCATGCTCAAGCTGCGCTACGACCGCCAGGAAGGCCGCGACATGGCGGTGAAGATTGCCGAGCGCATGCGCAATGCGGCGTATCGCGCCTCCATCGAGCTGGGCAAGGAAAAGGGCGTGTTCCCCAAGTTCGACGCCGCCGGCTACCTGGCCGAAGGCACGTTTGCCAGCCGCCTGCCGGATGACATCAAGAAGCAGATCAAGAAGCACGGCATCCGCAACAGCCACCTGCTGTCCATCGCGCCCACCGGCACGGTGAGCCTGGCCTTTGCCGACAACGCCTCCAACGGCATCGAGCCGCCGTTCTCCTGGACCTACACGCGCAGGAAGCGCGAGGCCGACGGCAGCAAGAGCGAGTACACCGTCGAGGATCACGCCTGGCGCCTGTACAAGACCCTGGGCGGCGACGTGAAGCAGCTGCCCGAGTACTTCGTCAGCGCCCTGGACATGTCCGCCGCCGACCATGTGGCCATGATGGAGGCCGTGCAGCCCTACGTGGACACGGCCATCTCCAAGACCGTGAACGTGCCCGAGGACTACCCCTACGACGACTTCAAGGGCCTGTACCTGCAGGCCTGGCACTCGGGCCTGAAGGGCCTGGCCACCTACCGCCCGAACAGCATCCTGGGCGCCGTGCTGGAAGTCACGCCCGTCGCCGCCGAGGCCAAGCCTGCCGCAGCAGCCGCGCCGGTGCCCGAACCCACCGTGGACTTGCAGCGCATGGTGATCGAGAGCCGCCCCAAGGGCGGGCTGGACGCCGTGGCCGAGAAGATCGAGTACTGGACGCAGGAAGGCCAGCAGCGCCTGTACCTGATCGTCTCCTTCCTGCCCGTGTCCGATGGCCGTGGCAAAACGGTGGATCGCGCCATCGAGTTCTTCATGCCCGTGGGCCAGAGCAGCGAGTCGCAGCAGTGGATCACCTCCAGCATGCGCCTGCTGTCGCTGGCCGCGCGCGGCGGCTTCCTGGAGCGCGCGCTGTCCGACATGCGCAAGGTCGCCTGGGATCGCGGCCCCGTGCGCCTGGGCAGCTTCGAGCGCGCCGACGGCGCCCAGGTGCCGCTGTGGCACGACTCGGAGGTGGCGGCCATCGCCTACGCCATCCAGACCATCCTGGCGCGCCGCACCCAGGAGCCGCAGCAGCAGGTGCTGCCGCTGGACGAGCCCGAGGTGCCGGTAGCCATGCCCCCCACCATGGCCGGCAAGAAATGCGGCGAATGCGGCGCCCACGCCGTCATCCGCAAGGACGGCTGCGACTACTGCACCCAGTGCGGGGCCATTGGCAGCTGCGGCTGATGTGAAACGACACCCCCTGTGGCGCTTCGCGCCTCGGTGCAGCCGCCGGATGCGGCAGCCCTTCAGGCACGTCCAAGCCTGCGCAGGCAGGCTTGGAGCCGCGGCCTTCAGCCCCCGCTCTCGCATTGCTGCGCAATGCGGGTAGGGGGACGCAGCCCTCGCTGCGGGGCGGCCCTTGCTCGGCTGCCCTCGCACGGGGCGCGCCAGTTTCATGCGTCGCGGGTTGCGCAACGCACTTTCATTCAGGCCTTCTGATAGACATCCTCGAAGCTGCGAAATCCCTTGATTTCAATGGGGTTGCCAAACGGGTCGAGGAAGAACATCGTCCACTGCTCGCCGGGCTGCCCCTCGAAGCGAACCTGGGGCTTGGCGTCAGATAAACGCTTTGCGTTGGACGTCAGGAGGCGAGCGCCGCGTCGGCCGCCAAAAACAGGCGCAGAATCACACCACGCCCCGGCTTGCGCCCCGACGTTCCCTGTCAGGGTGCGAGTCCATTGAATCGAGGAGGCCCACATGAACAAACTCTCTAGGGTGGCTGGCGCGGCGGTTCTCATCGCGCTAATGGCATCGTCTCATGCGGATGACGGCATGGTGAGCGTCGCCAGCAAGTACTCGGTTGCTGAGACGATGGATCGGCTCGAATTCAACATTAGGAAAACCCAGCCACCAATAAACGTGTTCGCGCGAGTCGATTTGCAGTCCACCGCAGCGAGTCAGGGCGGGGCGGTTCGGCCAACGCAGGTTCTCATCTTTGGCCGCGGGGCAGTGTCCGCGACGTTGCTGCCGCAGTATCCAACCGTTGGGCTTGATCTGCCGCTGAAGGCCCTCGTTTGGGAAGACGCTCAAGGCAAAGTCTGGCTCACATACAACACCGGCGAGTATCTGATGCAAAGGCACAAGGTTGCTGGTAGAGATGACTTGGCAAAGCGTCTCAGCGAGTTCACGGCTGGATTGGCCAAGTCCGCAACCGAGTGAGCACCGTCCACAGCTGACGCCCAACCCCCCGCTCAAGCGGAGCGCCAACGGCAGGCCACCAGGCCCGAGAGGCCGCGCTGTTTATCAGCGTCCTCGCGGGCCTGGCGGCCTGCCGTCGTCGCCCGCTTAGCTCGAACGTTGAGTTCCCGCTTCTTCTTACCGCATGCGGCAGCTCCCGGCCGGCAGGAGTCAGACGCGGGGGGGCTGCGCACTCTTTCGGGTGCTCACGTCGCCGGACTCGGTGGCCAGCATCGTTGGAATACGCAGCTGGGTAGCTGTGACGAATGCTTCTAAAAAAATAGCTGCTTGCGCTTGACTGGTAACGATTTCAGTCGAAATTCATCATATTTCCTCCCAGCCTTGCGCAACTTGATACAGGTCAAGATGGCTTGCCGGCGCGTGCCTACACTGGCTCCATGCGCAAGAAGCCCACGCTGTCCACCAAGCTGCTGGCCATGGGCACGGCGTTCCTGTTCGTGGCGCTGGCGTCCATCGGCTTCACGCTGTGGGTGACCTGGGAGCTGGAGGGCGGCGCGGCGGCGGTGAACGAGGCCGGGCGCCTGCGCATGAACATGCTGCGCATGATCCTGGCGCAGCAGAACGAATCGCCGCGGGACTATGCGCGCCTGGAAAAGCGCTTCGAGGATGGCTTGGAGCTGCTGCGCACGGGCGACCCGACGCGCCCGCTGTTCGTGCCCTGGAGCGAGGACACGCGCGCGCGTTATGAGCACCTGCGCAGCGAGTGGCACGCCATTCGCTCGGAATGGCATGGCCCGCTGCCCCCGAGCAGCGCCCAGGCGGTGGCGCGCGGCGACGCCTATGTGAGCGAGATCGACGACTTCGTCGGCGCCATCGAGGTGCAGATCATGCGCTGGACGGCCAGCCTGCACCTGTTCCAGCTGTTCCTGGTGGGGCTGGCCATCGCCGCGGCGGTGGCCTTCATGGCGCTCAGTTACTGGCTGGTGCTGCACCCGGTCACGCGCCTGCAGCAGGCGCTGGCGGCTGTGCGCCGCGGCGAGCTGGGTACGCGCCTGGCGGTGGAGACGGATGACGAATTCGGCCAGCTCACCGCGGGCTTCAACCTGATGGCGCATACCTTGCAGGCCTCGCACCAGGATCTGGAGCGCAAGGTGCGCGAGAAGACGGCCAGCGTGGAGGAGCAGAACCAGCGCCTGGCGGCCCTGTATGCGGTGAGCGCGCTGAGCGGCGAGGCCGGCAGCCTGGAGGCACTGGCGCAGGGCTTTGCCCAGCAGATCCGCAGCGCCGCGGGGGCCGACGCAGCCGCCGTGCGCTGGTCTGACGAGGCCAACGAGCGCTACCTGCTGCTGGCCCATGACGGCCTGCCGCGCGCCCTGGCCGAGGCCGAGCATTGCGTGCTGACCGGCGCCTGCGCCTGCGGCCAGCCCGGCCCGCAGGCGCGCATGCGCGTGGTTCCCATCGTGCCGGCGCGCGGCGGTCGGCTGCCGCACTGCGGCCAGGAGGGCTTCGAGACCGTGGTCAACGTGCCGGTGCGCCTGCACCAGCGCCTGCTTGGCGAGGTGACGCTGCTGTACCGCGGCGCTCGCAGCCTGTCCGATGAAACGCGTGAGCTGCTCGCCACCATGGCCCTGCACCTGGCCACGGCGATGGAAGGGCTGCGTGCCAGCGCGCTGGAGCGCGAGGCGGCGGTGGCGCAGGAGCGGGCGCTGATCGCGCGCGAGCTGCATGACTCCATCGCCCAGTCGCTGGCGTTCTTGAAGATCCAGGCGCAGCTCCTGCGCGATGCCATTGCCAAGGGCCGGGACGCCGCGCGCGACCAGGGCCTGGCCGAGCTCGACGCCGGCGTGCGCGAGTGCTATGCCGACGTGCGCGAGCTGCTGGTGCACTTTCGCACGCGCACGCAGGACGAGGACATCGAGAGCGCGCTGCGCAGCACGCTGTCCAAGTTCGAGCACCAGAGCGGCCTGTTGGCCCAGCTGACGATGGAGGGCCAGGGCCTGCCGCTGGCGCCCGACGTGCAGATCCAGGTGCTGCACATCGTGCAGGAGGCCTTGTCCAACGTGCGCAAGCATGCCGGCGCCAAGAACGTGCAGCTGCGCGTGCAGCGCCACCCGCAGTGGTGCTTCGAGGTGCGCGACGATGGCCAGGGTTTCGATCCACAGGGCGTACAACCCGATTCACTGCATGTGGGCCTGGTCATCATGCGCGAGCGCGCGGAGCGTATCGGCGCCACGCTGACCCTGGACACGCAGGCCGGCCATGGCACGCGCGTGACCCTGGTGCTGCCGCCCGCGGGGCGCGAGGCGACAGGTGCCAGGGCTACCATGGCGGCCGTATGAGCGCTCCCACCACCCTGTTCCTGATCGACGACCACACCCTGCTGCGCCGCGGCCTGGTGGCACTGCTGAGCCAGCAGCCCGACCTGCGCGTGGTCGGCGAGGCGGGCGACGCCGGCGCAGCATTGCGCCTGCTGCCCGCTGTGCAGCCCGATGTGATCCTGCTGGACAACCACCTGCCTGGCGTGCGCGGCGTGGATGCCATTGCCGGCCTGCGCGAAGCCTCGCCCAAGAGCCGCGTGCTCATGCTCACGGTGAGCGAGGACGGCGCGGATCTGGCCACGGCGCTGCGCCATGGCGCGCAGGGCTATCTGCTCAAGACCATTGACGGCGACCTGCTGGCCGAGGCCGTGCGCCGCGCCGCGCGCGGCGAGCCCGTGGTCAGCCCCGAGATGATGGGCAAGCTGGTCGCCGCCTTCCAGAGCCATGGCGCGCCCGAGCCAGCGCCTGAGCCGCAAGCGGCGGAGGCCGCGCCGCAGCTGTCGCCGCGCGAAGAAGAGGTGCTGCGCGAGATTGCCCGCGGCGCCAGCAACAAGGAGATCGCGCGCCAGCTCTCCATTGCCGAGACCACGGTGAAGATCCATGTGCAGCACATCCTGCGCAAGCTCGGCCTGTCCTCGCGCGTGCAGGCGGCGGTGTATGCGTCCGATCGGATGCGCGCCGAGTGATGCAAGTTTTGCTGGACTAGTACAGCAACCCGGAAGTAGAGGAACACAATGAAAGCGATGGATTCGTGTCCAGGGCAAGGCGCAAACCGCAGCGATAGCCGTAGTTATCGCGAGGATTTGCAACGCCGCCATGGGTGCGAAGACGCACGCAGGAATCCTCGTAGCCCAGTCGACCTGTTGGCGGCGGTGTTCGGGTTAAGTTGCTTGGTTGTGACGAAGTAGTCAAGCTTCTCCAGGATGTCGGAGTAGGTGAGTGGTGTTGGCTACATGGCGGTCTTTCGAGCCTGTGCCGCGCGCTTGGACGTCGTCTGCGAAGCAGGTAGAGACGACGGGACGAAAAACCTGCTTGAATTGTAAGTCATTGATTTACCTGCCAATTTAAGCTTTCGATTGCACTCGAAAGGAAGTTGATAGGTGGCGAAAATGCAGGTAGTCCGTAGACCAAAAAAAACGTTGCGGCACAGGCAGTTGTCGCATCGCCTGAGGTGTAGAGAGCCGTTTTCTATATGTATCAGCGGAGGCATCCGGAGCGCCATGTTGTGTGCAGCTGAACTCATAAGCTGAGAAATTGGGAGCCATAAGTGAGAAAAGCCATGGACAACATCCATGGCTTTTTCGTATCAGAAGACGGTTTTATCGGTCAACCCAGCGAGGCGGGCCCGACAGCTATGCCGTGATTGCCGTCTCTCGTAGCGCTAGGCTGGATGGCAGATTTCAGTTGGGAAGCAGACGTAGCAATTCCCGCTGTGGTGCAGCGATGGACTTTCGAGCTTGCCTAAGCACGCGCCGGAACACCTATCGACAGAGCTGCCGCAGCGCATCCGCCAAGCGGCGAATTCCCTCTTCGAGGGTGTCCAGTTCCAGCAACGCATAGCCCATCACCAGGCCGGCTGAGCGCTGTCCTGCGGGCCTCGCTTTGCTCGGATGGAACGAGGGGCCAATTGGATGCACTCGCACGCCTTGCTGCCGGGCTGCATCGACCAGGGCGCGTTCCGCCGTCGCCGGCAACCCCCGAAACCACGCCACCACGTGCAGTCCACTGGCAGCCCCTTGCACCTCGACTTCTTCCCCCAGATATCGGTCTAGCGCTTCGACCAATGCACGCTGCCTTGCCTGCTGCAGACGGCGGATGCGCCGCACATGCCGGTCATAGCTGCCATCTTCCAGCAGCCGGGCTAACGCTCGTTGCACGCCAGTCGCTGCATGGCGGTCGGTCACCCGCTTGGCATCAGCAAAGGTTCCCACCAGAGCTACCGGCAGCACCATGTAGCCCAGCCGCATCTGCGGCGATAAGGTCTTTGAGAAGGTGCCGACGTGAATCACACAGCCACGGCTGTCGAGCGACTGCACCGTAGCCTCTGGACGCACTGCATAGCGGTACTCGCTGTCGTAGTCATCCTCGACGACCCATGCACGGCGTTCTGCCGCCCAGTCGAGCAGTTGTCGACGACGCGCGATGGGCAAGAAGGAGCCCAGCGGAAACTGATGCGTCGGCGTGACGTAGGCCAGTTGTGCCGGCCCAAGCGCGGCGAGGCGCTCGGTGACAAGGCCATGTGAATCGACGTCGGCGCAGAGCAACTTCGCTCCGTAGGCCTCGAACGCATGGTGTGCCATCCGATAGCCCGGGTTCTCCACGACCACGCTTCCACCCGGGTCGACCAGCAGGCGAGCGCAGAGGTCAAGGGCCTGCTGCGAGCCGTTAACAATCAAAAGCTGCTCGACCGAACAAGCCAAGCCGCGCGCCTGACTGAGGTGCGCCTGCAGCGCCCGGCGTAGCTCCATGTTGCCGCGCGGGTCCTCGTACTCGAGGCGACGGCTGCGCTGGCGTTCGACAGCACGCAGCGCCTTCATCCAGGTCAGCGTGGGGAAGTCGTTGCCAGACAGCGGCCCGTAGACGAAGTCAATCTCTCCAGGCGCCGTCGGGCTAGGGTCTCCCAGTTTGAGCGACGCGATGTGCCGGCCAATGGCAGAGAGCGAACCGGCAAGGCGGTCGGGCGCGGTCGGCCTCGTCCGCGCGTGCTTGGCACGGCCGGCAGCGCCTGCCTGGGCAGCTCCAACGGCAACGCGACTGGCGGCACCAGCGCGGCTCTCTATGAAGCCATCGGCGGCCAGTTGTTCATACACCAGCGAAACGGTGGCGCGGGACAGACCACGCTCCACAGCCAGAGCGCGTGTCGACGGCAGCGGGGCGCCGCCAGCGTAGGTGCCATCCGCAATGCGTGCACGGAATTCCTCATAGAGCGTCCGGCTCAAACCTGTCCGGTGTTCGACGTCCTTTGGCATGGAAACTGGTCTGGAAAACTGATTCAGAACTGGCTATTTTCACCTATCCGGATTAGATGCAAAGTAATGACTTCGCCGGAGTCCCGGCCACGCCTGCATTCGAACGCCCATGTATCTGCCCAAGCAATTTGCCGAACCCCGGGTCGAAGAACTTCACCGCATCCTCCGCGAGAACTCGCTGGGCATGTTGGTGACGCACACCGCTACGGGTCTTGAAGCCCACCATCTGCCATTCCTGCTCGACGCCGCCGCAGGCGGCGCAGGCATCCTGACTGCTCACGTGGCACGGGCTAACTCGGTCTGGCAGGAGGTTCGCGAAGGCGATGAGGTTCTGGTCGTCTTCCGTGGCGTGCACGGCTATATCTCGCCGAACTGGTATCCCGGCAAACAGGAGACGCATCGACGCGTGCCGACGTGGAACTACGAGGTCGTGCATGCTCACGGCACCATCCATGTCCGCGACGACGAGAAGTTCATCCGGGGCGTCGTAGCGCGCCTGACGCGCCAGCATGAGGCTGACCAGCCCGAGCCCTGGAAGATGGGCGACGCGCCGCCGGACTACCTGGCTGAGCAACTCAGGCACATTGTTGCCATCGAGGTTCGGCTGAGCTGCCTGGAAGGCAAGCGCAAGCTGAACCAGCACCATCAGCCGCAGGATCGCGATGGCGCCATCCTTGGTCTGGAGTCGCGTGGCAACCATGGTCTGGCTCAGGCCATGAGGGACACGGCTCAGAAGGCATCGTCATGACTGCGTACAGGCTCCACTGCTTCAAGGAATCTGGCAACTCTTACAAGGTGGGCCTGGCCCTCTCCATCGCCGGACTGCCATGGGACAAAGTGGTCATCGACTACTTCGGCGGCGAGACTCGTCTGCCGGCTTGGCGGACAGAGGTGAACGAACTGGGAGAAGTGCCCGTACTGGAGGTTGATGGGCGGAAACTGACTCAGTCGGGGGTCATCCTTCTGCATCTCGCCGAACACGTCGGCGCACTGCGCCTGTCCGAGGAAGAGCGCTCCGAGGTTCTCCGCTGGCTGCTGTTCGACAACCACAAATTCACCGCCAATTTGGCGACCTACCGTTGGCTGCAGACCTTCGCTACGCCGGCGCCGCACGAGGCTGTGCTGGCTTTTATGCAGCAGCGCATTTCGGGTGCATTCGACATCGTCGAGAAGCATCTCGGCACGCAGCGCTTCATCGTTGGAGACAGGCTGACGATTGCCGACCTGTCTCTGGCAGGCTACGTTTTTTATCCCAAGGAGGAATTGGGTTTCGACATCAGCACCGAGTACCCGAACATGTCGGCCTGGATGGGGCGTATCGCGCGGATACCTGGCTGGCAGGCACCCTACGAGCTGCTGGGCTGAGGTCACCATGTACAGCGCCACCTTCACTTTCGCCAAGGGCGAGTACGACGATGAGTTCCACCAGCTCGACAAGGCCATCGCCGACATCGCCAAGGGCATCCCGGGCTACCTGGGCGAGGAGGCCTGGGAGAATCCGTCAGCCGGCCTTATCTCGACGGTCTATTACTGGGAGACGCTGGAAGCCCTGCAGCAGCTCGTCCAGCATCCAGCGCACGTCGCCGCCAAGCAGAAGCTCGCGCAGTGGATTAATGGCTATCACATCGTTGTGGCCCAAGTCATCCGCTCCTACGGGGACGGCGGTATCGGCCATCCACTCGCGGCCGTAGGTAGTCCGGCTTCACCACATCAATCCTGAGCATCCAGCCATGTCGCTACCTTTGTGGATGTTTTGGCGGTGTTCGGCACGGACTGGATGCTGAGGTCTAGCAACGAGTCTCAGATGGCCTGTTTTACTCCTCCCGCTGGGTAGGGGGCCAGCGACGCTCGCACGTCGATGCCGGCAAGATGCCGGCGTTCCAGCCCCCATCCCAACCTCGGTGCTGGCGGCGAGACGCCGCCGCTCTTCAGGCCGTCCAGTTCCGCACTTGCGGAACTGGAGCCGCGGCCTTCAGCCCCAGCGGGGGAAGGAGTTTGAAACAGCTTTCTAGTCAATCAATTTTGATAGCTGCACACGATTGATCCATAAGCGTTGTGGCATGAATGGAATGCAACCATAGTTCTTTGGGAGTAGCGCCCATGCCCAGTCACTAGTTCTTCTGCCGCGCGCTACCCACTCCACTGGGGTATGGGAAAACCCTGGGTCAGCGGCGACGATGCGAGCCATAACACAACAGAGGAAAGCTCCCTATGGCAAGCGCGTCGCAGTCTGCGGCAAACGACCCCCGCCGCTCCCGTCAGGCCTGGTCTGTGCTCATCGTCAGCACCCTGGCCTTCACCGTCTGCTTCATGGTCTGGATGATGTTCGGCATCATCGGCATCCCGATCAAGAAGATGCTGAACCTGAACGCCACGCAGTTCGGCCTGCTCACGGCCATGCCGGTGCTCACGGGCTCGCTGGTGCGCGTGCCGCTGGGCATCTGGACTGACAAGTACGGCGGGCGCATCGTCATGGCCATCCTCATGGCCGTCACCGTGCCCGCCATCTGGATCATGGGCTACGCCACCGAGTACTGGCATTTCCTGGTCATCGGCCTGTTCGTGGGCCTGGCTGGCGGCGCGTTTTCGGTCGGCACACCGTATGTGGCACGCTGGTTTCCCAAGAACCGCCAGGGCACGGCCATGGGCGTGTACGGCGCCGGCAACTCTGGCGCGGCGGTGAACAAGTTCGTTGCCCCGGTGATCCTGGTGGCCTTTGGCTGGGCCGCCGTGCCGCATGTGTACGCGGCCATCATGCTGGGTGCGCTGCTGCTGTTCTGGTTCTTCTCTTACAGCGACCCGAGCCACCTGGTGGCCAGCAACGTCAAGTTCAGCGACCAGCTCAAGGCGCTCAAGGATCCGAAGGTGCTCAAGTACTGCCAGTACTACAGCATCGTG
Source organism: Pseudomonadota bacterium (assembly GCA_018240985.1). Lineage (GTDB taxonomy): Bacteria > Pseudomonadota > Gammaproteobacteria > Burkholderiales > Burkholderiaceae_C > Alicycliphilus. The sequence continues at coordinate 24,600 of JAFEER010000245.1, forward strand.
TTTGGCGGCTATGTGGCGCTGTCGCTGTGGATGGTGCAGTACTACGTGGGCGAGTATGGCCTCGACATCCGCGTCGCGGCGCTGCTGGCGGCCTGCTTCTCATTGCCCGGCGGCGTGCTGCGCGCCATTGGCGGCGTGCTGAGCGACAAGTACGGCGCGCACAGCGTCACCTGGTGGGTCATGTGGGTGAGCTGGATCTGCCTGTTCCTGCTGTCCTACCCACAGACCGAATTCACCATCTTGACCGTGAACGGCCCCAGCACCTTCCACATCGGCCTGAACGTCTATCTGTTCACCGCCATCATGGCCGTGCTGGGCGTGGCCTGGGCCTTCGGCAAGGCCAGCGTGTTCAAGTACATCAGCGACGACTACCCGGGCAACATCGGCGCCATCAGCGGCATCGTGGGCCTGGCCGGCGGCATGGGTGGCTTCGTTCTGCCCATCATGTTCGGCGCCCTCATGGATCTGACCGGCATTCGCTCCAGCGCCTTCATGTTGATGTACGGCGTGGTCTGGGTGTCGCTCATCTGGATGTATTGGACCGAGGTGCGCCGCACCGACGTCATGACCGGCGAGGGTGTGGCCGCGGCCGTGCCTGGCGCTCACTGATCGACTGGAGAACGAACCATGGCAAACGATGCCGTTACGCAAGGTGGTGGGAGCCAGGGCCGGCTGCTGCGCATCTGGACTCCCGAGGACAAGGATTTTTGGGCGCGGGAGGGCGAGGCCGTCGCCAAGCTCAACCTGTGGATTTCGGTGCCCGCGCTGTTCCTGGCCTTCGCCGTGTGGCAGGTCTGGAGCGTGGTCGCCGTGAACCTGCCGGCGCTGGGCTTCAAGTACTCGACCAACCAGCTGTTCTGGCTGGCCGCGGCGCCCGCCCTGTCGGGCGCCACGCTGCGCATCTTCTATTCCTTCATGGTGCCGGTGTTCGGCGGCCGGCGCTGGACGGCGCTCTCCACGGCCTCGCTGCTCATCCCCATGCTGGGCATCGGCTTTGCCATCCAGGACAACACCACGAGCTACCCCACCATGCTCATCCTGGCGCTGCTGTGCGGCTTTGGCGGCGGCAACTTCAGCTCCAGCATGGCCAACATCAGCTTCTTCTTCCCCAAGGAGCGCAAGGGCTCGGCGCTGGGCGTGAATGCGGGCCTGGGCAACCTGGGCGTGTCGGTGGTGCAGTTCCTCTCCCCGCTGGTGATCTCGCTGGGCATCTTCGGCATCTTTGGTGGCGACCCCCAGGTCATCATCCGAAATGGCGAGCAGCAGCATGTGTGGGCGCAGAACGCGGCCTTCATCTGGGTGCCATGGATTGCCATCGCCGCCGTCGTCGCCTGGTTCGGCATGCACGACATTGCCGACGCCAAGGCCAGCTTCGCCGCCCAGGCCGCCATCTTCCGCGCCAAGCACAACTGGATCATGTGCCTGTTGTACCTGGGCACCTTCGGCTCCTTCATCGGTTTTGCGGCGGGCTTCCCGCTGTTGATGAAGGCGCTGTTCCCGGCCATCAATCCGCTCGCCTATGCATGGCTCGGCCCCCTGGTGGGTGCCCTCATACGCCCCTTTGGCGGCTGGCTGGCGGACAAGATCGGCGGCGGCGTGGTCACGTTCTGGAACTTCATCGTCATGGCCCTGGCCGTGCTGGGCGTGCTGTTCTTCCTGCCCAAGGGCTTGAGCGCCTATGCCTTCCCCTTCGGCCCGCAGGAGGGCAGCTTCATGGGCTTCTTCCTGATGTTCCTGGTGTTGTTCTGCACCACCGGCATCGGCAATGGCTCCACCTTCCGCATGATCCCCGTGATCTTTCTGAACCAAAAGCTGAGTGCGCTGCGCGGCAACGACGAGGCGGCCCAGGCCCAGGCCATCAAGGAGGGCAACACCGAGGGCGCGGCTGCCGTGGGCTTTGCCGGCGCTTTAGGCGCCTATGGCGGCTTCTTCATTCCCAAGAGCTATGGCAGCTCGATTGCCAGCACCGGCGGCCCCGAGTTCGCGCTGTGGATGTTCGTCATCTTCTACAGCCTGTGCGTCGTCGTCACCTGGTGGTACTACGCGCGCAAGAACGCCGAAATGCCCTGTTGAGGTGGAGCGTTGGGCGATGAGCGTTTAGCGACGTTTCAACCCAGCGCACAACGCACAACGCACAACGCACAACGATTGAACCAAGGAGCCACACGATGAGTCACTTTCTCGACCGTCTCACGTATTTCTCGCAACCGCGCGAGACTTTCTCCAACGGCCATGGCCAGACCAATGGCGAAGACCGCACCTGGGAGCGCGCCTACCGCGACCGCTGGGCGCATGACAAGATCGTGCGCTCCACGCATGGCGTGAACTGCACCGGCTCGTGCTCGTGGAAGATCTATGTGAAGGGTGGCATCGTCACCTGGGAAACCCAGCAGACCGACTACCCGAGGACGCGCCCCGACCTGCCCAACCACGAGCCGCGCGGCTGCTCGCGCGGCGCCAGCTATAGCTGGTATCTGTACAGCGCCAGCCGCGTGAAGTACCCGCTGGTGCGCGGGCGCCTGCTCAAGCACTGGCGCGCGGCGCTGGCCGTGGCCAAGAACCCGGTGGAGGCCTGGGCCGCCATCGTCGAGAACCAGGATGCGCGCCGTGAATGGCAGCAGCAGCGCGGCCTGGGCGGCTTCGTGCGCTCGAGCTGGGACGAGGTGAACCAGATGATCGCCGCGGCCAACGTCTACACCATCAAGAAGTACGGGCCGGATCGCGTCATCGGCTTCTCGCCGATCCCGGCCATGTCCATGATCTCCTACGCCGCAGGCTCGCGCTACCTGAACCTGATCGGCGGCGTGCCGATGAGCTTTTACGACTGGTATTGCGACCTGCCGCCTTCGTCGCCCCAGGTCTGGGGCGAGCAGACCGACGTGCCCGAGTCGGCCGACTGGTACAACTCCAACTTCATCATCGCCTGGGGCTCCAACGTGCCGCAGACGCGCACGCCCGACGCCCACTTCTTCACCGAGGTGCGCTACAAGGGCACGAAGATCGTCTCCGTCACGCCCGACTATTCCGAGGTCGCCAAGCTGGGCGACCTGTGGCTGCACCCCAAGCAGGGCACGGACGCCGCCGTGGCCATGGCCATGGGCCATGTGATCCTGAAGGAGTTCTACGTTGACAAGCGATCGGCCTACTTTGACGAGTACGCGCGCCGCTTCACCGACCTGCCGCTCTTGGTGGTGTTGAAGGAAAAGCAGCTCGCCGACGGCCGCCGCGTCATGGTGCCGGACCGCTATGTGCGCGCCAGTGATTTCGAGGGCAAGCTGGGCCAGGCCAACCACCCCGACTGGAAGACCGTGGCCTATGGCCTGGATGGCAAGGTGGCGCTGCCCAATGGCTCCATCGGTTTCCGCTGGGGCCAGGAGGGCCGCCCCGACCAGGGCCTGTGGAACCTGGAGGACAAGGATGCGCGCAGCGGCAACGACGTCAAGCTCAAGCTCTCGGTGGTGGAAGACGGCGCGCAGGAGCACGAGATCGCCGACGTTGCCTTCCCCTACTTCGGCGGCGTGCAGACGCCGCACTTCCAGTTCAACGACCAGGGCGATGACGTGATGGTGCACCGCGTGCCCGTCACACACCTGGAGCTCCAGGGCGAAGGCGTGCAGGGCCGCGTGGCCGTGGCCACGGTGTTCGACCTGCAGTTGGCGCACTATGGCGTGCACCGCGGCCTGGCCGGCGAGGCGCCGGATGGCGGCTACGATGCCAACGCCCCCTACACCCCGGCCTGGCAGGAGAGCATCACCGGCGTGCCGCGCGAGCAGGTCATCACCGTGGCGCGCCAGTTTGCCGACAACGCCGACAAGACCCACGGCCGCAGCATGGTCATCATCGGCGCCGGCATGAACCACTGGTACCACTGCGACATGAACTACCGCGGCATCATCAACATGCTGATGCTGTGCGGCTGCATAGGCCAGAGCGGTGGCGGCTGGTCGCACTATGTGGGCCAGGAGAAGCTGCGCCCGCAAACGGGTTGGACGGCGCTGGCCTTTGCGCTCGACTGGATCCGCCCGCCGCGCCAGCAGAACTCCACCAGCTTCTTCTACGCCCACACCGACCAGTGGCGCTACGAAAAGCTGGGTGTGGAGGAAGTGCTCTCGCCCCTGGCCGACAAGAACGCCTACCAGGGCAGCATGATCGACTTCAACGTGCGCTCCGAGCGCATGGGCTGGCTGCCCAGCGCGCCGCAGCTGCAGGCCAATCCGCTGCAGGTGGTGAAGGAGGCGCAGGCCAAGGGGATGGATCCCAAGGACTACGTGGTGCAATCGCTCAAGAACGGCGCGCTGAGCATGGCCTGCGAAGACCCCGACAACCCGCTGAACTGGCCGCGCAACATGTTCGTGTGGCGCTCCAACCTGCTGGGCAGCTCGGGCAAGGGGCACGAGTATTTCTTGAAGCACCTGCTGGGCACGCAGAACGGCGTGCAGGGCAAGGATCTGGGCCAGGACGACGCCAAGCCGCAGGAGGTGCGCTGGCATGCCGAGGCGCCCAAGGGCAAGCTCGACCTGCTGGTGACGCTGGATTTCCGCATGAGCACCACCTGCCTGTACTCCGACATCGTGCTGCCCACCGCCACCTGGTACGAGAAGAACGACCTGAACACGTCGGACATGCACCCCTTCATCCACCCGCTGTCGGCGGCCGTGGAACCGGCCTGGCAGGCCAGGAGCGACTGGGAGATCTACAAGGGCTTCGCCAAGGCCTTCAGCGAGGTCTGCGTGGGCCACCTGGGGGTGGAAAAGGAGGTCGTGCTCACGCCCATCATGCACGACACGGCGGGCGAACTGGCCCAGCCCTTCGGCGTGAAGGAGTGGAAGAAGGGCGAGGTCGAGCTGATCCCCGGCGTCACCGCGCCGCAGATCAGCGTGGTCGAGCGCGACTACCCGAACACCTATGCGCGCTTCACCTCCCTGGGGCCGTTGATGGACAAGCTGGGCAATGGCGGCAAGGGCATTGGCTGGAACACCCAGACCGAGGTCGAGCAGCTGGGCGACCTGAACGGCCGCGTGCGCGAGGAGGGCGCCACGCAGGGCCGCCCGCGCATCGTGAGCGACATCGATGCCACCGAGGTGGTGATGATGCTGGCCCCCGAAACCAACGGCCATGTGGCCTGCAAGGCCTGGGAGGCGTTGTCCAAGATCACCGGGCGCGACCACGTGCACCTGGCGCTGCACCGCGAGGACGAGAAGATACGCTTTCGCGACATCCAGGCGCAGCCGCGCAAGATCATCAGCTCGCCCACCTGGTCGGGGCTGGAGAGCGAGAAGGTCAGCTACAACGCCTGCTACACCAATGTGCACGAGCTGATCCCATGGCGCACCCTCACCGGGCGCCAGCAGTTCTACCAGGATCACCCCTGGATGCGCGACTTCGGCGAAGGCCTGGCCAGCTACCGTCCGCCGATCGACACCAAGACGCTGTACGAGGTGCAGGGCAAGAAGCCCAATGGAAACCCCGAGCTGCAGCTCAACTTCATCACGCCGCACCAGAAGTGGGGCATCCATAGCACCTACGGCGACAACCTGCACATGCTGACGCTGAACCGCGGCGGGCCCGTGGTCTGGCTCAGCGAGGAGGACGCCAAGCGCGGCGGCATCGAGGACAACGACTGGATCGAGCTCTTCAACGCCAATGGCGCGATTGCCGCGCGCGCGGTGGTGAGCCAGCGCGTCAAGCCCGGCATGGTGCTGAAGTACCACGCGCAGGAGAAGACCATCAACACCCCCGGTTCGGAGTTTTCCGGCA
>JAFEER010000246.1 GCA_018240985.1 Pseudomonadota bacterium
CCCTCACCCCCACCCTCTCCCAGAGGGAGAGGGAGAAATACCGGCGCAACCGATCGCCCTCGCCCCTTTGGGGCTGAAGGCTGCGGCTCCAGTTGCACCAATGTGCAACTGGACAGCCTGAAGAGTGCAGCGTCTCGCTGCAGCCCCCGGGAGGGGTGAGGGGCTTCTGCGGTATGTGCATAGTCAGGTATTTTGGCGGAAAGAAATGGGAGTCGAACCCACCCGGCGGCGCGTAGCGCCACCCACCGGGTTTGAAGCCCGGCCCACCCACCAGGATGGCTTTCCTTCCTTGAAATTCATGCCGCCCGCTCCTCGCAAAAGAGCAGCGAGTCGGCTCGCAACCTGTGCAGGTCGCCAACGCGCCGCGTGAGGCCGATGCGGTCGAAGTATTCCAGAATTTGGATCGCCCGCTTGCGGCCCAGGCCGGTGGCGTCGCGAAACTGCGCCGCCAGCACGTCGCCGCCGTGCGCCGCGCCGACCTGGCGCGCGATGGCGGCCAGGCGCGCCATGGCCGCCTGCGGGTAATACAGATCCTTCACGGCCTGGTGCAGCTCGCCGCGGCGCGCCAGCCGCGCCAGCGTGATGCGCACCAGCGGCTCGCTCTCGCCCGCACCCTGCGCCAGGTCGCGCGCCCAGGCGCCTTCGAAGCCGGCCGCGGCCAGCGCCGGAGCCACCTTCTGCGCGATGCGCGTTTCCTGGGCGCTCAGCTGCGCACCATGGGCCGGCAGGTGCGCCACGGCGCCGCGCAGGGTGATTCTGCCGCCGCTCGCCAACCGCGCCAGCAGCCCCTGCCACAGCGATACGGCCAAGCGCGGCGCGGCCAGGCGGCGCAGGCGCGCGCTGTCGGGGCCGAGTTCGTCGGGCTGCCTTTCGTGAAAGGCCTGCAGTGCGGCCAGCACCTCGGTTTCAAATGCTGCGATTTGCGTAGCACCCAGCGCTTGCCCTGCCTGCGTCAGCGTGCCAACTGGCAGTGCATCCGCGGGCACGGCCGCCAGGCCCTGCGCGACGGCGAAGCGGGCCAGATCGACACCGAAGGGCGCCACCGCGAGCAGCGCGGCCAGGCGCTCGGCGGCGCCGGGCTGCGTCAGCGCCCGCAGCTCCGACAGGCGCTGCGGCGTGCGCCGGTAGCGCGTGGGCGCGAACGGGTCCAGCACCGTGCCGCCGGCCAGCGTGCGGCTGGCGGCGGCGTCGCGCAGCAGCACGCGCTCGCCATGCCAGGCGGCCACGGGGGCCTGCAGCAGCAGCTGGGCGAAGGCCGTGCCGCCGGGCGCGAGCGGGTCCACATCCAGCAGCGTGACGCTGGCCGCGACCTGCGCCGCACCGATGTGCGCCAGCACGCGCGCGCCCGAGCGCAACGCCTTGGCCTCGCCATGCCACAGCGCCAGGCGCATGTCCAGGCGCTGGGTTTGCAGCGCGACCGCCGGGTCGCACAGCCACTGGCCGCGCGTGGCCTGGTCTTTGGCGATGTTGGGCAGGGCCACGGCGCAGCGCTGGCCGGCGTGGGCGCTGTCCACCGCACGGTTCTGCGCGTGCAGGCTGCGCGCACGCGTGGGCGTGGGCTGCGCGCTGGCCGTGGGCAGCAGTGCCAGCTCGTCGCCGACGCGCACCTGCCCCGCGTGCACGGTGCCGGTGACCACGGTGCCGGTGCCGGGCAGGGTGAAGCTGCGGTCGATCGCCAGGCGGAACGCCTTGTTGGCATCCAATGGGTTTGCAGCGCTTTCCTGGTCTGCGCCAGGCGCTTCTAAAAGCATAGCTTTCAGGGCATCCACACCTTCGCCGGTGTGCGCCGACACGGCCACGATGGGCGCGCCCGCCAGTGGCGTGGGCGCCAGCAGCGCGGCGACCTCGGCGCGCACGGCCGCCACGCGGTCGGCATCGACGCGGTCGGCCTTGGTGATGGCGACCCAGCCGCGCGCTATGCCCAGCAGGCTGAGCACGGCCAGGTGTTCCAGGGTCTGCGGCATGGGGCCGTCGTCGGCGGCCACCAGCAGCAGCGCCATGTCGATGCCGCTGGCGCCGGCCACCATGGTGTGCACCAGGCGCTCGTGGCCCGGCACGTCGATGAAGCCTATGCGCTCACCACCCGGCGTGTCGAGGAAGGCGTAGCCCAGCTCGATGCTGATGCCGCGCCGCTTCTCCTCGGGCAGGCGGTCGGTGTCCACGCCGGTGAGCGCGCGCACCAGCGTGCTCTTGCCGTGGTCGATATGGCCTGCGGTGCCGATGATCATGGCTGGCTGCTCGTTTTCATGGGGGCCAAAAGCGCTAGCTGATGCGTCAGAGCCGCGGCGTCTTCCAGGCAGCGGCAATCGAGCAGCAGGCGGTCGTCGGCGATGCGGCCGATCACCGGCACGGGCAGCCGGCGCAGGGCGGCGGCCAACGCGTCGAGGGCGCGGCCGCTGCGCTTCGCATCCGTGGGCGCGATCGCCAGGCCGGCGGACGGCAGGCGCTCCACGGGCAGCGAGCCGGAGCCGATCTGCCCCTGCAAGGCCACCAGGGTGACGGCGTAGCGCGGCGCCAGCGCCGCGGCTAGCGGCGGCAGCACCTGCCGCGCCGTGGCCTGGATGTCGGCCAGCGGCCGGGTCAGCAGGCGCAACGTGGGCAGCGCCTGGGCCAGGTGTTCGGGCTGCTGGTAGAGCATCAGCGTGGCTTCGAGCGCGGCCAGCGGCAGCTTGCTCATGCGCAGCGCGCGCTTCATGGGGAATTTGCGGATGCGGTCTACATATTCCTTGCGCCCGACGATCAGGCCGGCCTGCGGGCCGCCCAGCAGCTTGTCGCCGCTGAAGCTGACCACGTCGCAGCCGGCGCGCAGCATCTCCTGCGGCGTGGGTTCGCGCGGCAGGCCGTAGGCGGCCATGTCGATCAGCGCGCCGGCGCCCAGGTCGGTGGCCACGGGCAGGCCGCGCGCATGGGCGATGCCGGCCAACGTGGCCTCATCGACCGCGCTGGTGAAGCCCTGCACGGCGTAGTTGCTGGTGTGCACCTTCATCAAGAGGGCGGTGCGCTCGGTGATGGCGCGCTCGTAGTCGCCCGGGTGGGTGCGGTTGGTGGTGCCGACCTCGACCAGCCGGGCGCCGGCGCTTTCCATCACGTCGGGCATGCGGAAGGCACCGCCGATCTCGACCAGTTCGCCGCGCGAGACGATGACCTCGCGGCCCCGCGCCAGCGCCGCCAGCGTCAGCAGCACGGCGGCGGCGTTGTTGTTGACCACCGTTGCCGCCTCTGCGCCGGTCAGCTCGCACAGCAGGCCTTCGACGAGGCTGTCGCGGTCGCCGCGGCTGCCGGTGGCCAGGTCGTATTCCAGGTTGTTCGGGCCCAGCATCATGGCCTGCACATGGGCCAGCGCGGCGGGCGCCAGCAGTGCGCGGCCCAGGTTGGTGTGGATGACGGTGCCGGTCAGGTTGAGCACCGGCTTCATGCGCGGCGCCAGGCGCGCGGCCAGGCGCTGCTGGAGGGCGCCGGCGATCGCTTCTTGGACGACCGCATCGGCGCCCAACACCCCGGCCAGCGCCTGGGCGCGCAGCTCGGCCAGCAAGGCGCGTGCGGTGTCGGCGACGACGCTGTGGCCGTGTTCAGTGACCAGCGCGGCGACTACCGGCAGGCGCAGCAGTTTGTCCAGCGCGGGCAGGTGCTGGGGCTGGGCAGGATTCGGGTGGGGGGTTGAGGCTGGGTGGGGGGCCTGCGAACCGTGAACCACGGATTCCGGGGGCCGGGCCATCAGCGTGGCCCTCGCTCGGGTGGCGGCGTGCCGTCGTCTTCTTCGGCCTCGCCGAACAGCAGCAGCAGGTTGGCGCCGTGGCGCGCGTAGCCGGCGTCGGAGACCAGCAGATCCAGCGTCAGCGTGGCCAGGTCGTCGGCCACGGGATCGACTTGCACGTCCTGCGTCATGTGCACGATCTTGAGGTAGTGGCCGCAGCTGTCGCAGGTCTCGGCCTGCACGCTGGGGCGCTTGCCAGCCGGCGCTGCGTCGTTGGCAGCCACGGATTCGAGCGCGCGAAAGCGCACGCCGCCGGTGCTGCGGCAATGCGTGCACTTGACGCGCACCATGTGCCATTCGGCGTTGCACAGGGTGCAGTGCAGGTAGCGATAGCCCTCGGCGCCGCCGCCCACGCGGGTGATGCTGGCCACGGGCAGGCTGGCGCAGCAGGGGCAGCGGCCTTGGTCTTCGGTGTAGCCAAAGGAGCCGGGCTGCGCGGCCTGCGTGGCCATCACCAGCCGGGTGAAATACAGCTGCAGGCCGGCGGCGACCAGGGGCGCCAGCGCCATGTCCAGGCCCAGCGACACGCCCGTCAGCAGGCGCTCGGCCTGCTGCTCCAGCGCGGCATCGTCCAGCGCCAGCGCGGCCGTGACGCCGGGGCGGGCCGGGCTGTCGGCGGGCAGGCGGTCGAGGGCGTGGCGCAGCAGCGCGCGCCACTCGCCGCGCCAGACCGGATCGCGCGGCCAGCGCGCGACGTCCAGCAAGGCCTGGCCCTGCTGCGCGGCCGCGTCGGCCTGCGCGGCAGTGGGCAGGGCGATGTCGGGATAGTGGGCCAGCCGCGCGTGCTGCGCCTCGGCCAGCACGGCCATCAGCAGCAGGTAGTCGCGCATGGGATGGCCGGCGGCCAGCTCGCGCAGGCGCAGGGCGCGCTCGGCAAACATGGCAGGCTGGGGCAGCAGCAGGCGCGGCAGCTCGGCACCGGCGTTCAGTGCAATCTCTTCGGGGGTGCGTAGGCGACTGGTGACGGACATCGGGAATAAAAAAGCTGAACTAGTCTCGGATGGCCTGTCTTACCCCCTCCCCCGCTGGGGGAGGGCAGGGGTGGGGGCCAGCGACGCTCGCGCGTCGATGCCGGCAAGATGCCGGCGCTCCAGCCCCCATCCCAGCCTTCCCCCAAAGGGGGAAGGAGTCCAAGACAGTTTGCCGTTCAATAAAAAGGCTGCAAACGCTTGACCATCAAGCGTTGGCAGCTACACAAAAAGAAGCAAAACAAAAACGATCCACGCCTCAATGGCCAGCAGTGTCGGCCGGCTGCCGCACCTTGTCGCGGTACCACAGCTGGTGGTGGCGCTTGGCCCAGCCGGCGCTCACCGTGCCCTGGGTCATGGCAGGCAGCGTGCCCTTGACCCAGATCGCGGCGTAGATGTGCGCCACGGCCGTGAGCGACATGACGAAGGCCGCCAGTGCGTGCAGCAGCACGGCGATGCGCTGTACCGGGATCGGCACGCTGGTCGCAAACCAGGCCTGCCAGAACAGCAGGCCGGTGACCAGCAGCACCAGCAGGCACAGCGTCATCGACCAGAACACCAGCTTCTGCCCGGCGTTGTACTTGGCCACGGGCGGCATCTGCGACTCGTCGCCGTCCAGCACCAGCTTGGGCGCGGCCTTGACCCACTGGGTGTCGGATTTGCGCCAGAGATTGGTGCCGACGAACATAACGAACATGAACAGGAACAGCAGGAACACGCCAATGCCGAAGTACGGGTGCACGATGCGCGTCCACTGCGGGCCGCCGAAGAACTGCGTCAGGAAGAACAGGTTGGGGTGGAACAGCGCCAGGCCGGAGAAACCGGCCATGCCGAACAGCACCACCACCAGCCAGTGCGTGATGCGCTGGTTGTCGGTGTAGCGCTGGATGTAAAGCTTTTTCATCGCACATCTCCTTGAGTCGCCTCGTGCTGGTTGACGCGGCTGCCGTCGAGCTGGATGACGTTGGGCTCGGCGTCGGGCACGTAGTCCTCGTCGGCTTCCGGCACCTCCAGCGGGCCCTGCTTCATGTGGTGGAAGAAGCCGACCACCGCGGCGCCGACCATGGCGGCCAGCGCGACCGGCTTGGCCAGGCCCTTCCACAGCGCGACCATCGGGCTGATGGCCGGTTCCTTGGGCAGGTTGGCATACAGCTCGGGCTTGTCGCCATGCTGCAGCACGTACATCACATGCGTGCCGCCCACGCCCGCGGGGTTGTAGACGGCGGCCTGCTCGTAGCCGCGGGTTTTCAGCTCGTCCACGCGGCCGGCGCCATAGTCCAGCATGTCCTCCTTGCTGCCAAAGCGGATGGCGCCCGTGGGGCAGGCCTTGGCGCAGGCCGGCTCCTGGCTGACGGCGACGCGGTCGGCGCACAGCGAGCACTTGTAGGCCTTGTTGTCCTTTTCGCTGATGCGCGGCACGTCGAACGGGCAGCCCTTGACGCAGTAGCCGCAGCCGATGCAGTGCTCGCTGATGAAATCCACGATGCCGTTGGCGTACTTGACGATGGCGCCCGGCGAGGGGCAGGCCTTCAGGCAGCCCGGATCCTCGCAGTGCATGCAGCCGTCCTTGCGGATCAGCCACTCCAGCCGGCCGGGGGTGACCTCGACCTCGGAGAACTTCATCACCGTCCAGGACTGGGGCGTGAGGTCGGTCGGGTTGTCGTAGGTGCCGTGGCAGCTGCCCACGTCGTCGCGCAGGTCGTTCCACTCCATGCAGGCGACCTGGCAGGCCTTGCAGCCTATGCAGCTGGACACGTCGATCAGCTTGGCGACTTCGGGGATGCGCCGGCGCGCGTCGGGCGTCGGCACGGTGGTGGCCGAGCGCTTGGCGATGTCGAGGGATTGAAGAGATGACATATGGCGTGCTCCTCAGGCCTTCTCGATGTTCACGGTGAACGACTTGAACTCGGGCGTCTGGCTATTGGCGTCGCCCACGAAGGGGGTCAGCGTGTTCACCAGATAGCCCTTCTTGGTCTGGCCGACGAAGCCCCAGTGGTTGGGCAGGCCCACGGTGTGCACCTTGGTGCCGCCGCAGTCCAGCACCGGGATGCGCTTGGTGACCACCGCCACGGCCTTGATGTAGCCGCGGTTGGACGACACCTTGACCATGCCACCGTGCGTGATGCCCTTTTCCTTGGCCAGCTCTTCGCTGATCTCGACGAACTGCTGGGGCTGGAGGATGGAGTTCAGCTTGGAATTCTTCGTCCAGTAGTGGAAGTGCTCGGTCAGCCGGTAGCTGGTGGCGGTGTACGGGAAGTCCTTGGGCGTGCCAAAGGCCTCCATGTCGCCCTTGAACACGCGCGCGGCCGGGTTCGACTTGGCGCGCGGGTCTTGGTACATGGGATTGGCCTCGAGCGGCGTCTCGAACGGCTCGTAGTGCGTGGGCAAGGGCCCATCTGCCATGCCGGTGGGCGCAAACAGCCGCGCCACGCCTTCGCCGGTCATGATGAACGGCCGCACCGCGTCGGGTGCCGTGGGGTTGGCCGTGAGCCCGATGTCGGGCACGTCCGAGCCCACCCAAGCCTTGCCGTTCCAGCTGACCAGCGGCTTGTCGGCGCGCCAGGGTTTGCCGGTGGCCGGGTTGACCGAGGCGCCGTTGTATAGGATGCGGCGGTTGGCCGGCCAGGCCCAGGCCCAGTTCAGCGTCTGGCCGATGTGCCAGGGGTCGCTGTTGTCGCGCCGCGCCATCTGGTTGCCGGCCTGTGTCCAGGCGCCGCACCAAATCCAGCAGCCGCTGGTGGTGCTGCCATCGTCGCGCAGCTGGGCAAAGGCGCTCAGCTGCTCGCCGGCCTTGACCAGCACCTTGCTCGGGTCGTTCGGGTCGGTCAGATCGACCAGCGCCTTGCCGTTGTACTCCTTGGCCAGCTCGTCCGGGCCCGGCATGTGCGGCACCTTGTAGGGCCAGCTCAGGTTGACGATAGGGTCGGGGAAGGCGCCGCCGTCCTTCTTGTACAAATCGCGCATGCGCACGAACAGCTCGGCCATGATGTCGATGTCGGTCTTGGCCTCGCCGGGCGGCGGCGCGGCCTTCCAGTGCCACTGCAGCCAGCGGCCGGAGTTGGTGATCGAGCCCTCGTCCTCGGCGAAGCAGGTGGAGGGCAGGCGGAACACCGTGGTCTGGATCTCCTCCGACTTGACGTCGTTGAACTCGCCGTGGTTCTTCCAGAACTCCGAGGTTTCGGTGTTCAGGGGATCCATGGTGACCAGGAACTTGAGCTTGGACAGGCCCGCGACGATCTTCTTCTTGTTGGGGAAGGAGCCCACCGGGTTGAAGCCCTGGCAGATGTAGCCGTTGATCTTGCCCTGGTTCATCATCTCGAACGCGCGCAGCACGTCGTACAGCATGTCCCACTTGGGCAGGTAGTGGAAGGCCCAGTCGTTCTCGGCCGTGGCGGCGTCGCCCCACCAGGCCTTTTGCGCGCTGACGAAGAACTTGGGGTAGTTCTGCCAGTAGCTGGTCTGGTTGGGCCGCAGCGGCTTGGTGGCACGCGACTCCAGATAGGGCTTGAGTTCCTGCTCGCCATCGCGCGCCAGGGTCATGTAGCCCGTCAAGGTATTGGACAGCAGGCCCAGATCCGTCAGGCCCTGGATGTTGCTGTGGCCGCGCAGCGCGTTCACGCCGCCGCCGGGCTGGCCGATGCTGCCCAGCAGCAGTTGCACCAGTGCGCCGCAGCGCAGCATCTGCGAGCCCGTGCTGTGCTGCGTCCAGCCCAGCGCGTACAGGATGGTCATGGTGCGGTCGGGCGTGGCGGTGCTGGCGATGTACTCGCACACCTTCAGGAAGTCCGCCTCCTTGGTGCCGCAGACCTTGCTGACCATCTCGGGCGTGTAGCTGGCGTAGTGCTTCTTCATGATCTGGAGCACGCAGCGCGGGTGCTCCATGGTCATGTCCACCTTGGCAAAACCGTTCTCGTCCTTCTCATAGTCCCAGCTGGCCGGGTCGTAGCTGCGCTTGGCCTCGTCGTAGCCGCTGAAGATGCCGTCGTTGAACTGGTACGCCTCGCCCACGATGAACGGGGCGTTGGTGTAGTGGCGCACGTATTCGGTCTGGATCTTGTTGTTCGTGAGCAGGTAGTTGATCACCCCGCCCAGGAAGGCAATGTCCGAGCCGGCGCGCACGGGCGCATAGAAGTCGCTCATGGCGGCCGAGCGCGTGAAGCGCGGATCCACCACGACCAGCTTGGCCTTGTTGTTGTTGCGGGCCTCGATCGCCCACTTGAAACCGACCGGGTGCGCCTCGGCAGCGTTACCCCCCATCACGAGAACCACGTCGGCGTTCTTGATGTCCTCCCAGTGATTGGACATCGCGCCTCGGCCAAACGTCGGAGCCAGACCGGCTACCGTCGGGCCGTGTCAAACACGTGCCTGGTTGTCGAATACCAGCAAACCCATGCTGCGCATCACCTTGTGGGTGATGTAGCCGGCCTCGTTGGACGAGGCCGATGCCGCCAGCATGCCGGTGGTGAGCCAGCGGTTCACGGTCTGGCCGGCCGCGTTCTGCGCCTGGAAGTTGGCGTCGCGGTCGTCCTTGAGCAGCTTGGCGATGCGCGTCATGGCATCGTCCCAGCTGATGCGCTTCCACTCCTTGCTGCCGGGCTCGCGTACCTCGGGGTACTTCAGGCGCTCGGGGCTGTGCACGAAGTCCAGCAGGCCCGCACCCTTGGGGCACAGGCTGCCGCGGCTGACCGGGTGGTCTGGATCCCCCTCGATGTGGATCACGTCGCCCAGCGCATTCTTGGCGCCGTCGCCCAGGCTGTACATCAGCAGGCCGCAGCCCACCGAGCAGTAGGTGCAGTTGTTGCGGGTTTCGGTGGCGGCTGCCAGCTTGTACTGGCGCGTTTCGGCCAGGGCGGCCGTGGGCGAAAAGCCCAACGCGACCAGGCTGGAGGCCGCCAGTCCCGCGCCGCTGACGCGGAAGAACTGCCGTCGGTTCATGTCCATCGTGGTTTTCTCCTCATATGACGCGATACGCGGTGCATATCTCTCCTGCCAAGGGTAAGCCATCGACAGTCTATCGTCTACGGCGACACCACCTTGGTAAACCCAGGCTGGCAGAGCAACCACCCAACGGGCTTGCCGTGGCGAGCAAAGGCCACTCGGGAGCCGCTGATAAAATCATGGGTTTCGCAAGCAACTCCCGCCCCGCGCGGCGCCCTCTCCCATGGCCGACTCTCAACAAATGGCGAATGCGATCCGCGCACTCGCAATGGATGCCGTTCAACAAGCCAACTCGGGCCACCCCGGCGCCCCCATGGGCATGGCCGACATGGCCGTGGCGCTGTGGGGCCAGCACCTGAAGCACAACCCCGCCAATCCGCAGTGGGCCGACCGCGACCGCTTCGTGCTCTCCAACGGCCACGCGTCCATGGTGCTGTACGCGCTGCTGCACCTGACGGGCTATGACCTGCCTATTGCCGAGCTGAAGAACTTCCGCCAGCTGCACAGCAAGACCCCCGGCCACCCCGAGCATGGCCTGACCCCCGGCGTGGAAACCACCACCGGCCCGCTGGGCCAGGGCCTGACCAACGCCGTGGGCTTCGCGCTGGCCGAGAAGCTGCTGGCCAAGGAATTCAACCGCGAGGGCCACCAGGTGGTGGATCACCACACCTACGTGTTCCTGGGCGACGGCTGCCTGATGGAGGGCATCAGCCACGAGGCGATTGGCCTGGCCGGCGCCTGGAAGTTGAACAAGCTGATCGCGCTGTACGACGACAACGGCATCAGCATCGACGGCCAGGTGGCGCCCTGGTTCATCGACGACACGCCCGCGCGCCTGCGCGCCTGCGGCTGGAACGTGATCGGCCCGGTGGACGGCCATGACGCCGGCGCCGTGTCCGACGCCATCCGCCTGGCCAAGGACAGCCAGGACAAGCCCAGCTTCATCGTCTGCAAGACGGCCATCGGCCAGGGCTCGCCGAACCGCGCTGGCACGGCCAAGGCCCACGGCGAGCCGCTGGGTGCCGACGAGATCACGCTGACGCGCAACGCCATCGGCTGGAGCCATGCGCCGTTCGAGATCCCAGCCGACCTCTACGCCGACTGGAACGCCCGCGACGCCGGCGCCGCGGCCGAGGGCGAGTGGCAACAGCGCTTCAACGCCTACGCCGCCGCCTACCCCGAGCTGGCGGCCGAGCTTCAGCGCCGCATGGCCGGCGACCTGCCCAAGCATTTCGCGCAGGTAGCCGTCGATGCCGTGGTCGCCGCCCACACCAAGGGCGAGACCGTGGCCAGCCGCAAGGCCAGCCAGATCGCACTCGAGGCCTTCACGGCCCAGCTGCCCGAGCTGCTGGGCGGCAGCGCCGACCTGACGGGCTCCAACCTCACCAACACCAAGAGCACGCCCGCGCTGCGCTTCGACGAGAGCGGCGACGTGGTGCAGGTCGAGGTGACCCTGGGCGAGCAGACGGTCAAGCTGGGCGGACGCCACATCAACTACGGCGTGCGCGAGTTCGGCATGGCCGCCATCATGAATGGCCTGGCGCTGCACGGCGGCTTCATCCCCTACGGCGGCACCTTCCTGACCTTCAGCGACTACAGCCGCAACGCCATCCGCATGGCGGCGCTGATGAAGCAGCGCGTCATCCATGTCTTCACGCACGACAGCATCGGCCTGGGCGAGGACGGCCCCACGCACCAGTCCATCGAGCATGCCGCCAGCCTGCGCCTGATCCCCGGCCTGGACGTGTGGCGCCCGGGCGATACCACCGAAACCGCCGTGGCCTGGAGCGTAGCCCTATCCAACCGCGACAAGCCCACTGCCCTGCTGCTCAGCCGCCAGAACCTGGCCTACGCGCCCAAGAAGGATCTGGGCGACATCTCGCGCGGCGCCTACGTGCTGTCCGAGCCCCAGGACATCGGCCTGAAGAAAAAGGCCCAGGCGGTGATCATCGCCACCGGCTCCGAGGTGCAGCTGGCCCTGGCCGCGCAGAAGCTGCTGGCCGAGAAAAAGATCGCCGTGCGCGTGGTCTCCATGCCCAGCACCACCACCTTTGATCGCGAAGACGTCAAATACAAGAAGCTGGTGCTGCCCGCCGGCCTGCCGCGCATCGCCGTGGAGATGGGCGTGAGCGACTTCTGGTGGAAGTACGGCTGCGCCGCCGTGGTCGGCATCGACACCTTTGGCGAATCGGCGCCCGCGCCCGTGCTGTTCAAGCACTTCGGCTTCACGGCCGAGAACGTCGCCGACACCGTGCGCGCCGCGCTGCAGCGCAAGCGCTGACCCCTACCGATTTTCTTTTTCATCCATCCCTAGAGGCTCTTCACCATGACCATCAAGATTGGCATCAACGGCTTCGGCCGCATCGGCCGCAACGTGCTGCGCTCGGCGCTGCAGAACTTCTCCGACATCGAGGTCGTTGCCATCAACGACCTGCTGGAGCCCGACTATCTGGCCTACATGCTCAAGTACGACAGCGTGCACGGCCGCTTCAAGGGCGAGGTCGCCGTCGATGGCAATACGCTCATCGTCAACGGCAAGAAGATCCGCCTGACGCAGGAGCGCGACCCCGCGAATCTGAAGTGGAACGAGGTCGGCGCCGACATCGTGATCGAGTCCACCGGCCTGTTCCTGGACAAGGCCAGCGCCGAGAAGCACCTGGCCGCCGGTGCCAAGAAGGTGCTGATGTCGGCCCCGTCCAAGGACGACACGCCGATGTTCGTGTTCGGCGTGAACCACAAGAGCTACGACGGCCAGGCCATCATCTCCAACGCATCGTGCACCACCAACTGCCTGGCCCCCGTGGCCAAGGTGCTGCATGACAAGTGGGGCATCAAGCGCGGCCTGATGACCACCGTGCACGCCGCCACCGCCACGCAGAAGACCGTGGACGG
>JAFEER010000247.1 GCA_018240985.1 Pseudomonadota bacterium
TCACCCCTCCCGGGGGCAGCAGCGAGACGCTGCGCTCTTCAGGCTGTCCAGTTGCGCATTAGCGCAACTGGAGCCGCAGCCTTCAGCCCCAAAGGGGCGAGGGCGATCCGTTGCGCCGGTATTTCTCCCTCTCCCTCTGGGAGAGGGTGGGGTGAGGGCCGCGGCTTGATCTGAGAAATGTGCCTAATCAAGCCATTTTTCCTGAATCTCAGTGCAGCGACAGGGCGCCAGCGCTCTTGCTCTTGCCGGCGCGCGCCGGCGGGTTGCACAGGCCGCAGGTGTAGTGGCGGTTCTCGTACAGCTCGGTGACGAACTGGCCGCTGCACTGCGAGCATTTGGTGCGCGTCAACATCCCTGCATCGACGAACTTGATCAGGCGCCAGGCGCGCGTGAAGGACAACAGGGGCTCGATCTCGGCGGCTGCGACTTGCTCGTTGTACAGGCGATAGGCCTTGGTCAGCAGCTCCACGCTATCGAGATCCACGCCCTTGGACAGGTATTCGTAGATGTTCAGGAACAGCGAGCTGTGGATGTTCTCCTGCCAGGTCAGGAACCAGTCGGTGGAGAAGGGCAGCTGGCCCTTGGAGGGCGACTTGCCGGCGATCTCCTTGTACAGGCGGATCAGGCGCTCGTAGGACAGCGTGGTCTCGGACTCCAGCACCTGCATGCGGGCGCCCATCTGGATCAACATGGCGGCGCGTTCGATTTGCTTGGACTCGTTGAGAACGCTCTTGGCAGGTGCGGACATGGCAGGCTTTCGGTGAATGGCGGGCTGGGCAGGGGCTGGGCTCAGAGCACTTCTGACACGCGGCTGGCCATCAGGATGTTGGCGTGCAGGGTGTTCGTGGCCTCGTTGATGGACTTGCGCGGCGTGTTGTGATTGGTCAGCAGGCTCCACACCAGCTCGTCGTCCACACGGAAGGAGCACAGCAGCGTGTTGCGCGAGGCCAGCTTGAGCACCTGGGCCGCGGACAGCGATGCCAGAATGTCGGCGGCGTCTTCATTCAGCCCCAGGCGGAACACGGCTTCGGCCTTGTCCTGGCGGATCAGGGTCTGGGCCAGCATCAGGTAGGTGAGGTTGGCTTCGCGGATTTCGGCGAGAAGTTGTTCGGAGGTCATGGGTCAATCCTTTCCAGTGGCTGGATCCTTGCCTTGCATGTCGTTGCATGTTTTGCGTGATCCGTTGAAATGAATTGTGAAACCCCATCAAAAGGAAATTAAGTCGGGGTTCGGCGCTGCGTGCTGTCTCGTTGGCTGACGTGGCTTGTAGGAATTTGCCTTACATCGGCGTCCGTGCCGGTGTGTGAAACGGGTGCCGGCCGGGCGCTGTTTCGATGTCAAGCCAGCCGGGACTGTTAGGCCGGGTAGCGCCCTTGTGCCCTCACAATGCTGCTACCAATTTGTGCAGCCACAGCCGGCGCCGGCTTTGTCGCCCTGCAAGCCTTGTGCGCAGTGCCGCCGTCACCGTCATGGCGCCCCATCTGAACCGGAAACCCATGCCCACATCGCCTCTGCCCCCACAACTGCGTGACGCGCAAGCCACAGACGCGCCGGACATTGGTGCCGCGTTGCTGGACTCGCGCGTGGCCGCCCATTACGGACTGGTGAGCGACGCCCACGACGCCCATTCCACCGGTCTTGAGCAGCTGCAATGGATGGCCGAATTGCAGGCCAGCGGCCAGGGCTGGTGGCAGGTGATCGTGTCTGCTGACGGGGCGCTGCTGGGCGCGGTGGGGGCCTATGAGCGCGATGACGATGGCGACAGCGCCGAGCTCGGCTTCTGGCTGCGGCCCGAATGCTGGCATCGGGGGCTGATGCGCCGGGCGCTGGCCCTGTTCGTGCCGCGGGCTTTTGAGCGGCTGCGCCTGCACAGCCTGGTGGCCTATGTGGAGCCGGCCAACCAGGCATCGCAGCGGTTGCTGCAGGTATGCGGCTTTCAGTACGAAGGCCTGCTGCGCGAGTGCACGCGCCGGCCTTCGGGCTATGTGTCGCTGCAGCGCTATTCGCTGCTGCAGCATGAGCTCTGCAAGTTGGGTTAATCCGCTTCGCCCATCTGCGACTGCAGGTAGTTGTGCAGGCCCACCTTGTCCACCAGGTCGATCTGGGTTTCCAGGAAGTCGATGTGCTCCTCGGTGTCTTCCAGAATGTCCTGCAGCAGGTCGCGCGAGACATAGTCGCGCACCGATTCGCAGTAGGCAATGCCTTCCTTGATGGTGGCCTGTGCGCCGCGTTCCGCGCGCAGGTCGCATTCCAGAATCTCGGGCACGTCCTCGCCGATCTGCAGCTTGGCCAGGTCCTGCAGGTTGGGCAGGCCGTCGAGCATGAAGATGCGCTCCATGAGCTTGTCGGCGTGCTTCATCTCGCCGATGGACTCCTCATATTCCTTCTTGGCCAGCTTGTCGAAGCCCCAGTGCTTGAGCATGCGGTAATGCACGTAGTACTGGTTGATGGCGGTGAGCTCGTTCTTCAGCTGGGCCTGCAGGTGGGCTATGGCTTGTGTGTCGCCTTGCATTGCGTGCTCCTGGGTAACGGTGGAAGAGTCGCATTGTGGTTCACTTCACGCGGGATTGTGGAAGGAGTTGGGGTTTTATAGTTTTTAGCAATCAAATCAATGCATTCAATTGATTGGATGTATTCAACCGAAGGGACTAGACTTCAGTCTGTTCTCACTTCAACAACGCAACTGAAAGGAAACATCCATGTCCCTGATCAATACCCAAGTCCAGCCCTTCAAGACCACCGCCTTCGTCAACCGTGGCGGCAAGGGTGAGTTCATTGATGTGACCGAAGCCAGCCTCAAGGGCAAGTGGTCGGTGCTGATCTTCATGCCGGCTGCTTTCACCTTCAACTGCCCCACCGAGATTGAAGACGCCGCCGAGCATTACGCCGAGTTCCAGAAGGCCGGTGCCGAGGTCTACATCGTCACCACCGACACGCATTTCTCGCACAAGGTGTGGCACGAAACCTCCCACGCCGTTGGCAAGGCCAAGTTCCCGCTGGTGGGCGACCCCACGCACCAGCTGACCAACGCCTTTGGCGTGCACATCCCTGAAGAAGGCCTGGCCCTGCGCGGCACCTTCGTGATCAACCCCGATGGCGTCATCAAGACCATGGAAGTGCACTCCAACGAAATCGCCCGCGACGTGACCGAAACCCTGCGCAAGCTCAAGGCCGCCCAGTTCACCGCGGCCCATCCTGACCAGGTGTGCCCCGCCAAGTGGCATGAAGGCGACAAGACGCTGACGCCTTCGCTGGATCTGGTTGGCAAGATCTAAGCCAGCGCCCGCACAGCCGGACTGACGCGGGGCGCGTGCGCCCTGCCGTCCGGCTTTTTTACGCCCTGATTTTTATAACCTACAAAGGAATCCACCATGCTTGACGACAACCTGAAATCCCAACTCGCCGCCTATCTGGAGCGCGTGACGCAGCCGTTCGAGATGGTGGCTTCCCTGGACGATGGCGAAACCTCTCGCGAGATGCGCGAACTGCTCACCACCATCCAGAGCCTGCGCAGCGACAAGATCACGCTGCGCACCGACGGCCAGGACGCGCGCAAGCCATCGTTCACGCTGCAGCGCACCGGCACCCCTATCAGCCTGCGCTTTGCCGGCCTGCCGCTGGGGCATGAATTCACCTCGCTGGTGCTGGCCCTGCTGTGGACGGGCGGCCACCCGCCGAAGGTGGAGCAGGACGTCATCGAGCAGGTACAGGCGCTCGATGGCGACTACAACTTCGAGGTCTACATGAGCCTGACCTGCCACAGCTGCCCCGACGTCGTGCAGGCGCTGTCGCTCATGGCCATCCTGAATCCGCGCGTCAAGGTCACGGTCATCGAAGGCAGCGCCTTCCAGAAGGAAGTGGACGAGCGCGAGATCATGGCCGTGCCCATGGTCTACCTGAACGGCCAGGAGTTCGCCGCCGGCCACATGGAGCTGCCCAAGATCCTCGCCAAGCTGGATACCGGCGCGGCGGTGCGCGAGGCCGGCAAGCTCTCGGCCAAGGACGCTTTCGACGTGCTCATCGTCGGTGGTGGCCCCGCCGGTGCCGCCGCCGCCGTGTACGCGGCGCGCAAGGGCATTCGCACCGGCATCGCGGCAGAGCGCCTGGGCGGCCAGGTCAATGACACGCTGGACATCGACAACTACATCTCGATCTCGCACACCGACGGCCCGCAGTTCGCCGCCGCGCTGGAGCGCCATGTGCGCGACTACGACGTGGACGTGATGAACCTGCAGCGCGCCAAGGCGCTGAAGCCCGCCGCCAGCGAGGGCGGGCTGATCGAGGTCGAGCTTGAGAACGGCGGCGTGCTGAAAAGCAAAACCGTCATCCTCTCCACCGGCGCGCGCTGGCGCAACATGAACGTGCCGGGCGAGGACAAGTACCGCACCAAGGGCGTGGCCTACTGCCCGCATTGCGACGGCCCGCTGTACAAGGGCAAGCGCGTGGCCGTGATCGGCGGCGGCAACTCAGGGATAGAGGCGGCCATCGACCTGGCCGGCCTGGTCGAGCATGTGACGGTGTTCGAGTTCATGCCGCAGCTCAAGGCCGACGCCGTGCTGCAAAAGAAGCTGGCCAGCCTGCCCAACGTCGAGGTGATCCTGAACGCCCAGACCACCGAGGTGCTGGGCGACGGCAGCAAGGTCACGGGCCTGGCCTACAAGGACCGCGACAGCGGCGAGGCGAAACAGGTGGAGCTGGCCGGCATCTTCGTGCAGATCGGCTTGCTGCCCAACACCGACTGGCTCAAGGGCACGGTCGAACTGTCCAAGTTCGGCGAGATCGTGATCGACGCCAAGGGTCAGACCAGCGTGCCGGGCGTGTTCGCCGCGGGCGACTGCACCACGGTGCCGTACAAGCAGATCGTGATTGCCGCGGGGGCGGGCGCGACGGCGGCGCTGAGCGCGTTTGATCACCTGATTCGCACCTCTGCCTGATTGGTGACCAGCGCGCTATGGAATGCGCGCGAATGTGCGGATTGTGGTGAAGTAGTGTGAGGGGCTTGGCCCCTCACACCGGCGAATGCGTGCGCAACCAGTCTTTCAGCGCCGCATCGATGCGCGTTTGCCAGCCTGCCCCCGTCGCCTTGAAGGCCTCCATCACTTCGGGCGACAGGCGTATGGTCGTGGCCTGCTTGGTGGGTGCCTTTTGCGGGCCGCGTGCCTTGATGCCCATGGTGCGCAGCAGGTCGGGCGGCAACACCTCGGCAGCGGGCTTGAAGTGGCGCAGGTCTTCCTTTGTCAGCTCACGGACTTCGCCGCTTTGATCAGTCAGTGGAGCGCGTTTGTTCATAGTCTCTTACCTCTCTGGCATTGGCCTTGCGAAAGCTGATGACACGAATGCCATCTGATATCGAACTTGGTGGTGCTGCATACACTCGCCGCACAGTGACAGCAAGTTGCCAGGAGTTACGCGTGAAATTCATCTTCAGTCGCAAAGGGTTTGATTCGCAGTATGGCTGTGTGCCGAGTCCAATCCTCCCAGATGGGTCACTGCAGACCTTCCCCATCCCGTCTCGCCACGGCCGATTGCTCGGCGATATCCAAGGTTCGCTGGGCCCGGTGCACAAGCTTGCCTGCGACCTTACCAAAGGCGCGATCACCGCGAGCACGTCTGTTCACCTCGATCCTGATCTGAGTAAAGACAGCGTTGCGCGTCGGCCAGGATGGCGCGCCTCGCTCGGGCAGGTGGGGTCTGCGCAAAAGCATCTCGCCAAACAAGGTGTGGGGGAGGGAGACGTTTTCCTGTTTTTCGGGTGGTTCCGTCAAGCCGAGCATGTTGCAGGCCGGTGGCAGTACGTACACGGAGCCCCCAACCTTCACAGCCTGTTCGGCTGGTTGCAGGTAGGGCGGGTGCTCAAGGTGGGCTCATCTGAATGCCCGGAATGGCTTGAGGAACATCCACACGTGCAGCACGCCAGCCGTATCGGCGTGGACAACACGATCTATGTTGCTGGTGAGAGCTTGGCGGGTACACACAATCGACTACCGGCGGCCGGCAACTTCCGGCACTGGGGGACTGGCCTGCAGCTTACAGCGCCTGGTTATTCTCGTTCCGTATGGCGTGTGCCGCGTTGGCTGCTCAAGAACCCTGAGCAGCCGACCCTCAGCTACCACCGGGATCCGGCCCGGTGGAGTGTGGACAGCGATGGCGCCCTCTTGCGAACGGTTGGCAAGGGTCAAGAGTTCGTGATCGACGTGGGTGACTGCAAGGAGGCTACTCAATGGCTGCAGGATATGGTGCTTCGCCACGGCAACTTGGCGGGGGCTCCGGCATGAGCGTCACCATGGGCTACAAGATGACCCACGACAGCGGGTTTGCGCCCAATCCGTTCCACGGAGTGCTGACGCTGGCCACGTGCAAGCCGAAGATCAGGTCATGCCGGAGACCCGGCGACTGGGTGGCCGGTTTCGCTTCTCAGGAGCTGGTCGACCGAGCGGCTCGCCGAGGAGTAAAAATCCAGCGCGACGGACTGGTGTACCTTATGCAGATCCGCGAAGTCCTACCGCTGCACTCGTACTTCGAGGATTGCCGGTTCGCAGCCAAGCAACCGCCACGCGAGTCATCCGACCCTGTCGCCTTGTGCGGGGACAACATCTACTACCTCGATCACCGCGGCCAATATGAACAGTTGGAGAACCGCAACCACTCCCGGGATGCTACGCCTCACGATACGGCCGGCGTCAACGCATTGGTCGCCGGACGTTTTTACTATTTTGGGCGCAAGTGCTTTGTGCCGGATGGTGGGTGGCCTGCCCTTTTAGGAGCCTCTTTGTCCATAGGGCGTACGTTCTACTGTCCTGACGGCTTTGCTGAAAAGCTTCTCAGACACTTGGACGCGAAAGGGCTGGCTGAGGGCGTGCACGCGTTGCCAGCTCTGATGGACGAAGGCGCACCTTCGCATCCAAAACAGTCCTGTGTTCCCTCCGCAAAGAACCCGAGCCCCGTGCGGCCGGGAACCCTCATCAGATCGGCTTCCTGCGGAGGGTGATTCAAGCTGCGCCCATAAAGCAGAAAAACGGAGGGCGCTGCAGGAAAATGATTTAGACAGACTTCCATTAGGATTCCACACTACCCTCAATACACCAACCTCTCTGGCCGCACCTCCTGCAAGATGGTGGTGGCGATCTCCTCGATGCTCTTTGTCGTCGTGGACAGCCAGCGTATCCCCGCGCGGCGCATCATGGCCTCGGCTTCGCTGATTTCGTAGCGGCAGTTGGCCAGGTCGGCATAGCGTGAGTTGGGGCGGCGCTCGTTGCGGATCTCGCTCAGGCGCTCGGGCTGTATGGTCAGGCCGAAGATCTTCTTGCGGTAGGGCATGAGGGCGGGCGGCAGCTGGCGGCGCTCGAAATCCTCGGGGATCAGCGGGTAGTTGGCTACCTTCAGGCCGCATTGCATGGCCAGGTACAGGCTGGTGGGCGTCTTGCCGCTCCTGGAGACGCCGATCAGGATCACGTCGGCGCCCTCCAGGTCGCGGTGGCTCTGGCCGTCGTCGTGATCCAGGCTGAAGTTGATGGCCTCGATGCGATCCAGGTATTCCTTGGAGCGCGTGATGTCGGAAAAGCGCCCCACGCGGTGCAGGCTCTTGATGCCCAGTTCCTGCTCCAGCGGGCGCACGAAGGTGCCGAACATATCCATCAGCATGCCCTTGCAGCCGTCCTGTATCACCTTGAGCACGTCCATGTTCACCAGGGTGGTGAAGACGATGGGCTTTCGGCCCTCCAGCTCGGCCGTGTGGTTGACCTGGCGCACGGCCTGATGGGCCTTGTCCACGCTGTCGACGAAGGGCAGGCGCACATGGCGCGGGCGCATGTCGAACTGGGCCAGGATGGCGTTGCCGAAGGTCTCGGCGGTGATGCCGGTGCCGTCGGAGATGTAGAAGACGGTGCGCGTGTGCGTGGGCAGCATGGGGCAGGGTGAAGGTATGTTGAACGGTGGCGCACGGTGTTGATGGCGCGCCTACAATGGCGCCCATTATTCCCAAATTCCCCCCATGTACCGCGCCGGCCCACAACCACAACAGCAAAGCCGTGGCCGCTGCATGGGCGCTCGCCTGCCGTCTTTCGTGATAGCAGCAGGCGCAGACCCGGTTTCAACTTCTGGAGCTTTCCCATGTCTGCACGCTTTGAGGCGACCGCCCTGGTCGTACCGTTTGAAAACCTGAGAATGAGCGACGTCGAGGTCGTTGGCGGCAAGAACGCCAGCCTCGGCGAGATGATCTCGCAGCTGCCCCAAGGGGTGCGCGTGCCCACGGGCTTTGCCACCACGGCGCACGCCTTCCGCGAATTTTTGAAGTACGAAGGCCTGCATGACCGCATCAGCGCCCGCCTGGCGGCGCTCGATGTGGACGACGTGCGCGCCCTGGCCGTGGCCGGCGCCGAGATCCGCGGCTGGGTCGAGAACCAGCCGTTCCCGAAAGACCTGGAACAGGCCGTGCGCGCCGCGTTCGCCACGTTGAGCGGCGGCAACGCCCAGGCCAGCTTTGCCGTGCGTTCGTCCGCCACGGCCGAAGACCTGCCCGATGCCTCCTTCGCCGGCCAGCAGGAAACCTTCCTGAACGTCGTCGGTATCGAGGATGTGCTGCACAAGATGAAGGAGGTGTTCGCCTCCCTGTACAACGACCGCGCCATCAGCTACCGCGTGCACAAGGGCTTCGCGCACGACGTGGTGGCGCTGTCGGCGGGCGTGCAGCGCATGGTGCGCTCCGACTTGGGCGCGGCCGGCGTGATGTTCACCATCGATACCGAGAGCGGCTTTGAAGAGGTCGTTTTCATCACCAGCAGCTACGGCCTGGGCGAGACGGTGGTGCAGGGCGCCGTGAACCCCGACGAGTTCTATGTGCACAAGCCCATGCTCAAGGCGGGCAACAAGGCCGTGATCCGCCGCAACCTGGGTAGCAAGCTGATCCAGATGGTGTTTGCCTCTGCCGAGGAAAAGGCCGCCACGGGCAAGCTGGTCAAGACCACCGACGTGGCGACCGAGCTGCGCAACCGCTATTCGCTCAGTGACGCCGAGATCGAGCAGCTGGCGCACTACGCCCTCGTCATCGAGCAGCATTACGGGCGCCCCATGGACATCGAGTGGGGCAAGGATGGCCAGGACGGCCAGCTCTACATCCTGCAGGCGCGCCCCGAGACGGTGAAGAGCCAGGCCAAGGGCCAGGCCGAGCAGCGCTACAAGTTGAAGGGCCATGGCCAGGTGCTGGCCGAGGGCCGCGCCATCGGCCAGAAGATCGGCACCGGCCCGGTGCGCCTGGTACACGACATCCGCGAGATGGACAAGGTGCAGGCCGGCGACGTGCTGGTCACCGACATGACCGATCCGAACTGGGAGCCGGTGATGAAGCGCGCCAGCGCCATCGTCACCAACCGTGGCGGGCGCACCTGCCACGCCGCCATCATCGCGCGCGAGCTGGGCATCCCGGCCGTGGTGGGCTGCGGCAACGCCACCGATCTGCTGAAAGATGGCACGCTGGTCACGGTGAGCTGCGCCGAGGGCGATACCGGCCACATTTACGACGGCCTGCTGGAAACCGAGGTGACCGAGGTGCAGCGCGGCGAGATGCCGAAGATCAGCACCAAGATCATGATGAACGTCGGCAACCCGCAGCTGGCGTTTGACTTCGCCCAGCTGCCCAACGAAGGCGTGGGCCTGGCGCGCCTGGAGTTCATCATCAACAACAACATCGGCGTGCACCCCAAGGCCATCCTGGACTACCCGGCCGTCGATGCCGACCTGAAAAAAGCCGTCGAATCGGTCGCGCGCGGCCACGCCAGCCCGCGCGCCTTCTACGTGGACAAGGTGGCCGAGGGCGTGGCGACGATCGCCGCCGCCTTCTGGCCCAAGCCGGTCATCGTGCGCCTGTCGGACTTCAAGTCCAACGAGTACCGCAAGCTGATCGGCGGCAGCCGCTACGAGCCCGAGGAAGAGAACCCCATGCTGGGCTTCCGCGGCGCGGCGCGCTACATCAGCCAGGAGTTTGGCGAGGCCTTCGCCATGGAGTGCGAGGCATTGAAGCGCGTGCGCGGCGAGATGGGCCTGACCAATGTGCAGATCATGGTGCCCTTCGTGCGCACCCTGGGCCAGGCGGCGCGCGTGACGCAGCTGCTGGCCGAGCATGGCCTGAAGAGCGGGCAGGACGAGCTCAAGCTCATCATGATGTGCGAGGTGCCGAGCAACGCCGTGCTGGCCGAGCGTTTCCTGGAGCATTTCGACGGCTTCTCCATCGGCTCCAACGACCTGACCCAGCTCACCCTGGGGCTGGATCGCGACTCGGGCCTGGAGCTGCTGGCGCAGGACTTCGACGAGCGCGACCCGGCCGTGGAGGCACTGATCCACCAGGTGATCAAGGCCTGCCGCGCGCAGGGCAAGTACATCGGCATCTGCGGCCAGGGCCCCAGCGACCACCCGGACTTTGCGCAGTGGCTGGCGGCAGAGGGAATTTCGTCGATCTCGTTGAACCCTGACAGCGTCATCAGTACCTGGCAGACGCTGGCCAGCTGATTGCCATCGCTGCCCCAAGTCCATGCAGCACCGCAGGACGCTCACCGAAGGCCTGATGGCGGGCGAGCAGCCGGGGGCCAACTTTGCCCCCGACCTGCACGATGCGCGCCACCTGTGGCTCAAGGCCGTGCTGCTGCTGCTGTGGGCGCTGGTGTCCTTCGGCGTCAGCTACTTCGCGCGCGACCTGCAAATCATGGTGGGCGGCTGGCAGCTCGGATACTGGCTGGCTTCGCAAGGTACGGTGCTGATGTTCATCGTCATCGTTGGCGTGTACTGCGTGGCGATGGACTATTTCGAGCGACAGGATCTGGCGGCGCAGGGCAAGGACGGCGCTGCCCAACCCCATGACTGAGCGCCGCGCGGCTGGGCGCAGCTACATGGCGCGCCTGAACCGCATCATGGCGCTGTACGTCGCGGGCCTGCTGGGTTTTCTGGCCTTCATGGCCTGGGCCGAGCAGCAGGGCCTGTCGCGCCAGTGGATAGGCCCCATCTTTTTGTTCCTGACGGTGATGGCCTATGCCGGCATCGGGGTCTACGGGCGCACGTCCGATCCCGACGAATACTATGTGGCGGGCCGGCGCATCCCGCCGTTCTACAACGGCATGGCGGCGGCGGCGGACTGGATGAGTGCGGCGTCGTTCATCAGCCTCTCGGGCGCGC
Source organism: Pseudomonadota bacterium (assembly GCA_018240985.1). Lineage (GTDB taxonomy): Bacteria > Pseudomonadota > Gammaproteobacteria > Burkholderiales > Burkholderiaceae_C > Alicycliphilus. The sequence goes on from JAFEER010000247.1 coordinate 11,161, forward strand.
TCTATCTGCAGGGTTTTTCCGGCACGCCGGGGCTGCCGGGCGGCTTGGCCTATCTGCTGGGCTGGACGGGGGGCTTCGTGCTGGTGGCGATGCTGGTGGCGCCGCACCTGCGGGCCATGAAGCTCTACACCATTCCCGATTTTTTCCAGGTGCGCTTTGGCGGGCGCTGGCCGCGCATCATCGCTGCGCTGGCGGCGGTGCTGTGCTCGTTCACCTATGTGGTGGCGCAGATCTATGGCGTGGGGCTGATCGCCTCGCGCCTGACCGGCGTGCAATTCGAGATCGGCATCATGCTGGGCCTGGGCGGCGTGCTGCTGTGCTCCTTCCTGGGCGGCATGCGCGCCATCACCTGGACGCAGGTGGCACAGTACATGGTGATCCTGCTGGCGTTCCTGATACCCGTTTCCTGGTTGGCCTACAAACAGCTGGGCAACCCGGTGGCCCCCATCGTGGCCGGCAAGCAGCTGGGCAAGATCGCGCAGCTGGAAGAAGGCCTGCTGGCCTCCGAAGTGGAGCGCCAGGTCGTCGCCGCCTACCTGCAGCGTGCGCGCGACTATGAGGCGCGCCTGGCAGATGTGCCCGCGGCGCTGGCGCGCGAGCGCGATGCCACGCGTGCGCGCCTGCAGCGCCTGCGCGCCCAGAATGCCGACGTGGGACTGATCGTCGCGGCCAGCCGTGAGCTGGCCAACATGCCGCGCGACGAGGCCAGCGCACGCGAGCGCTGGACGCGCGAGATGCAAAGCAACTACGAGCGCGCGCGTGAGCTCGGCGGCCTGCCGCGCCACAGCCAGGCCTTTGCCGGCGACCCGCATGGAACTCCGGCCGAGCAGCAGGCGTTCGACTATTCGCGGCGCAACTTTCTGGCGCTGATGTTCTGCCTGATGGTCGGCACGGCCGGCCTGCCGCATCTGCTGACGCGCTACTACACGGTACCTTCGGTGGGCGCGGCGCGCACCTCGGTGGCATGGTCGCTGTTCTTCGTGGCGCTCCTGTACCTGAGCGCGCCGGCCCTGGCGGTGCTGGTGAAGTACGAGGTCATGAACAACCTGGTGGGCAGCAGCTTCGACCAGTTGCCCAACTGGATGGCGCAGTGGGCGGGGGTGGATGCCTCGCTGTTGTCGGTGGAGGACATGAACGGCGACGGCATCGTGCAGTTTGGCGAGATCCGTTTCGGCGCCGACCTGATCATGCTGGCCACGCCAGAGATTGCCGGCCTGCCCTATGTGATCTCGGGCCTGGTGGCAGCCGGGGGCCTGGCTGCGGCCCTGTCTACCGCGGACGGACTGCTGCTCACCATCAGCAACGCGCTGGTGCGCGACCTGTATTTTCAGCAGACGCGGCGCAAGGCATCGCCCGAACAGCGCGTGATCCTGACCAAGTTCGCGCTGCTCTCGGTGGCTCTGTCGGCGGCCTTCGTGGCGGCCCTCAAGCCGTCCGAGATCCTGCCCATGGTCTCGGCCTCGTTCTCGATTGCGGCCTCGGCCTTCGTGCCGGTCATGGTGCTGGGCATCTTCTGGCGCGGCACCACGCGCCGTGGCGCCGTGGCGGGCATGCTGGCCGGTCTGTCGGTGACCATGTATTACCTGCTGGCGCAGGTGGAGAGCGTGCGCGATTGGGTGCCAGGCTTGCTGCTTCCGGATGGCCTGTGGTTCGGCATCCACCCCATCTCGGCCGGGGTATTTGGCGTCCCCACGGGCTTCGCCGTGGCCTGGCTGGTGAGTCTGGCCACGCGGCCGGGCAAGGTGCCCGTGGTGAAGCCTGACGGGCTGTAGGGCGGCAAGGCCAAGGGATTTGCCACAAAAAAGGGAACGTACCGGACGTTCCCTTTTGTGGATGTATGCCCGACTGGCTTACACGCGCTTGCGGTATTCGCCGGTGCGGGTGTCGATTTCGATCTTGTCGCCCTGGCCCACGAACAGCGGCACGGAAACTTCGAAGCCGGTGCCGATCTTGGCGGGCTTGAGCACCTTGCCGGAGGTGTCGCCCTTCACGGCGGGCTCGGTCCAGGTGATTTCGCGTTCCACGCTGGTGGGCAGTTCGACCGAGATCGCCTTGCCGTCATAGAACACCACTTCGGCGGTCATGCCGTCTTCCAGGTAGCTGATGGCGTCGCCCATGTTGCCGGCCTCGACCTCGTACTGGTTGTACTCGGCGTCCATCCACACGTACATCGGGTCGGCGAAGTAGGAGTAGGTGCAGTCCTTCTTGTCCAGGATGACGTTGTCGATCTTGTCGTCGGCCTTGAACACGATTTCGGTGCCCATGTTGCCGATCAGGCTTTTGAGCTTCATGCGCACGGTGGCGGCGCCGCGGCCGCCGCGGGCGTATTCGGTCTTCAGGACGACCATGGGGTCCTTGCCCTGCATGATCACGTTGCCGGCGCGGATTTCTTGAGCGATTTTCATGGGTTGGCTTGAGCGAAAGGTTGGGCCGCTCCACAGGACGGGGCGGGCGGGCGGGGCCGGATGGCTGCCCTCCACCCCGGCGCATGATCCGCGGCGGGGTGCGCCGGTGGGGCACGGAGTGTGCCGCCTGTTAGTGGCGCAAAGCCGGTCATTCTAGCTTTTCTCGGCCACAAATCCCATTAGTAAGGTCAATAAATCGGGCTGAGCCAGCAGGCGTGTGCGCGCCGCCTGCACGCAGACGCGCCACTCGTCCAGCGTGGTCGCATCGAGCAGTGGCAGCGCCGCCGGCGCTGCCAGTTGTTCCAGCCCGTTCCACAGCGCATGCCAGCGCCGCAGCGACGCCGGCGCCTGCAGCCAGTCCAGAAAGGCCTGCAGCTTGGCGTGGTGCGCGTCGTCGTGCTGGGGGTAGATCTGCCAGACGAAGGGCTGGCCGGCCCAGAGCGCGCGCACCAGCGAATCCTCGCCGCGCACGAAGTTCAGGTCGCAGGCCCAGAGCAGCTCGTCAAAGGCCGGCTGGGGGCGAGGTTCTAGGTTTGAAATAGATAGCTGCTCGCGCTTGCTGTGCAAGGGCTGGTGGCTGATTTCATTCAAGACCGCAGCGTGCGCACGGCCGGGGGTGACGAGCAGCCTCGCATCGCTGCGCTGGCCCAGCAGATCGAGCAGCGGCCCCAGGGCCGGCGGCTCGTAGCAGAACAGCGAGACGGCCAGATCATCGGTGCCGATGCCGTGCGCCGTGCGCCAGGCCGGGCGCTCAAAGGCCGCCTGGCGCGCGGCCAGGTCGGGCTCGCGCAGCAGGCCGCCCGTGTGCGGCGTGAAGCCGGGGTAGAAGAACCAGCGCGTCAGGCCCTTGCCCGGGCCACTCATCAGCGGCGAGGGCAGGCGGTGGCAGCGCTCCACATAGTCCTCGGCGGACAGGTATTCCAGGTTGATCCACAAGGGTTTTTGGCCTTTTGCGCTTGCATGGCGTGCGATGGCAGCTATAAAATCAGGAGCAATCTCGCAACCGAAGGCCTCCACCACCACGTCGCCGGGCCCGTCCGCCGGTGCATCCTCACGCCAGGGCAGCACCTGCACGCCGGCCGCACCCCGGGGCGCCATCCAGGCCAGGGCGCTGGCGTCGTCCACCCACAGGCGCACCTGGTGGCCGCGCGCGCCCAGCTGCGCCGCCAGGCGCCAGCACACGCCGATGTCGCCATAGTTGTCGATCACCTGGCAGAAGATGTCCCAGCGCAGGTTCATGCGGCCTCCCCGTCGTCGGCGCGCAAATGATCCACGAGCAGCCGCGCCGCGCCCGACAGCGACTCCTGCGCGCGCACGCACAGCGACAGGCGCCGGCGCGCCCAGGGCTCGGCGAGGGTGATGGCGCGCAGCGCCAGCGAGCCGCGCAGGTTCTGCGCGCTGCCGCGCGGCAAAACCGCCACGCCCAGGCCGGCCGACACCATCAGGCAGAGCGCGTCGTAGCTCGTGACTTGCATGCGCAGCCTGAGCGGCAGCTCCAGTTCGGCCGCGGCGCGCGTGAGCAGGTGGTTGATGGCGCTGCCCGGGTGCATGCCGACGAAGGGGTGGGGCAGGGCGTCCATCAGGCGCACGCTGCGCTTGCGCGCCAGGGCGTGGCCCGCGGGCACGATGAGCACCAGCTCGTCCTCGCGGTAGGGCAGCAGGGCGACGCGCTCGCCGTAGCTGCCGTGATTCAGGATGCCGACGTCGGCCGCGTTCTCGGCCACCGACTGCGCCACGGCGCTGCTGATCTGCTCCTGCAGCTGCACCTGAACCTGCGGGTGCGCGGCCATGAAGCGCTGCAGCTCGCCGGGCAGAAACTGCGTGATGGCGGAGATATTGGCCACCACACGCACATGGCCGCGCACGCCGGCGCGGTAGTCGCCCATCTGCGTGGCGATGCCGTCCAGGTCGTTGAGCACGCCGCGCGCCAGGTTCAAGAGGGTGTAGGCCGCGGCCGTGGGCTCGGTGCCGCGGTTGCTGCGCGCAAACAGCTCCACGCGCAGCTGGTCTTCCAGCTCGGCCAGGCGCCGGCTCGCCGCCGAGGGCGCGATATGTTCGCGCGCCGCGGCGCGAGCGATGGCGCCGTCCTCCATCACGGCGACGAACAGGCGCAGGGAGACGGGATCGAGCTTCATGGCTGGCGATGGTACTGCGCCGGCCGGCCGGCCATGCCGGTTTGCGATGGCAGCGTCGCGCCAAAGCGCTTTGCCGTGGCGCCAGGGCCGGCGCATGATGCGCGCCGGACTTACTGGAGACAACACATGCAAGACACAGTCACCCCCACGGCCGCGGCACTGGCCGGCGTGCGCGTGATCGAGATGGGCCAGCTCATCGCCGGGCCGTTCTGCGGCAAGACGCTGGGCGAATTCGGCGCCGACGTGGTCAAGATCGAGGCCGTGGGCGCCGGCGACCCGCTGCGCAACTGGCGCCTGATCAAGAACGGCACCTCGGTGTGGTGGCAGGTGCAGTCGCGCAACAAGAAATCGGTGGCGCTGGATCTGCGCCAGGCCGAGGCCCAGGATATCGCCCGCAAGTTGATCGCCGAGGCCGATGTGCTGATCGAGAACTTCCGCCCCGGCACGCTGGAGGGCTGGGGCATGTCGCCGGCCGAGCTGCACGCGCTGAACCCGGGCCTGGTGATTTTGCGCATCTCGGGCTACGGCCAGACGGGGCCGTACCGCGACCTGCCGGGCTTTGGCGTGATCGGCGAGGCCATGGGCGGCCTGCGCCACCTCACGGCCGAGCCTGGCCGCGTGCCGGTGCGCGTGGGCGTGTCCATCGGCGACACGCTGGCGGCGCTGCATGGCGCCATCGGCGTGATGATGGCCCTGTACCACCGCAAGGTGAATGGCGGCGCGGGCCAGGTGATCGACGTGGCGCTGCATGAGGCCGTGTTCAACTGCATGGAAAGCCTGATCCCCGAATACAGCGCCTTTGGCGCCGTGCGCGCGGCCGCGGGCAGCGCGCTGCCAGGCATCGCACCCAGCAACGCCTACCCCTGCCAGGATGGCTGGGTGCTGGTGGCCGGCAATGGCGACAGCATCTTCAAGCGCCTGATGGCCACCATAGGCCGACAGGATCTGGCCGACGACGCGCAGCTGGCCGACAACGCCGGCCGTGTGGCGCGTATCGACGAGGTGGATGCCGCCATCGCCGCCTGGACGCAGGAGCGCACCGTGGCCGAGGTGATGCGGCTGCTCTCCGCCGCCCATGTGCCGGTGGGCAAGGTGTACACGGCCAGGGACATCGCGGAAGACCCGCATTACCAGGCGCGCGGCATGCTGCTGACCCAGCACACGCGCGACGGCTACGACGTCACCGTGCCGGGCATCTGCCCGAAGCTCTCGGCCACGCCTGGGACGATACGCACCAGCGCCCCGCACCTGGGCGACGACACCGACGCCGTGCTGGCCGAGGCCGGCCTCACGCCGGAACAGATCGCGCTGCTGCGTGGCAAGGGAGTGATCCAATGAAGAGCGTATGGAACGGCGCCGGGCGCCGTATCGAAATCTGCGACGTGGGCCTGCGCGACGGCCTGCAGATGGAGGCGCAGTTCGTGCCCACGGCGGACAAGATCGCCCTCGTCAACGCCTTGTCCGCCGCGGGGGTGGCGAAGATCGAGGTGACATCGTTCACCTCGCCCACGGCCATTCCCGCGCTGCGCGATGCCGAGGTGGTGATGTGCGAGATCGCACGCCGCCCCGGCACGACCTATACCGCGCTGGTGCCCAACGCGCGCGGCGCGGAGCGCGCCATCGAGTCGCGCACCGACGAGTTGAACCTGGTCATGTCGGTGAGCGAGACGCACAACCTGGCCAATCTGCGCATGACGCGCGCGCAGTCCTTCGCGGCGCTGGCGCAGGTGGTCGCCATGGCGCAGGCCGCGCAGGTGCCGGTGAACGTGTCGCTGTCCTGCGTGTTCGGCTGCCCGATGGAGGGCGACGTGGCCCTGGAGGCCGTGTGGGAGTACGTGCGGCGCTTTGCCGACCTGGGCGTGCAGGGCATCACGCTGTGCGACACCACGGGCATGGCCTACCCGTCGCAGGTGGCACAGCTAGTGGCCGCGGCACGCGCGCGTTGGCCGGCCATGGCCTTCACGCTGCACTTCCACAACACGCGCGGCATGGGGCTGGCCAACCTGCTGGCCGCCATAGCCGCGGGTGCGCAGCGCTTCGACGCCTCGCTGGGCGGCCTGGGCGGCTGCCCCTATGCGCCGGGTGCCACGGGCAACGTGTGCACCGAAGAGGTGGTGCATGCGCTGCAGCTCATGGGCTACGACACGGGCATCGACCTGCCGGCGCTGATTGCCGCCGCGGCCCGCCTGCCCGCGCTGATCGGCCATGAGGTACCCAGCCAGATCGTCAAGGCCGGGCGCCGGTTGGATCTGCATCCGGTGCCGGCCGGCTTCGACGCCATCCGCGAGCGCGCCCTGGCACGCCCTGGAATGCATAGCGCCTGATTTTTTACACACCGAGGAGACCTTTGATGCGCATCACACGCAAGCAATTCACCACCCTGGCCCTGGCCACATTGGCGCTATCGGGCGCCTGGGCGCAGGGCGCCTACCCCAGCCGCACCGTGACCTTCGTGGTGCCCGCCGCCGCCGGCGGCACCACCGACATCTCCGGCCGCATGGCGGCCCAGGCGCTGGCGCCCGTTCTGGGCCAGCCGGTGGTGGTGGACAACAAGGGCGGCGGCAACGGCGCCATTGCGGCCAACCTGGTCAAGCGTGCCGAGCCCGATGGCTACACCCTGCTCATGCAGTACTCGGGCTACCACGTCATCTCGCCGCACCTGACGAAGGCGCCGCAGTGGGAGCAAAAGGACTTCCAGCCCGTGGCCAACATCATCTCGGCGCCGCAGATCATCGTGGTGCGCGGCGATTTGCCGGCGAAGACGCTGGCGGAACTGGTCGCCTACGCCAAGGCCAACCCGGGCAAGCTCAATTACGCGTCATCGGGCAACGGCTCGCTGCAGCATGTGACGGGCGCCATGCTGGAGCAGCAGGGCGGCATCAAGATGGTGCACGTGCCCTACAAGGGTACGGGCCCGGCGCTGCAGGACCTGCTGGGCGGCCAGGTGGATCTGACCTTCGGCACGGCGCCGCCCTTCATGCCGCACATCGCGGCCGGCAAGCTGCGCGTGCTGGCCGTCACCGGCAAGGAGCGCCTGGCCAGCCTGCCCGACGTGCCCACCACGGCCGAGGCCGGCTACCCCGGCGTCAACGCCACCTCGTGGTTCGCGCTGTTTGCGCCCGCGGCCGTTCCCAGGCCGGTCATCGACAAGCTGGCGGCTGACCTCAAGAAGGTGGTGGAAGACCCGGCGTTTCGCAAAAAGGCGCAGGAGCAGGGCGCCAACGCCGACTACCAGGGCCCGCAGCAGCTGGGCGAACGGGTGAAGGCCGATTACGCCAACTGGGCGGGCGTGATCAAGAGCTCCAAGATCGAGGCGGAGTAATTCCACTCAACAACCACCGGCAACCACCGGCTAAAGCCGGTGGTTGCAGCCATGGGTCTGAATTGACGGTGCTGGATCAGGCGGGAACGCGCTGGATCTGCACTATGCGCGGTGTGTGAACTTGGCGCGGCGTTTGCGGGCTGCGATGACTCCGAACAGGGCAAGGCCAGCCAGTGCCAGTGTGCCGGGCTCCGGCACGTTGCCGCCGCCGGACTCGGTGTGGAAGGCCAGCCCGAATGCGCCTCCGGTAAGGGATGGGGAGAACGAGGACTGCAACGTGGCTGCGCCCGTACCGGCATTGACCAGGTAAACGCTCTGGCCGGCCACGCCGTAGAGGTTCACGTTGTCGGGGGTTGCCAGGCCAAACATATTCGCGACGCCCAGATTTCCGACCAAGGTGCCTGCGCCAGTGGAGGCGTTTACATGGATGAGCTGATTGCCGCTCGACGCCATGTAAAGGTTGCTACCGATGAAAGCCAGATCACCCCCCGACTGGAAGCCAATCGCTCCAATCGAGCTTGCGGCGCCGGTCAGTGTGTTGACGGAATAAAGCGAACTGCCGGCCATGTACAGGGTGCCGTCAGAGCCGAAGACCAGGGCGTTGGCCGTGCCGCTGACGGCGCCCAGGTTGCCGACGAAGGTCGTCGCTCCAGTGCTCGAGTTCACTTTGTAAAGACCAGAAAACGAAATTCCGTAGAGGTCGCCCGTGGGGCTGAAAGCGATGTCGGTGAGTACAACACTGGTTCCCCCGATGAACGACGTTGCGCCGGTTGCGACGTCCACCGTTGCCAATCCGCCGCCCCCCGTGCTCACCCATAAGGTCGGCGCGGCATGCGCGGCGACGGTTGCGCAAACCAGTGCGCACATGGCGCTTGCGCGTTTGATCCAATTCGAGATGCTCATGGAAACTCTCCTGGGTGGTTGCAGCAATACGTGCGTCGATTGACACGCATAAATCGCGCCAGGATTTAAATATTCTTCAAATTCAATGACTTGCGTGGTTTGATTGTTGGTTGCATTCGATTGACTGTCAAAAAATCCGACACTCTCCGGCCTCCCTTTGGTATGGGGGCTCTTGTGCATGTAGAGCGCTTCTTTGTCGAAGTGCGATTTTTTTGGTGTTTACCCTGTATAGACAGGTATGCCAAAACCCTGATCATCGCTGCCGGGAGGCAAGGGCTGCTTCCATCCAGACAAGCACAAGTATTTTTTCCTACAGGAGCAGATGATGAGCCGAGTGGTTTTGAAGATGGCGTCGCTGGTAGCGGCTGTGGCGGGGGTGATGGGGCTGGCCGCGTCCGCGCAGGCCCAACAGACCCAGCTGACCCAGCTGACGTTGGGCATGTCGGGCTGGACGGGCTTTGCGCCGCTGACGCTGGCCGACAAGGCGGGCATCTTCAAGAAGAACGGCCTGGACGTGGAGCTCAAGATGATCCCGCAGAAGGATCGCCACCTGGCCCTGGCCTCCAAGGCCATACAGTGCGCGGCCACCACGGTGGAGACGCATGTGGCCTGGAACACCAACGGCGTGCCCATCGTGCAAATCTTCCAGATGGACAAGTCCTATGGCGCCGACGGCCTGGCGGTGCGCAATGAGGTCAAGAGCTTTGCCGACTTGAAGGGCAAGACCATAGGCGTGAGCGCGCCGGGCACGGCGCCGTACTTCGGGCTGGCGTGGATGCTGTCCAAGAACGGCATGAGCGTGAAGGACGTGAAGGTGGTCTCGCTGGAGCCCCAGCCGGCGGCCCAGGCCTTCGTGTCGGGCCAGAACGATGCGGCCATGACCTACGAGCCCTATTTGTCCAGCGTGCGTGCCAATCCGCAGGCCGGCAAGATTTTGGCCACCACGCTGGACTACCCGATGGTGATGGACACCGTGGGTTGCGCGCCCGAATGGCTCAAGGCCAACCCCAAGGCGGCCCAGGCGTTGGCCAACTCCTACTTCGAGGCGGTGGAGATGATCAAGGCCGACCCTGCCAAGTCCTACGAAATCATGGGCACGGCCGTCAAGCAGACGGGCGAGGCCTTTGGCAAGTCTGCGTCCTACCTGCGCTGGCAGGACAAGGCCGCCAACCAGAAGTTCTTCGCCGGCGAGCTGCAGCAGTTCATGAAGGATGCTGCCGTGATCCTGCAGGAGGCCGGCATCATCCGCAAGCAGCCGGACAACTACGGCGCCATGGTCGACGACAGCTTCATCAAGTGAGCACCAGGTGCCAAAGGACGGTGAGATGAACCCAGTGATGAGCGCCGTGCCGCCCCCTGCTGGGGCGCAGCAGATACCGCGCCGCCGCGCCCTGGCGCCGCTGGAGCCCGTGAGCGCCCGCGCGCGGGTGGCCCTGGGGGTGGCGTTTTTTGTGCTGTTCTTTGCGGTGTGGGCCTTCTTCACGCTGGGCGGCTTTGTCTCGCCCACCTTCCTGGCCAGCCCCATCACCATGGCCGAGGAAGGCTACAAGCTCTTTACCGAGTTCGGCTTTCTGCACGACATAGCCATGACCGTGTGGCGCGTGCTGGGCGGCTTCATCATGGCCGCCGTGGTGGCCGTGCCGCTGGGCATTGCCATGGGCGCGCACAAGGGTGTTGAGGCCTTTCTGGAGCCTTTTGTGTCGTTTTGCCGCTATCTGCCGGCATCGGCCTTCATTCCGCTCTTGATTCTGTGGGCCGGCCTGGGCGAGCTGCAGAAGCTGCTGGTGATCTTCATCGGCTCCTTCTTTCAGATCATCCTGATGGTCGCCGTCACCGTGGGCAATGCGCGCAAAGACCTGGTGGAGGCGGCCTATACGCTGGGCGCCAGCAACAGCGGCATCGTGCGCCGCGTGCTCATCCCCGGGGCCGCGCCCGACATTGCAGAAACCCTGCGCCTGGTGCTGGGCTGGGCCTGGACCTACGTCATCGTGGCCGAGCTGATTGGTTCCTCGTCGGGCATAGGCCACATGATCACCGACAGCCAGGCGCTGCTGAACACGGGCCAGATCATCTTCGGCATCATCGTCATCGGGCTGATCGGCCTGGTGTCCGACGCCCTGTTCAAGGCCATCAACCGCCGCCTGTTCGCCTGGAGCGCCCTGCGATGAACCCGCTGCTCTCCATTCAAGCCGTTTCGCGCACCTTTATCAGTCCCAACGGCCAGGCCACGCAGGCCCTGCTGCCGGTCGATTTCGAGGTGCAGGAGAACGACTTCGTCACCATCCTCGGGCCGTCGGGCTGCGGCAAGTCCACCATGCTGCGCATCGTCGCCGGGCTGGACTACCCCACGCAGGGCCGCGTGCTGCTGGGTGGCCGCCCCGTGGAGGGGCCGGGCGCCGACCGCGGCATGGTGTTCCAGAGCTACACGCTGTTCCCCTGGCTCACCATCGAGCAGAACATCCGCTTCGGCCTGCGCGAGCGCGGCATGCCCGAAGCGCAGCAAAAGGAGCGCGCAGCCTATTTCATCGCCAAGGTGGGGTTGCGCGGCTTCGAGCAGCATTTCCCCAAGCAGCTCTCGGGCGGCATGCAGCAGCGCACGGCGATTGCCCGCGCGCTGGCCAACGACCCCAAGATTTTGCTGATGGACGAGCCCTTCGGCGCGCTCGACAACCAGACCCGGGTGCTGATGCAGGAGCTGCTGCTGGGCATTTGGGAGGCCGAGCGCAAGACCGTGATGTTCGTCACGCACGACATCGACGAGGCCATCTTCATGGCCAACCGCGTGGCGGTGTTCAGTGCGCGCCCGGGGCGCATCAAGAGCGAGATCGCGGTAACTCTGCCGCACCCGAGGCACTACACCATCAAGACCTCGCCCGAGTTCATGGACTTGAAGGCGCGCCTGACCGAGGAAATCCGTGCCGAATCCATGGCGGCGGACGCCCACTGAAACCGCAGGCCATGTCCGTTGCCACCGCATCCAGCGCCAAGGCCGCGCAGCCTGAACCTCCGGCGCTGGCCCTGTACCAGCAGGTCAAGGACCATATCGCGCGCAAGATCCAGGACGGCTCGTGGAAGGCCGGCGACCGCCTGCCGTCCGAGAACGAGCTGGTGCTGCAGTTCGGCATCTCGCGCATGACCGTGAACCGCGCGCTGCGCGAGCTGGTGGAGCAGGGCCGCATCGTGCGCGTGGCGGGCGTGGGCAGCTTCGTGGCCGAGGCCAAGCCCCAGTCCACGCTGCTGCAGATCGCCCACCTGGCGAGCGAAATCCGCCAGCGCGGCCATGACTACGCCTGCCGCGTGCTCGGCGTGGGGCGCGTGGCCGCGCCCATGGACGTGGCGGCGGCGCTGGACTTGCGCCTGGGCGAATCGGTGTTCCACGCCATGTGCGTGCATCTTGAAAACGGCGTGCCAGTGCAGCTGGAAGACCGCTATGTCAGTCCGCGCATGGCGCCCGGCTTTTTGCAGCAGGACTTCACCCAGGTGCAGCCCTCCGAGTACCTGGTGCGCAACGTGCCTTTCGACCAGGCCGAGCATGTGGTGGACGCCGTGCTGCCCACGGCCGAGCAGGGGCGGCTGCTGGAGATGGACGCGACGCAGCCCTGCCTGCTGCTCACCCGGCGCACCTGGAGCCAGGGCACGCCCGTGACCATGGTGCGCTGCCTGCACCCCGCGTCGCGCTACCGCCTTGGCAGCCGCTTCCGGGCCGACGGCAACCCGGTGTTTGGATAAGCTGGGATGCCAAGCCTTTCTTATCGTTTGTGCCTACTTGTATATACAGGATCGAGCCCATGACCAAGACACATCAAACACCGCGAGAGACCTTGGTGCTGCGCCCCGGCCACGTCAGCCTGGCCGAGCTGCGCCGCGTCAGCGCGGGCGGCCTGCGTCTCACGCTTGACCCCGCAGCGCTGGCCGGCATGCAGGCGGCCCAGGCCACGGTGCAGACCATCGCCGATGAAGACCAGGTGGTCTACGGCATCAACACCGGCTTTGGCAAGCTGGCCAGCACGAAGATCGCGCACGACCACCTGGCTGATCTGCAGCGCAACCTGGTGCTGTCGCACAGCGTGGGCACGGGCGATCCGCTGCCCGACCCCGTGGTGCGCATGGTGCTGGCCACCAAGGCCGTGAGCCTGGCGCGGGGCCATTCGGGCGTGCGCCCGGTGCTGGTCGATGCGCTGCTGGCCCTGGCCAACGCCGACGTGCTGCCCGTGATACCGGCCAAGGGTTCGGTGGGCGCATCGGGCGACCTGGCGCCACTGGCGCACCTGGCCTGCGTGCTGATTGGTGAGGGTCAGGCCAAGGTCGATGGGCGGGTGGTGTCGGGGCGCGAGGCCATGGCCGCCGTGGGGCTAAAGCCCTTCGTGCTGGGCCCCAAGGAGGGGCTTGCGTTGCTCAACGGCACCCAGGTCTCCACGGCGCTGGCGCTCGCCGGCCTGTTCGCGGCCGAGAGCGTGTTTGCCGCCGGACTGGTGTCGGGCGCGCTCACGCTCGAGGCCATCAAGGGCTCGGTCAAGCCCTTCGACGCGCGCATTCACGAGGCGCGCGGCCAGGCCGGCCAGATCGCCGTGGCCGCCGCCGTGCGCGCGCTGCTCAAGGGCAGCGCCATCGACCCCTCGCACCCGAACTGCGGCCGCGTGCAGGATCCGTACTCGATCCGCTGCGTGCCCCAGGTCATGGGTGCCTGCCTGGACAATCTCACGCACGCCGCGCGCGTGCTGCGCATCGAGGCCAATGCCGCGTCCGACAACCCGCTGGTGTTCACCGATACGCAGGAGGTGATCTCGGGCGGCAACTTCCACGCCGAGCCCGTGGCCTTTGCCGCCGACATCATCGCGCTGGCGCTGTCCGAGATCGGTGCCATCTCCGAGCGCCGCCTGTCGCTGCTGCTCGACCCAGGCCTGTCGGGACTGCCCGCCTTCCTGATTCGCGAAAGTGGCCTGAATTCGGGCTTCATGATCGCCCAGGTCACCGCCGCCGCCTTGGCCGCCGAGAACCAATGCCTGGCCCACCCCAGCAGCGTGACCAGCCTGCCCACCTCGGCCAACCAGGAGGATCATGTCTCCATGGCCACCTACGGCGCGCGGCGCCTGATGGAGATGGCGCGCAACACGGCCGTGATCGTGGGCGTGGAGGCCATGTCGGCCGCTCAGGGAATGGAGTTCGACCGCAGTTTGAAGTCGTCGCCGCTGATCGAGGCGCAGTTCGCCGCCATCCGCCGACGGGTTGCCTTCCTCGAGCAAGACCGCTACCTTGCCCCGGACATTGAGTCCATGCGCCAGTGGGCGGCTGACACTGTGTGGCCCGCGCCGCTTGCCGCCTGCTTGCCCAGCCATTCGTAATTGACCCGGAGACCGCCATGAACGCCAACGACACCATGCTTCACGCCGCCGACCCGCGCTACGACGCCAGCCGCGTCATCCGCGCACCCCGCGGCACCGAGCTGCACTGCAAGAACTGGCTGGCCGAGGCCGCTTACCGCATGCTGCAGAACAACCTGGACTCGGAGGTGGCCGAAAACCCCAAGGCCCTGGTGGTCTACGGCGGCATCGGCCGCGCCGCGCGCAACTGGGAATGCTTCGACCAGATCCTGGAATCGCTAAAAAAACTCGAGGCCGATGAGTCGCTGCTGATCCAGTCCGGCAAGCCCGTGGGCGTGTTCAAGACGCACGAGAACGCGCCGCGGGTGCTGATCGCCAATTCCAACCTGGTGCCCAAATGGGCCACCTGGGAGCATTTCAACGAACTCGACCGCAAGGGCCTGTTCATGTACGGCCAGATGACCGCCGGCAGCTGGATCTACATCGGCAGCCAGGGCATCGTGCAGGGCACGTTCGAGACCTTTGTCGAGGCCGGCCGCCAGCACTACAACAACGACCTGACGGGCAAGTGGATTCTCACCGCCGGCCTGGGCGGCATGGGCGGCGCCCAGCCGCTGGCCGCCACGCTGGCGGGCGCCTGCTCTTTGACCATCGAGTGCCAGCAGTCGAGCATTGACTTCCGCCTGCGTTCGCGCTACCTGGACGAGCAGGCCACCGACCTGGACGACGCGCTGGCGCGCATCCAGCGCTACACGCAGGAGAAGAAGGCCATCTCCATCGGCCTCTTGGGCAACGCGGCCGACATCCTGCCCGAGCTGGTGCGCCGCGCCAAGGCCGGCGGCATCAAGCCGGACTTGGTGACCGACCAGACCAGCGCGCACGACTTGATCAACGGCTACCTGCCCTCGGGCTGGAGCGTGGCGCAGTGGAAGGCCGTGCAGCGCGACCCCGAGCAGCACGCCAGGCTGACCGACGCCGCAGCCAAGAGCTGCGCCGTGCATGTGCAGGCCATGCTCGACTTCCAGTCCGTGGGCATCCCCACGGTGGACTACGGCAACAACATCCGCCAGGTGGCGTTTGACCAGGGTGTGAAAAAAGCCTTCGACTTCCCCGGCTTCGTGCCGGCCTATATCCGTCCGCTGTTCTGCGAGGGCAAGGGGCCGTTCCGCTGGGTGGCGCTGTCGGGCGACCCGGAGGACATCTACAAGACCGACGCCAAGATCAAGGAGCTGTTCCCCGCTAACCGCCACACGCACCGCTGGCTGGACATGGCCAGGGAGCGCATCAGCTTCCAGGGCCTGC